>DASVVG010000179.1:0-7090 GCA_036386655.1 Caulobacteraceae bacterium | reverse complement strand
AGGACCATGCGCCCTTTACAGGCGGGACACTACCGCTGCTGCAGGTCCCGGGGCAGCGTCGGCTCGGACAGGACCCGCTCCATCTCCGCCCAGCGCGCGTCCTGCGAGGTCCCCGCGCGGGCCAGGTGCGCCCGCGCCACGTCCTGACCCAGGCCGTAGTTGATGACGTAGCTGCGGTACTCCTCCGTGAACTTCGTCAACTGCTCCGCCCGGGCGCGCGAGACGAGCAGGTACTTCTCGGTCAGCGCGACAGCGGCCCCCCGATCGATGCGGCCGTCGAGATACTCGGCCGCGATGGTGTAGCGGGCGTGCTGCAGCGCCTTCAGCGCCTCCCGCAGGCGGGCGTACTCGTCGGCGGTGCTCGGATCGAGTCCCGCCAGAGGGAACAGCGTCTCCGCCTCGAACCGCGTCCGCTCCGGGCCGGGGAAGGCGAGGTCGACGCCGGCGTTGCTGGTGCCCTCGGCGATGAACGAGAGCGGGCTGTACAGCGGGTAGACCGAGTACTCGCGCCAGCCGCGCGCCTCCACCAGCCGCGTCTCGAGCAGCACGTTGTGGACGTGGTGGCCGGGGTAGCCCTCGTGGCAACCCAGGTCGACCGCGCGGTCGATGAAGATCGGCAGGTCCGTGTTGATCTGGATCAGGCTCTTATGGCGGCCCTGGTAGTAGTTGTAGCCGCTCCACGACTTGCCGGTGACGAACTCCAGGGTGAACGCCTCGTCGGCGGGCAGGTTGATGTGCTGCATCGTGCGCCGCCGGCACTCGGCGATCGCCGCGCGCATCACGGCGTCCAGCCGGTCCTTCGGGATGGTGTAGCGGGCGCGGAAGCGCTCGACGCGCTCCGGCAGCGTGCCCGCGCCGTCGGGCACGACCGCCTCGATCCGGGCGAGCACCGGGTCGAACGACGCGAGCGGCTGCAGCGTCGGCCGGATGGCGAATAGGGCCTCGGCCTCGTCCTGGAACGGCGGCTTCGCCCCGCCGATCATGTCCAGCCGCGCGCGCACGGCGCTCAGGTGCGCCTCCAGGAACGCGCGCCGCTTCGCCACGACCCGATCGGCCGGGACGGGCGTCGCGCGCACCAGCGCCAGCAGGCGGTCGGCCTCCGCCTTGAGCGCCGGCAGCGTGGGCTTGTTCGCCTTCACCTCCGCCTGCACCTCGGGCGGCCCGTAGTAGGCGTCGACGTAACCCGCCTCGTGCTCGCCCACGCCCAGCACCAGCCGCACGTAGTCGGGCGCGACCGCGTCCAGCTGCGCCGTCGGGTCGGGGCGGGGCACGCCCGCGCAGGCGGCGAGCGCGAGGGTCAGGGCGAGGAGCAGGTTGCGCATCAGGTGTGTCCCAGGTCGCGGAAGGGGATGGTGATCCGGCGGTGCGTCGCGCCGTCGAGCCCGCGGATCGAGAGGTCGACCCGCCGGCCGCTCCAGTCGATCTCGACCAGGCCGAAGTTCTCCGGGGCGTAGATCGGCCCGACCTGCGTCGGCCCGATCGTCGGATCCGGGTTGCGCGACGGCATGTTCAGCGCCGACGTCGAGAGTTCGTGCAGCGGGTAGGGGATCGCCCCGGCCTTCCGGAACAGGGCCCCGACGTGCTGATCGCCGGTCAGCAGCACCACGCCCTTCGCGCCGCTCTCGCGGATGGTCCGGTACAGCCGCTCGCGCTCCACCGGCAGCGGACGCCACGAGTCGAAGGCGTGCGACTCCGTCAGCACCTGCACCGACGAGACCAGCAGGCGCACTTCGGCCGGTTTGCTCAGCTCCTCCGCCAGCCAGGCCCACTGCGCCTCGCCCAGCATGGTCTTCGCCGGGTCGGGGTCGGGGGCGTACGTCTCGCGGCCGCTCGGCAGCGGCTCGCCGCGCTTGAACGGCGAGCGGAAGAAGCGGGTGTCCAGCATGATCACCTGCACCCGCTTGCCCGGCGGGCCGAAGGTGCGCGCGCCGTAGACGCCCGGGTGCTCGCCGCCTAGGGCCGCGGCCCCCCAGAAGGTCTCGAACAGCTTTTCCGAGACCTCTCTGCCGACGAAGGTCCCGTCCCCGTCGCTGGCGCCGTAGTCGTGGTCGTCCCACGTCGCCAGCATCGGCACCGCCATGTTGAAGGCGGAGAAGTGGGCGTTGAACGCCAGGTCCTCGTAGGCCTGCCGCAGCTCCGGCAGCACCGTGTCCCCCGGCTTGGCGTCGCCGTAGACGTTGTCGCCCAGGTACAGGAACAGGTCCGGCTTCGCCGCCTCGATCGCCGCGAAAATCGGGATCTGCTTCGTCTCCTCGTTGCACGAGCCCAGTGCGATCCGGGTGAGCACGCGGTCGGCGGCGGGCAGGGGCGGCGGGTCCCCGCGCACCGGCGTGGACTCGGCGCTCACCGCCGGCCGCTCCGGCGAAGGCGGCGCGACCTCCACGCGCGGCCCGGCGCGCTGCGTGGGCGTACAGGCCAGCAGGGCGCCGGCGGCGGCGCAGGCGAGCAGAGGGCGGATCATCCGGGCTCCGGAGCGACGCGGGCAGTATCGCGCGGCCGCGCCGCGCTTGGGAACCAGGAACCTGCGGCGGGGTTCTTACCTTTCGGATTGGGAGTCCCAAGCATGCGCGGCAGGTTGATGGTCGCAGCCGCGGCCGTCTCGGTGCTGAGCGTTTCCGCCTGCGATCGTGGCGGGGACAATCAGGCCGCCGCAGCCCCGCCGTCGCCGGCTGCCGCGCCCCCGCCCGTGCCCCCCATGCCGCCCGCCGGCGCCGCCGCAGGCTTCGCCGCGCGCACGGCGCTCAACGACATGTACGAGGTGGAGGCCGGCCGGCTCGCGCTCGAACGCACGGGCGACAACGACGTGAAGCGCTTCGCGCAGATGATGGTGGACGACCACAGCCGCACGTCCAACGAGGTCCGCGCCATGATCGCCCAGCAGGCGGTGCAGGCGGAACTTCCCTCGCAGCTCGACGCCGAGAACCGGGCCCGCGTGGACGCCCTGACGGCGGCCGCCCCTGCCGACTTCGATCAACGTTACATCGATCAGCAGATCGCCGCTCACGAGAGCGCGCTCGCCCTGCTGAAGGATTATGCCCGCGGCGGAGACAACCAGGCTTTCCGCGACTGGGCCAGCCGAACCGCGCCCGCCATCGAGAACCACCTTCAGATGGCCCGCGGCCTCAAGCGTGCGCCGGCCGGCGATTCCGCCGGCGACGCCGCCACCAACTAAGCCGGCGCCCAACGCCGCTAACCGAAGGACTTGGAGCAGACCATGACACGCACTCTCGCCCTCACCGCCGCCGCCGTCGCGGCCCTCACGCTCGCCGCCTGCAACCAGAACCAGGGCGAGGATGAAGTCGCCAACGCCTCCGCGGAAAGCGGCGTCGGCAGCAACGCGGCCTCCAACACCGTGCAGGACGCCACCGGCGCCGCCGTCGGCGCGGCCTCGGCGGCCACCCTCGGGCGGACGACCGGGGGCTACGTCCCCAATGCCGCCGAAGGCGACATGTACGAGATCGAAGCGGCCAACATCGCCCTGCAGCGCTCGCAGAACGCGCAGATCAAAGAGCTCGCGACGATGATCAAGGCCGACCACACCAAGGCCGCCGCCGAGATGAAGACCGCCATGGGCTCCGCCGGCGCGGACGTTCAGATGCCCACCAAGCTGGACGAGCGCCGCCAGGGCTTCCTCGACAACCTGAAGCAGGCTCCGGCCGACCAGTTCGACAAGGTTTGGCTGACGCAGCAGGAAGCCGCGCACGAGGAGTCGCTCACCCTGCATCGCACCTATGCCGAGAACGGCGACAACGCCCCGCTCAAGGCGCACGCGGCCAAGACGGCCCCGATCATCGAGAAGCACCTCGAGCACGTGCGTAAGCTCGACGACGCCAACGCCGGCGGAAACGCCCAGGGCGGAGCCGCCCGCCAGTAAGGCCTCGGCCTCATCGGCTGGAAAGGCCCGGAGGACATCCCTCCGGGCCTTTTCTTTTGCGGGTCTAGACCTCCCGGAGGAGGGCGCCGACCACGGCGTTCACCACCGCCACGATGACGGCCAGGGCCAGCGCGGACCAGAAGCTGGCGATGGCGAAACCCGGCGCCAGCCAGGCCGCGAGGCAGAGCAGCGCCGCGTTGATCACGAACGTGAACAGCCCCAGCGTCACCAGGTTGATCGGCAACGTCAGCAACAGCAGCACCGGCCGGATGAAGGCGTTCACCAGCCCCAGCAGCAGCGCCGCGATCAACGCCGGCACGAGGCCGTCGAGCTCCACCCCGCCCAGCAGCCAGGCGCCGACGGCGAGCGCGATCGCCGTGCTGATCAGACTGGCGATGAACCCCATTCGCGCCTCCCCTGAGGACCTCCGCCCTGAACGCCGCGACCGCCGCCGGTGCGAGTCGCCCGAGACAGGACAACGGGAGACAAGCGGGGACAAGTGTGGAGAGGCGGGACACCCGTTCGCCCACCCCTTCCAGGGCGGTGGTATAATGCGGATCGAGGCCCGGTCAGCGGCGCCGCCCGCGCCCGTTCCCCTCGGCGGTCTTTGACATCCGTGAAGCCGACGACGGTCCGCTCCGGCGCCCGCCGGCCGCCCGGACCCCGATCTATTCACCTGTCGGGGCCGCGGACGGGGCTTTCGTTGTCCACGCCTCGCGGCCGAGACATTCAGGCGGAGCGGCGGGCCCGCCACTCCTCGCGGCTCTGGCCCCAGATCTCCACCGGCAGGTGATCGAACGGCGGCGGCAGCCGGCCCGGTCCGAGGAGCCTTGAGCCGAGGCGCTCCGCCACCCGCGCCGAGGCGACGTTCTCCGGCGAGATGGTGTGGATCACCTCGGTCCAGCCCAGATGGTCGAACGCCCAGTCGATGGTGGCGGCCGCTCCCTCCACCGCGTAGCCCTTGCCCTGCGCCGACGGCAGCAGGCCCCAGCCCACCTCCGTCCCGGGCCAGCCCTCCGGCATCCAGGGCCCGAGGCGGCCGATCCACAGCCCCGACGCCTTCTCGACCACCGAGAACATGCTGAACCCGAGCAGCGACCAGGCCCCGGTCATCGTGGCCATGCTCCGCCACGCCGCCGACCGGCTCTGCACGCCGCCGATGTGCTCCGCCGCGACGGGATCCGCCAGGAACTCGGCCCAGCGGTCGAAGTCGTCCTGCACCGGCGGGCGCAGGATCAGGCGTTCGGTTTCGAGGGTCGGTCCGAGCATCGAGGGTTGTCCTTGGTCTCCCCGCCCGTGTAACGCCGTCGGCGAGCGAGACAAATCGCCGGAGACCGTGATGGCGGCCGACGACAGCCTGCACGTCCAGCTGCGCGACGACCGGATGCCGACGTTCGAGCCGCTGCGCTGGGGGCTGCGGCCCTCCCGCGGCACCGTGATCGTCGGGATCGCCAGCGCCCTGGCCGCCGCGGCCTGCGTGGGGCTGTATTCGGTGCAGGACCTGCTCGTCGCCCGCGCGCCGAACATCTCGCTGGACGGAGGCGGCCGCCGCGAGGCCGCGCCGCCGCGCGTCGAAGCCCCCAACGAGGCGCAGGTCCGCCGGGCCTTCGACCGGGTGCGCGACATCTTCAACGCCCGCGGCGCGCCGGCGCTGGCGAGCGAGGGGGAGGCCTGCTTCGCCGACCTCCATCGCGAGCCCAGCTACCGCCAGCTCGACTTCTGCCTCGCCTTCGACGCCTTCGCCTCCGGCGTGGCGCAGGCGGCGGGAGCCGGGTCGGCGGACGCGGCGACCTACTTCAACGAGTCGACCGTGCGGCACATCCGGGCGCTCGACGCGGTGGGCGCCAGCCAGCGCGAGGCCCGCGAGCGCATTCAGGCCATCAGCGGGCTGGCCACCGCCGTCGGCGCCTCGCAGCCCGCCATCGTGCCCGCGCCCCCGCCCCCGGAGGAGCTGCCGGAGGAGGAGCTCGACAACGCGCCGCCGCCGGTCACCGAAGAGGCGCCCTACACCGTGATCGGACCGGCCGTGGTGGAGCCCGCGCCGATCACGCCGCCTCCGCCCGAGACCGGCTCGCCCCCGGTCCCGGTGGCGCCGCCTCCGCCGGCCGGCTAGCGGCTCAGGCCAGCGACGGGTCGATCTGCTTGCACGCGTCGATCAGGCCGCGCACCGACTCGACCGACTTGGCGAACATCGCCTGCTCGCCGGCGTCCATCGGGAACTCGATCACGCGCTCCGCGCCGCCCGCCCCGATCACCACCGGCACGCCGACGTAGATGTCGTTCAGCCCGTACTCGCCGGAGAGGTGGGCTGCGCACGGCAGCACCCGCTTCTTGTCGCGCAGGTAGCTCTTGGCCATCGCCACCGCGCTCTCCGCCGGGGCGTAGAAGGCGGAGCCGGTCTTGAGGAGGCCGACGATCTCGCCGCCCCCCTTGCGAGTTCGCTCGACGATCGCGTCCAGCTCCGGCTGCGTGGCGAGCCCCTGCTCCACCAGCACTGGCAGCGGCAGGCCTCCCACGGTCGAGTAGCGGGTCATCGGGACCATGTCGTCGCCGTGGCCGCCCAGTGTCCAGGCGTGCACGTCCTCCACCGAGACGCCGAAGCGCTCGGCCAGGAACCAGCGGAAGCGGGCGGAGTCGAGCACGCCGGCCATGCCGATGATCTGGTTGTGCGGCAGCTTGGAGAACTCGCGCAACGCCCAGACCATGGCGTCGAGCGGGTTGGTGATGCAGATCACGAACGCCTTGGGCGCGTGCTGGCGGATGCCTTCGCCGACCGCCTTCATCACCTTCAGATTGATGCCGAGCAGGTCGTCGCGGCTCATTCCGGGCTTGCGCGGCACGCCGGCGGTGACGATGCAGACGTCGGCGCCCGCGATCGGCGCGTAGTCGTTGGCGCCGGTGAGCCGGCTGTCACGGCCGAAGACCGGCGTCGCCTGGTCGATGTCGAGGCTTTTGCCCTGCGGCGTGCCCTCGGCGATGTCGAACAGCACGACATCGCCGAGCTCTTCACGCGCGGCGACGTGGGCCAGGGTGCCGCCGATCATGCCGGCGCCGATCAGGGCGATTTTGGCGCGAGCCATTTAGGGCCTCTCCTCGCAGAATGCGGAGGCGGTCCTAGAGGGTGAGGCGGGCGCGGGCAAGCCGGGCGGCGCGGGCGCGGCCGAGCGCGCCCGCGGGGCTCACCAGCCGGTCTTCCCCGCCCAGCTCAGGTAGCGG
>DASVVG010000178.1:0-6082 GCA_036386655.1 Caulobacteraceae bacterium | reverse complement strand
GGGCAGCTCGTCGCGGGGCATGCCATGGCCGTCGTCGGCCACCAGGATGCGGGTCAGGCCGCCGCCGTCCGCCTGGACCTCGATGCGGGTGGCGCCGGCGTCCAGGGCGTTCTCGACCAGCTCCTTGACGGCGCTCGACGGCGACCGGCAGCTCGGCGCGGGAGAGGCCGCAGCCGTCGTCGGCGACGAGGATGCGGGTGAGGCCGCCGTTGTCGGCGCAGACCTCGACGCGGCCGGCGCCGGCGTCGAGCGCGTTCTCGACCAGCTCCTTCACCGCGGACGCGGGCCGCTCAACCACCTCGCCGGCGGCGATGCGGTTGACGGTCTCGGGCGGCAGGCGGCGGATGGGCATGGCGACTCAGGCGCGGGCGGGCGTCCAGACTAGCACGCGGCGGCGGGGCGCCGCTCTTGACGAAGGCCCGGGGTCTGGCGGCGAGTAGCCGCATGGACGACCTCCGCCTGGTCCTGCGCAACATGCCCGCTCGGGAGCGCCTCGGCGTCGCATCGGTGATCATCGCGGGCGCCGCGCTCGTCGGCTGGTGGATCGCGGAATGGGCAGGCGTCGTGGTCGGCGCCGGCCTCGCGCTACGGTGGACGCTCGGGCGGCGCAAGGAGACCCGCGAGAGCGACCCGGACGGGCTGGAGCGCGACCTGCAGCACCGTCGCGAGGAGACGATCGCGCTGTTCCACCCGGGCGGGAGTCGGCGCGCCGCGCCCCCGGCGCCGGACACGCGCGACTACACGGACGCGCAGTGGCTGGAGAAGGACCTGGAGCACCGGCGCGCGGCGGCGGAGCGTGTCCTCCGCCCAGACGGCGACGTTCCCTTGTCGAACCCGTCGGCGGAGCCTCCCCCGCTGTCGCGCGAGCCCGTGGTGCTGTTCCCGTCCGACCCCCGGCCGCTGCCTCCGCCGCCGCCCCCCCGGTCCGAACTCTTCCGCGGGGTTCCGCCGACGGAGCGGCCGATCGTGGAGGAGGGGAGCCGCTGGTTTCGGCGACCGCGGCGGAGCGGGAACATCGTCGAGTAGGCGCCTTGCCGTTGCGAGCGTCGCGCCCGACCTGAGGCAGGCATGACGCCAGAGCCGCCGCAGCACCGAGGCCGAGGGCCCGCCAACGCCCTCGCCGAACTGGCGGTGTGGGCGGTGATCGCCGGACTCGCGTTCCTGACCGTGGATGCGTGGGCGCCTGCGCAGCACCTGCCGTGGAAGCCCCTGCGCCTGGACGACCCCATCGGCGCGGCGACCTCGTTGAAGCTGGCGCGCGTGGCCGGCGACCCGGTGCGGTGCCGGGCGGTGCTGGCGGAGGGGGGCGTGCGCACGGCCGACCACCCGGAACGCAGCGAGGGCGAGTTCTGCGCGCTCCAGGACGTGGTGACGGTGCGCGGCGGGACGACGCCGCTACGGCCTGGGTCGCCGGTGATGACCTGCTCCGCGGCGCTCAGCTTCGCGCTGTGGGAGCGGCATTCGCTGCAGCCGGCCGCGCGCGAGATCCTCGGTTCGGAGGTGGCGGCGATCGACCACTACGGCACCTATGCCTGCCGGCGCATATACGGCCAGGGGACGGGGCGGCCGAGCGAGCACGCGTTCGCCAACGCGCTCGACGTGGCCGGCTTCCGGCTCCGCGACGGGCGGCGCATCACCGTCGCGGCCGATTGGGAAGACGAGGGCGAGGAGGGGCGCTTCCTGCGCTCGGTGCGCGACGGGGCCTGCCGCAGTTTCGGCGCGGTGCTGGGGCCGGAATACAACGCCGCGCACCGCGACCACCTGCACCTGGACCGGGGGCGGTACCGCGTCTGCCGCTAGGCGGGCCGGCGCGCGGTCGACCACTGCGCGAGGATGACGCCGGCGAGCAGGACCGCGGCGCCGGCCGCCTGCGCCGGCACGACGGCCTCGGAGAAAATCGCCCAGCCGAGGACGGCCGCGACCAGGGGCTGCACCAGCACCGTGACAGAGGCGAGGGCGGTGGGCACCCGAGCGAGCGCCCACGCGATGGAACCCTGCCCGGCCACATGGACCAGACCGAGGCCGGCGCAGGCGAGCCATCCGCCCGTCGAGGCCGGGATTAGGCCCTCCCGCAGCACGAGCGCGAGGGCGAGCAGCAGCGGGGCGCCGGCCGCACCCGTCCAGAACATCACGCGGGAAGCGGTGAGGCGTTCGCGCGCCTGTCGCACGCACAGGAAGTAGCCGCCGTACCAGAGGGCCGTGACGGCCGCGAGCGTGTCGCCCAGCGGCGGGTTGGTCCCGCGACCGCCGGCGCCCTTGGCCGCCGCCATGGTGAAGGCGCCGGCCACCGCCAGCACGAGGGCGGCGACGAAGAGGCGGCGCGGGCGCTCGCGGAACAGCAGCCAGGCGGCGAGCGTGACCACCACCGGCGTCAGGTTGGTCAGCACGGTGGCGTTGGTCACCGAGGTGTAGACCAGGCTGTAGTGCCAGAACGACATGTCGAAGGCGAAGAGCACCCCGGCCGCAAGCGACCAACGGTCGGGGCCGCGACCGCCCTCCTGTCCCGGGCGGAAGGCCATGGCCGCCAGCAGCGGCGCGGCGAAAGCGAGACGCCAGAAGGCCGCCGCCGCAGGGCCGGTGTCGGTCAGCCGGGCCAGGATCGGCGCGAAGCCGATGGCCGCGGCGCCGAAGACGAGCGCGGCTACCGCGCGAGGGTCGGAACGGGGCACGGGCGGGCTCTAGCCGAAGCCGAGTTCGGCGCGAAGCTGGGCGGGGGTGACGCCGGCGGCGCGGAGCTCGCGCAGGGTTTCCGAACGGTCGCGCTTGGACAGGCGCTTGCCGTCGGGCGCCAGCAGCAGGCGGTGGTGGCGGTAGCGCGGCTCGGGCAGGCCGAGCAGGACCTGCAGCAGGCGCTGCACGCCGGTGGCATGGAACAGGTCCTGACCGCGCACGACGTGGGTGATCCCCTGCAGGGCGTCGTCAACGACCACGGCGAGGTGGTAGGCGACGCCGACGTCCTTGCGGGCGAGGATGACGTCGCCGAGGGCGTCGGCGCGGGCGGGGACGAGACCCGTCTCGCCGGAGGGACCGGCGCCCTCTTCCTGGAACGACACCGCGTCGAACGCTGCGCCCAATGCCTCGCGGGCGGCGGCGGTCGAGAGGCGCCAGGCGAAGGGGTGGCCGGCGTCCAGGGCGGCGCGCTCCTCGTCCTCGGGCAGGGCGCAGGCGGTGTAGACGATCCCCTCCGGACCCTCGCCCGGCGCGTGCGGGGCGGACGCCGCGGCTTCGGCGATCTCCCGACGGGTCCGGAAGCAGCGGTAAACGAGGCCGCGGGCGCGCAGGCGCTCGAGCGCGGCGAAGTAGTCGTCGAGGTGCTCCGACTGGCGGCGGACGGGCTGCTCCCAGTCCAGCCCGAGCCACGCCAGGTCCTCGTAGATGGCCGCTTCGAACTCCGGCCGGACGCGGGTCGCGTCGATGTCTTCGATGCGGAGGAGGAAACGGCCCCCGGCTTCCAAGGCGGCGCTCCAGGCGCTCAGCGTCGACAGCGCGTGGCCCTTGTGCAGAGATCCCGTAGGCGAGGGCGCGAAACGCGTGACGAAAGCCATCGGCGTGCCTAGTGGAGCCGCCCTCATGCTTCCGCAACCCTGATGAACCCGCCGCGCTGGCCCGATCCGCAGACGATCGCCGCGGCGCGGCGGGCGCTGGCGTCGCGCGACGCGGACCTGGCGCTGGTTGACGCCGCCACGCCGGCTTTCGACTGGCGGGTGCGGCCCGGCGGGTTCGCCGGGCTGGTCAACATCGTGATGGGGCAGCAGGTCTCCACCGCCTCGGCCGACGCAATCTGGGCGCGGCTGGAAGCGGGGCTCGGCGGCGTCACGGCGGAGCGCGTGCTGCGTGCTTCCGAGGAGGAGCTGCGGGGGCTCGCGCTGTCTCAGCAGAAGGCGCGCTACGTTCGAGAAATCGCGCTGGCGGAGACTTCCGGCGCGGTGGATTTCGAGCGGCTGCAGACGCTGCCGGACGAGGAGGCGATAGCGGCGCTGACGGCGATCAAGGGCGTCGGTCGCTGGACGGCCGAGATCTACCTGATGTTCACCGAGGGCCGGGTCGACCTGTTCCCCGCCGCGGACCTGGCGTTGCAGGAAGCGCTCCGCGCAGCGCGGGGGGACGCTTCGCGGCCTTCGGAGCGATGGTTGCGGACCCGAGCTGAATCGTGGGCGCCTTGGAGGGGCGTGGCGGCGCATCTGCTCTGGCGGTACTACGCGGCGCTGCGGCAGGGGGAGGCGACTCCGCCTGCCGCAGCGGTTCCGGCGCCTGACGCACCGCGTCCTGCCGGCGGATCCACCGCGACGCCTCCGCCCAAGCGGCGCCCGCGTCGGCGGCCCGGCGGCGGGTGATGCGCGGGTCCTGCAGCCGCTCGTCGGCGAGTGCGGGCGCGGCCGTCTGGACCAGAAGCACCGGCGTCTCCGCCGCAGCGTTGGCGACCGTCGCGGGTGCGTCGACGAGCACAACGCCTTCGACCTCTCCGAGCAGGCCCGCGGCGGCGGAAGCCGCAGTGGCGCCCTCGCCCGAGCCGACCAGGTAGAGCCGCCCGTTCCACCACGCGGCGTGGGCGCGGAGGTCGCGAACCACGGTGAGCACGTCGAGCACGGTGTCGCCGAGGTCGGGGCCGCCGCCGGCGCAATTCAGCGAGACTTCGACGGGCGTGACGCCCTGCGGCGGCGCGAAGGACGCGCCCCACGTTCTCAGCTCGCAGGCGTCCTCGACGACGAGGACGACGCCGGTCGTCCGGTTCGGCCGCGGCGGGTCGTAGCGCGCCTCCACCATCCCGCCCGAGATGCGCGGGACGCGCAGGGTCTCTGCAGCCCCCGCGGCGGCCGGAACAAGGCTGATTGAGACGGCGAGGGCGGCAGCGAGGCGCATGGATGGAGGGTGAGGCGAGTCGGGCGACCCGTTCCACCCTGCGCGGCGAGCGGCTAATAGCGGCGCTCGCGATCGGAAGGACGTCGATGATCCGACTGGACGGGCCGCGCGTGCCACCGACGAGCGGCGGTAAGGCGAAGCAGCTGGTGATCCTGGCCCACGGGTACGGGTCTAACGGCGACGACCTGATCGGACTGGCGCCGTACTTTGCGCGGTTGCTGCCCGACGCGGTGTTCGTCTCGCCGAACGCGCCGGACCCGGTGCCCGGTTATCCCGGCGGATATCAGTGGTTCCCGATCAGCGGCACCGATCCGCGGCTGATGGCGCAGGGCGCGCAAGCGGCGGCGGGGAGCCTCGAACGTTTCATAGACCAGGAGCTGCAGCGGTACGTTCTGCCCGCGTCGGCCTGTGCGCTCGTGGGGTTCAGCCAGGGGACGATGATGTCGCTGCACGTGGGTCTGCGGCGGCCGGAGCCGCTGGCGGCGATCCTCGGCTACTCGGGCATGCTGCCGGTGGCGGAGCCGTCGGAGGTGAGGAGCCGACCGCCGGTGGCGCTGGTCCACGGCGACCGCGACGACGTCATCCCGGTGCAGGCGCTGTTCGCCTCCCAGGAAGGCCTGGCGGCCTGCGGCGTGCCGGCGCTGTGGCGCATCAGCGGCGGCGCCGGGCACACCATCGCCGAAGGCGGCCTCGCTCTGGGCGCCGCCTTCCTGCGCGACGCTTTCCGCGGCCGCTTCGCCGGCTGGACGCCGCCGGAGCGCCGGCCCGTCGGGGCGGCGCCGTCATAGGCTCGTCACGGGGAATCGCCAAAGCTTCCCAGGCGTTGTAAGCGTTACGTGTTCTGGACCGAGGAGACGCCGCCTTCACTCAGAGCCGCCCGCCCGCTCCGTCGCCTGCGAAGGCCCCCGCATGAACATGCAGGTGCTGAAACGCCCGCCGTCCGGCTGGCCCGCGCTGGTGCTGAACGCCGACTACCGGCCGCTCTCCTACTACCCCCTGTCGCTGTGGCCTTGGCAGGAGGTCATCAAGGCCGTGTTCCTCGACCGCGTCGACGTGGTCTCCGAGTACGACCAGGTGGTCCGCTCGCCCTCCTTCGAGATGCGGCTGCCGAGCGTGGTGTCGCTGAAACACTATGTGGCCCAGGACCGGCCCCCGGCCTTCACGCGCTTCAACCTGTTCCTGCGCGACGCCTTCTCCTGCCAGTACTGCCACTCGCAGCAGG
>DASVVG010000177.1:0-1534 GCA_036386655.1 Caulobacteraceae bacterium | reverse complement strand
CTTCCGCGACGCTGAGGACCACCGGGGCGCTTCGATTGTCCGGCACGCGGCCTGGGCGGTACGTACCGGAGCCACCGTACACTAGCAACTCGGTCGGGGTGATCGGCTCAGTCGCCAGTGTACGGCACCAGGTCATCCAGTCGCAGCGGCATCTTGCGGAAGACTGCCAAGGCCGTAGCTGGTCGTACCTTGTCTCAATGAGGGCGTCTGGGCGCAGCAGGGGGTGCGATCTCGTCAAGCTGCGCGAGCATATGCCCGAGTGCATCTCGGAATATCTCGGGACCGATTATCTGAACTGGGGTTTCTAGTCCGAACCGGCCCTGAGGCGTCTGGCGGGTTCAAGGCGGTGCCGCCGGGGGTGCGGCCCCATGTTGCGGGTGTCTGACCAAACGCCGGATGGCGCCATGGAACCGCAACCCGAGACCGACTTCCCGGCGACGCTGTCGAGATGGGTCCAGGAGATTGTGCTGTCCATCCCGGGGCCCGCCCGGAGCACCCTCGCCGAGCTGATGATCGGCGCCATGCTGGCCCAGGGTGGGCCGGTGACGCGGGCGGTCCTGGCGTTGACACCGCGGCTGGGCTGGCAGGCCTACCACTGGATGCTGGAGCGAGGCCGCTTCCGCTTGCTCGGCCTGGTTGCCGCACTGTGCGGCATCGTCCGCCGTGAAACCTGCGGGCCGCGGCGCTTCGCCATCATCGACGACACACTGGCGCCACGTTGCTCGGCCAAGGCGCCCGGCGCTGCCGTACGGTTTGATCATGCGAGGAAGACGAACCGCCCGACCTTCCTGCTGTGCCAAGCCTTCGTCACGCTCTGCGCTGTTGTGCCCTGCCGCGACCGGCCGCGCTCGGTTCCGATCCTGACCGGTCTGTGCCGCGGCGTCGGTCATGCCGGGAAAATCGCCCTGGCCAAGACTTTGCTGCGGGCGGTTGGCGACCACCTCGGCCCCCTGTGTCTGCTGCTCGACGCCTGGTACATGCGGGGTTCGGTAATCCGAGCGGCGATGCAGCGCGGTCACACCGTCGTGGGTCAGGTCAGGCGCGACACGGCCCTGTTCGAGTTGCCGCCGCCGCGTGCACCCGGCAGGCGCGGGCGCTCGAGGTTGTATGGCGCCAAGCTCGACGCGGCGGCAGTTGCGCAGCTGCCGGTCTCGCAGCACCGCATCGGTGGCTATGGTGGTCGGGTGGCTCGCCTGCGTCAGCTTGTCTGCCGTCCCCGGTTTCTTCGCGGTGTCATCGTGCAGGCGGTCTGGTGTGAACTGCAGAAGCGCGGCGGTGGTTGGGCGAAGCCGCGCCTGCTGCTGTCGACCGACCTGACCCTATCAGCCGCAGAGGTCGTCGCAGCCTACGCGAACCGCTGGACCATCGAGCCGCTGTTCGCTGCCCTCAAGCTCACCGATGGCATGGGCGCGATGTGGCAGCGAAGCCGGGCGGTCCTGCTGCGCTGGCTTCACCTGGTCCAGATCGGCCGTGCCCTGCTGGTCCTGCTCACCGCCAAGGCCGAGCCAGAGACCCTCGCCTTGGTCCGGCCTGG
>DASVVG010000176.1:0-5226 GCA_036386655.1 Caulobacteraceae bacterium | reverse complement strand
ACAGGCTCGCCGCGCCAGGCCGAGTCGCAGCTGGGAGCGGCCCATGCCTGACCCTGTGCCGCCGAAGCCCGGGCGCGGCGCGCCGCGCGCACGCCTCGCCGAGATCCTGCGCGTCGACCACGCCGGCGAGCTCGGCGCCGTGCACATCTACCGCGGCCAGCGGGCCGTCTTCGAAGCCGCCGGGCGGAGCCGCATCGCAGGGCAGCTCGCCGAGATGCAGGAGCACGAGGCCCGCCACCTCGCCCGCTTCGACCAGCTGCTGACCGAGCACGCCGTCCGGCCGACCCTGCTCGCCCCGCTCTGGCGCGCGGCCGGGTTCGCGCTCGGCGCCGGCACAGCTCTCTTGGGCGAGAAGGCCGCCCACGCCTGCACGGAGGCCGTCGAGACGGTCATCGGCGATCACTACGCCGGCCAAGTGGCCGAACTCGAGGGCCGCGACCCCGTCATGGCCGACGAGCTCTCCCGCTTCCGCGACGAGGAGCTCGCCCACCGCGACGCCGCCGTCGAGGAAGGCGCGCGCGAGGCCCCGGGCTACCGGCTGCTATCTGCCGCCATCCGCGCGAGCTGCCGCGCCGCGGTGGTGGTGACCGCCGCGCCCTGCCGCCCGGCGGCCGAGATCAGCGCCCCGCAGTCGGCGTCCTTCGCCAGGCCGGGGTCCACGAACGGCAGCAGCGCCGCGATCGGGTTGATCAGGGCCCCCAGCGCCGCCGCGATGCCTCCCTGGGCGATGATCGAGCCCGCCTTCACCCCGGGCTTCGGCGCCCGCAGCGACCCCTGGATGGTGATCGGCGACCACAGCCGCAGCAGCCGCGGCTTCTTGGTGTCCCCGTCGATCAGCAGGTTCATCGTCTCGTCGCGCAGGCTGATCGTGCCGGACCCGTTGGCCAGCACCACGCCCGTGTCGATGACGATGCGCCGCGCCGACATGATCCCGTTGTTCACGGCGAAGTCGCCCACGGCGCAGCGCACCGGCGTCTCGCTCTGGTCCTTGGACAGCAGCAGCAGCAGCCCGCGGCCTGCGTTGATCCCGAGCAGCTCCGCGAAGGCCTTCCGCATGGTCCCGCGCGGCACGATCAGCGTCACGCCGCCATCCGCGTTGGAGGCCGCCTCGTGGATCGAAGCCCCCGCACCGTGCAGCTTGGCGCGGGCGTGCAGCGTGCCCTCCAGCGGCTGCGAGCCGCCGCGCGCCGGGATGAACTGCTCCAGCCGCACCCCGCGCAGCTTCACGTCCATGTCGGTCACCGGCACCTTGCCGCGCCCGTTGATCCGGATGACGCCGGTCAGGTCCCCCTGCGGGAACTTGAACGACAGCGGGTTCATGGTGAGCAGCCCCCGCTCCAGTTCGAGGTCGAGGAACACCTGCCGTAGCGGGATGGTCCGCGCCTTCACCGAGGTGGCGCGGTAGCGCACGTCGGCGTCGATCGCCCGCACCCGCTCCAGGTCCAGCGTGGCGTCCGGCAGCAGCCGTCCGCGCCCCCGCATGCTGGCGGCCACCGCCCGCTGCTCGGGCGACGCCGTCTCGTTCGGATCGGGGGCCCCGCCGATGATGGCGTTCAGGTCGTCGAAGTCGAGCGACCGCGAGAACAGGTCCGCCTCCACGTGCGGCCGCTCGCGCCCGGTGGTGATGGTCAGCGAACCGCCGAGGTCGCTGTCGCCGACCCGTCCGGCCATCTTGCGCACGCGCCAAATGGCCTCATCGCGGGTGACGTTGCCGCGCAGTCGATAGGGCGGCGTGTTCGGCATGGTGATGCCGGTGATGCGGTACACGTCCGCCAGGTCCGGCCCGGTGAGCGTCATCGCCAGCCTGAAGTTGCCCAGGTCGAACGGCTTCGGAATCGAGCCGCTGGCGGTCGCGTGCGTGGCCCCGGCGCGGATGTCCAGGTTGAAGGGATAGGCGCGGTCCGGCCTCACGTTCACCAGCGGCCCGCCGGTGACGCGCATGCTGAACGGCTCCTTGTTGATGGTGCCGTCGCCGCGCATCTGGAAGGCGGAGCTGCTGTTGCGGTCCGAGCGCTCGCTCGTGGAGACCGTGCCGCTGAAGTGCAGGTCCCGCTTGGCGTCGCTGAAGTTCAGCCTCCCGTCGTTGATGATGAAGTGCTGGATCGGCGGGAGCTTGGCGGGCTCCTTCTTCTTGTCCTTCTTGCCGAAGTCCCAGTTGGCGCGGCCCGAGGCGTCGCGGCGCAGGTCGACGACCGGCCTGTCCACCGCCAGCAGCGGCAGCACCACGTCGCCCTTCAGCAGCGGCATCAGCTTCACCTCCACGGTGAGCTTCTGCACCTCGGCCATGTAGCCCTTCGGACCCCAGGTGGGCTGGCGCACGGTGATCCCGTTGGCCGTGATCCGAGGCGTCCACGTGAAGATCTTCACGTCGAGGTCGCCGGTGATCCGTACCTCTCGGTCGAGCCGGGTGGAGGCGTAGCGGCCGATCGGCCCGCGCAGGTAGTTCCAGTCGAACAGCGCGAAGAAGACCACCAGCGAGATGGTCAGGACCGCGAACGCGCTCGCCGCCCACTTCAGCACCACCGGCGTGCGGCGGTGTCGGCGCATCTCGCCGGCTTCCACCCGCAGCCGTCGCCAGTCGTCGCGCAACGTGCGGCCGGCCTCGGACGCCCATCCGGACGCCCGCGCACGCCACGCGGAAAGGTTCAGCTTCTCAGTCACCCGGGTTCAACGCGCAGAGGACGGGATTCCGTTCCACAAATGAAAAGAGCCCGGCCGAAGCCGGGCTCTTCCCAAATCAACGCTGCGACTTGGCTTAGAAGCCGATGTCGATCGTGGCGCGCCGGTTCAGCGGCTCCTTCACGCCGTCGCCGGTGGCGACCGCGGGTTGGGACTCGCCGCGCCAGTCGGCCGTGATGATGCCCGGGTTCACGCCCAAGCCCACCATCGCGTCGGCCACCGCGCGGGCGCGGCGCTCCGACAGGCGGACGTTGTAGGCCGCGGAGCCGGAGGTGTCGGCGTGGCCGACGACCGAGATCCGCGTCGCGTTGCCCTGCTGGGCGTAGCTGGCGGCTTCCTGCACCACCGTCTGCGCTTCCGGCGTCAGGATCGACTGATCGAACGGGAAGTAGACGATGAACTCGCGCGGCTGCGGCGTCTGCACCGGCGGCTGCACGGTTTCGACCGGCGGCAGCGGGGCGGGCTCGGGCACCGGCACCGGCTCGGGCACCACCACCACCGGCGGCGGCGGCGGCGGCGGGGCCGCGAACGTGTACCGCAGGCCCAGGGTCACCGACGTGTCCTCGTAGTTCCCTTCCAGGAAGCCGAGGTTGGTGATCCCCGTGCCGCCCTCGGCCGGAGCGCTGGCGTTCCGCGTCACCGTGCCGAACTCAAAGTCGTTCGTGCGCAGGTAACGACCCGTGAGGTCGAGGCTCAGGTTCGGCGTCAGCGCCCACGCCACGCCGATGATGCCCTGGTAGGCGAGCGCGCGCTCGGTGTCGTCGACTTCCAGGTTCTGGTACGGCTCTTGGCCCGGAGGAACCAGTCCGAGCTGACCCATGACCTTGTTGTGCACTTCCGCCGCGCCGATACCGGCGCCGATGAAAGGCACGATCGACTGGCCGAAGACGCCGAAGTCGAAGTCGAAGTCGAACAGCGCGTTCAGCATCAGCGTCGTGGCGTTAACCTCGCCCTGGACAGGGCCGCAGGTCGGGTTCGCCGCGGTGCGGCGCACGCCCGGCGTGCAGAGCCCGGCCGGCACCGCATTGGCCTGGCCTCGGACGGACTCGATCTCGCCCGGACGCCAGCCGCCCTCGAGCTCGAAGCGGATGTTCTCATTGAAGCGGTAACCGATCCGCGCGAACCCGGCCCAGTCGTCGTCGATGCCGTAGTTCAGCTCCCGGCCCAGGAACGCGGAGGACGTCGTCTCCAGGTCGGCGCGGTGCAAGCCGATGTCGCCCGCGACGTAGAGGCCGTTGGTCATGTCCCCGAAGAAGGGGATCTGGGCGGACGCGCCGCTCGCTGCGGCGAGCGCGGCGGCGGCGGTCGCCGCCATCAGCTTCAATCTCATTTGTCTACAACCCTTGTTTCAGAAGCCGTTGGAGGCCGGCCGTCGGCCAGCTGGAACCTGTAAACGCGCTAGCGGCCTTTTCGGCTGTTGCGTTCCCGCAACAAAACTCCGAATTTCAGCCGGCTCACGCCTGCGACGCTATAGCGCGGGATCAGGCGCATGAAAACAACCTGTGGCAAGCCCAGCAGGTCGGATTTCCCGCCCCGCGGCCAAAAGAACACAGTCGAAGCGGAGCGGTTCCGTCACGCTTCCAGCTCGATATCCCAATACAGGTAGTCGAGCCAGCTCTCGTGCAGGTGATTGGGCGGGAATCGGCGCCCGAGGTCCTGCAGCTCGTGCATGTTCGGACGCGCCGGCCGCTTGTGCGGCTGCATCCCGGCTTCCCGCGGTGTCCGTCCGCCTTTGGCGAGGTTACAGGGTGCACACGCGGTGACGATGTTCTCCCACGTGGTGCGGCCGCCCCGGCTCCGCGGGATCAGGTGGTCGAACGTCAGGTCTTCCGTCGACGAGCAGTACTGGCAGGCGAAGGCGTCCCGCAGGAACAGGTTGAACCGCGTGAACGCCGGCGGCCGGTCCTGCGCCACGTAGTGCTTGAGCGACACCACGCTCGGCAGCCGCATCTCGAACGAGGGGGAGCGGACCACGTGGTCGTACTCGCTGACCACGTCCACGCGATCGAGGAACACGGCCTTGATCACCTCCTGCCAGGGCCACAGCGACAGGGGATAGTAGGACAGCGGCCGGTAGTCGGCGTTGAGCACCAGCGCGGGCCAGCCGGAAGGCGGCCGCTTGAGCACCTGCATGTTCATCAGGCGCCCCTCTCGGGCTGGTCGGGCAGGTCCGGGCTCTGACTGAAGGCGAGGCTCCTCGATCCAGAACAGTGAACGCTTACATCGCGCTCGAACGATAGGCGATTCCTCGTGACGCGCCTATGACGGCCGAGCTTGCGCAGCCGCGCGCCGCGGCTCCGGCGCCGCCCATCCGGCGAAGCGGCCGCGGAAGGCGTCGCGCAGGAACCAGGCTCCCAGGTCCAGCCCGTCCTGGCCGATGCTGTGCGGCAGCCCCGCACTGATGCGCCAGAGCGCCGGCACGCCGCACGCCGCCAGCCCCTCCTGCGCCGCGAACAGGGCGTGCACGGAGATCACCTCGTCGCGGTCGCCATGGATCAGCGCCACCGGCGGCCGGCTCCTCACCTCCGACGGCTCCGCCACCGGCAG
>DASVVG010000175.1:0-3720 GCA_036386655.1 Caulobacteraceae bacterium | reverse complement strand
CCGGCGGCTCATCTCCGCCATGCTCGGCGGCAGGATGTAGACGAGCACCGTGTCCTCCGGCGCGTGCCCTGCGATGCTCAGCGCGCCCTGCCAGTCGATGTCGAACAGCACGTCGTGCCCGTTCTGCAGGGCCTGCATGACCGGCGCCGAGGGGCTGCCGTAGCGGTGGTCGTGGTACTCCGCCCATTCGAGGAAGGCGTTCGCCACGACCATCTCGTCGAACCGCGCGCGGTCGACGAAGTGGTACTCGCGCCCGTCCTGCTCGCCCGGCCGGGCCGGGCGCGTGGTGCATGACGTCGAGAGCTCGAGCTCCGGGTGGTCGGCCACCAGCCGCCGCGACAGCGAGGTCTTGCCCACCCCCGACGGGCTGGACACCACCAGCATGAAGCCACGTCGCGGGTGCCGTTCACTCGACATTCTGCACCTGCTCCCGGAACTGCTCGATCACGGCCTTCAGCTCGAGCCCGATGTTGGTCAGGGCCGCGCTGGCGGACTTGGAGCACAGCGTGTTGGTCTCGCGCAGGAATTCCTGCGTCAGGAAGTCGAGCCGCCGCCCGGCCGCCGCCGTCCCGTCCAGCAGGGCGCGCGCCGCGTCCACGTGGGCCCGCAGCCGGTCCAGCTCCTCGCGCACGTCCGCGCGCGCGGCGAACACGGCCGCCTCCTGCACCATGCGGTCCTCGGCCAACTGCGGCCCGCCGGCCAGCAGCTCCTCGATCCGGCGCTTGAAGCGGTCGCGGATCAGCTGCGGCTGCTCCGCCGCCTCGGTCTCCGCCGCGTGGACGAGTTCCTCGATGCGCGAGACAAGCCCGTGCAGCACGCCGTGGAGCGCCGCGCCCTCCTCTCGGCGCGCCTCGCGCAGCGCGTCCAGGCACTCGCCCAGCGTCTGCACCATGGCGGCTTCGACGAATTTGCGCGCCTGCGGGTCCTCGTCCTCCTCGGCCGTCTCCAGCACCCCCTTCAGCGCCAGCACCCCGTCCATCGCGGGCGGCGCCGCCTTGCCGCTCTCCACGTAGACCCGCGCCGCTTCGAGGTAGCGCTCCAGCTGCTCGACGTTCAGCTTCACCGAAGGCGCCGTGTCGGTCCGCTTGGCATGCACCGACACGTTGACCTGCCCGCGCTGGAAGCGCGCCTGGCCGCCGTCGCGCGCCGCCCGCTCCAGCCCGTCGAAACCCGCAGGCCCCCGCAGGCGGACGTCCAGGTTGCGCCCGTTCACCGACCGCGCCTCGACCGCCCAGCTCCACTCGCCCTGCGCACCCTCGCGCCGCGCGAAGCCCGTCATTCCCGAAAGCTGCACGCTCGCCCCGTCCTTCATGGCGCCGCCGCCGCGCGCTCAGCCTCGACCCTTCGCCAGCGCGCCACGTTCCGCAGGTGCTCTTCGAAGGTGACCGCGAACACATGCCCACCGGTGCCGTCCGCCACGAAGAACAGCTCCTCGGTAGCCGCCGGGTTCAGCGTCGCCGCCAGCGCCTCGAGGCCGGGGTTGGCGATCGGCGTCGGCGGCAGGCCGTCGATCAGGTAGGTGTTGTACGGCGTGGGCGTCTGCAGCTCCGACCGCCGGATGCCGCGGCGGCGTCCCTGCGCGTCCACCAGCGGTTCGCCCCGGCTCACGCCGTAGATGACGGTCGGGTCGGTCTCCAGCCGCATGCCCTTGCGCAGCCGGTTAACGAACACCGCCGCCACCCGCCGGCGCTCCGACTTCACCCCCGTCTCCTTCTCCACGATCGAGGCCAGGATCACCGCCTCCTGCGGCGTGTCGAGCGGCAGCCCCGCTTGCCTCCCCGCCCACAGCCGCGCCAGCTGCGCAGCGTGCGCGTCCGTCATCCGCTTCAGGACGACGGCGCGCTCCTCGCCTCGCTGAACGTCGTAGGTCTCCGGCAGCACCGACCCCTCCGGCGGGACCGCGACCTCGCCCACCAGCACCGGGTTGGCCATCAGGATGCGCACCACCTGAGCGGAGGTCACGCCCTCCGGCACGGTGACGAAGTGGCGCACGATCTCGCCGCGCCGGATCTTGCCCAGCACCTGCGCCGCCGACGCGCCGCTCGGGAAGGCGTATTCGCCGGCCTTCAGCTCCCCGGCGGCCCCCGTGAGCTGGGCCGCGATCTTGAACACCGTCGCCGAATGAATCGCGTCCGCTTCGTCGAGCGTGTTCGCGATGGAGGACAAGCCGGACCCCTTCTTCAGGACCACCACGGTCTCCTCGCCCCGGACCGCTTCCGGCCCGGGGCCGTTGAACGCCCACAGGCCGTAGAGCAGCGCCCCCAGCACGAAGAGTGCGAGCACCGCGCCGGCGCCCAGCACCGCGACCGCCAGTCCCCGGCGGCCCTCCCCCGCTCCGGGTGCGGGCGTCTGGGTCACGCGACTCGCGCGAAGACGAGCGAAGCGTTGGTGCCGCCGAAGCCGAAGCTGTTCGACAGCGCCGCGTTGATCTCCATGGGCTTGGCCTTGTGGGCCACCAGGTCGATCGGCGTCTCGACCGACGGGTTGTCGAGGTTGATCGTGGGCGGCGCCACCTGGTCGCGGATCGCGAGGCAGGTGAAGGCCGCCTCCACCGCGCCCGCGGCGCCCAGCAGGTGCCCGATGGCCGACTTGGTCGACGACATCGACGCCTTGGCCGCCGCGTTCCCCAGCAGCCGCTCGACGGCGCCCAGCTCCAGCTCGTCGCCCAGCGGCGTCGAGGTGCCGTGCGCGTTTATGTAGTCGATGTCGGCCGGTGCCATGCCCGCGTGCTTCAGCGCCGACTGCATGGCGCGGTAGCCGCCGTTCCCGTCCGGGCTCGGCGCGGTGATGTGGTGCGCGTCGCCTGACAGGCCGTAGCCGGTGACCTCGGCGTAGATCTTCGCCCCGCGCGCCTTGGCGCTCTCGTACTCCTCGAGCACCAGGACGCCGGCGCCCTCGCCCATGACGAAGCCGTCGCGGTCCTTGTCGTAGGGTCGGCTGGCGATCTCCGGTCGGTCGTTGAATCCCGTGGAAAGCGCCCGGCAAGCTACGAAGCCCGCGATCCCCAGCGGGATGACCGCCGCTTCCGCCCCGCCCGCCACCATCATGTCCGCGTCACCGAACTGGATCAGGCGCGCCGCGTCGCCCACCGCGTGGCTGCCCGTGGCGCAGGCCGTCACCACCGAATGGTTCGGCCCCTTCAGCCCGTGCCGGATCGACACCTGCCCGGATGCCAGGTTGGTCAGCGCCGAGGGGATGAAGAACGGGCTGATCCGCCGCGGGCCCTTGTGCTCCAGCTCGAGCGTGGTCTCCGCGATCGAGGTCAGGCCGCCGATGCCCGAGCCGATGATGACGCCGGCCCGCTCCTTGATCTCCTCGGTCTCGCCCACCCAGCCGGAGTCCGCGATCGCCTCCTCGGCGGCCGCGATGGCGTACAGGATGAAGGGGTCGACGCGCCGCAGCTCCTTCGGCGCCAGCACCTCCTCGGGATTGAACGAGCCCTCGACGTCGGGGCCGCCGCCGCCGCGGCCGTCCACGCGCGGCACCTCGCAGGCGATCTGGCAGGCGTAGGTGGAGGCGTCGAAGGAGGTGATTCGCCCCGCCCCCGATCGGCCCTCGAGGATCCGCTTCCAGGCGATCTCCCGCCCCGATCCCAGGGGTGTGACCAGGCCGATGCCGGTGACGACGACGCGACGCATGCAGGGGCTCCCGAATGACCGAACGGCCGAATCCGGCCGCCGCGGAGCTTACGCGTTCAGGCGCTCGTCGATGAACTTCACC
>DASVVG010000174.1:0-16853 GCA_036386655.1 Caulobacteraceae bacterium | reverse complement strand
GTCTGCATGTAGTCGTGCTTGTCCTTCATCGCCTCGTACTCGAGGAAGGCGGAGAACTCCGCCTCGGGCATCCCGATGGTCTCCAGCAGCAGCGCGTACGCCGCGATGTGGATGGTCTCCATGTTGGAGAACGCGCTCAGCATCATCTTCACCTCGGTGGGTTTGAAGACGCGCGCGTAGCGTTCCATGTAGTTGTCGTTCACCTCCACGTCCGACTGGGTGAAGAAGCGGAAGATCTGCGTCAGCAGGTTCCGTTCGCGGTCGTTGAGGTTGGCCGCCCAGTCCTTGCAGTCCTCGCCGAGAGGAATTTCCTCGGGCATCCAGTGGACCTGCTGCTGCTTCTTCCAGAAGTCGTAGGCCCAGGGGTAGCGGAAGGGCTTGTAGCTGTAGGACGGCGTGAGCAGGCCGGGGGTTTTGGGGGTGGTGATCAGCGCGCTCATCGGATGTCCCTGCAGGTCGGGTGTCTGACTGACGGAGCCACAGTGCACCAGATGTAGATGCGCGTCGAGGTTCCGAGCACCAGATGTTGGGGAGGAATTGTGGATAAGGGGTTCACCGTCTACGGCGCAGCGGGGTCCGGATCTGTTCCGGTGGAGGCGGCGCTGACCCTGCTCGGGCTCGAGCACCGGGTGGTCGAGGCGCCCACCTGGGAGGGCGAGACGCAGCAGGCGAAGGTCGCCGCGGTGAACCCGATGCGGCAGGTCCCGGCGCTGGTGCTGCCCTCCGGCGAGGTGATGACCGAGAGCGCCGCGATTCTCATCTGGCTCGCGGACAAGTATGCGCCGGGCCAGCTCGCCCCGCACGTGGGGAGCCGCGAGCGCGCCGCCTTCCTGCGCTGGATGGTCTACGTGCCGGCCGCGATCTACTCGATGTTCTGGGTGCGCGACGAACCCGCGCGGCTGGCCGGAGACGACCCGGCCCAGCAGGAGCTCGTCAAGGCGCGCACGGCCGAGCGGGTGGCCGAGTGCTGGCGCATCATGGGCCAGCAGCTGAAGCCGAAGCTCTACCTCCTCGACGAGGGGCTGACCGTGCTGGACATCTATGTCGCCGTGGTCTCGCGCTGGACGCCCCGGCGGCGGCGCTTCTACGCGGAGGCCCCCGCGCTGGCCGACGTCGTGCGCCGTGTCGACGCCGACCCGCGGCTGCAGGACTTCTGGGCCCGGCGGTTCCCGTTCGCGGAGGGCTGGGAGGGCTGAGCGCCCTCCCGCCCCGGCCTCAGCGGACCCCGCCGACGCCCGTGCCGACGCCGTTGTCGCGCACGACGGCCGTGCGATCGTCGCGGCGGCGCAGGCCGAGCAGGCCCAGCACCCCGAGCAGACCCAGCAGGCCCCAGTCGTCGAAGCCTTCGCCGTCGTCGGCGTCGTCCCGGGCGGCGGTGTCGTCGGCTGCGGGGGTGTCGGCGGCCGCCGTGTCGTCACGGTCCGCCGCCTGCTCGCCGCCGCCGTCGGCTGCGGTGGTGCTGGTGGTGCGGCGCGTGGTGGTGGTCGTGGCCGCGATGTCGGGCGCGTCGGTCGCGGACTCGGCGGCGGGCTGCGGCGCGTCGGCTCCGAGCGGATCGGGCAGCGTGGTCGGGTCGGCGGGCGGCGGCGTCTGGGCCAGGGCGGCCGGGCCGGCGGCGGTCAGCAGAGCGGCCACAGCGGCTGCGCTCAGCAAGGTCTTGTTCATGGCGAGTCCCCTCGGGATGAAGTCCCGGCGGCCAGAACGTACGCCGCCTCGCCGGTGTTCCCGCCCCCGCCTAGTCTTCGAGGATGCGGCTGTGGGTCTTGGTCTCGCGCATGAAGACGTAGACCAGCAGCGATACGCCGATCATCACCGTGACGTAGCCGAAGAACCAGCTCTCTCGGCCGATGCTCTTGAACCAC
The DNA here is from genome assembly GCA_036386655.1 of Caulobacteraceae bacterium. GTDB lineage: Bacteria > Pseudomonadota > Alphaproteobacteria > Caulobacterales > Caulobacteraceae > JAHWJX01. The sequence goes on along the minus strand of DASVVG010000174.1, from coordinate 14,991 downwards.
AGCGCGACGTACTCCGCCGTGCCGCCGAACACGGCGTTGGCCAGCGCGTACGGGAAGGCCACGCCCAGCACGCGGATCTCGGTCGGGAAGAGCTCCGCCTTCACCACCGCATTGATCGCCGTGTAGCCGCTGACGATGACCAGCGCCGCCATCACCAGCCCGAAGGCGGCGACGGGGTCGGTGGTGCGGCCCAGCGTGGTCAGGATGGGCCAAGTGCAGAGCACGCCGCCCACGCCGAACGCGGTGAGGATCGGGCGCCGGCCGACCTTGTCCGAGAGCCAGCCGACGAACGGCTGCAGCAACATGAAGAGGAAGAGGGCGGCGGCGCTGATCTGCGTCGCCTGGTCCTTCGAGAACCCGGCCGTGTTGGCCAGGAACTTCTGCATGTACGTGGTGTAGGTGTAGAAGGCCAAGGTGCCGCCGGCGGTGAGGCCGATCACCACCGCCGTCTCGCGCGGGTGCTTCAGGAACAGCCACCAGGTGCGGGCGCGCACCTTCTCCTCGCGCGCGGTGAAGGAGGGCGTCTCCTCCAGGCCGCGGCGCAGCCACCAGACGCTGACCGCCAGCGCGCCGCCCACGAAAAAGGGGATGCGCCAGCCCCAGCTCTGCAGCGCCTCTTCCGACATCGTGGCCTGCAGCAGGATGAGCAGCGCGAGCGCGAGCAGCTGGCCCGAGATCAGCGTCACGTACTGGAAGCTGGACCAGAAGCCGCGGCGCTGCCGGCCGGCCATCTCGCTCAGGTAGGTGGCGCTCGTGCCGTACTCGCCGCCGAGGCTCAGGCCCTGGATCAACCGTGCGGTGACGAGGATCGCCGGCGCCGCCACGCCGATGCTGGCGTACCCGGGACACAGCGCGATGATCAGCGAGCCGCCGCACATCAGCGCCACCGATAGCGTCAGCGCCGACTTCCGGCCGCGGCGGTCGGCGTAGAGCCCCATCAGCCAGGCGCCGAACGGTCGCGCGAAGAAGCCGACAGCGAAGACGGCCGCCGCGTTCAGCAGCTGCGCGGTCTGGTCCCCGGCGGGGAAGAAGACCTTGGCGAAGTAGAGGGTGAAGGCCGAGTAGGCGTACCAGTCGTACCACTCGACCAGGTTGCCGGCGGAGCCGCCGACGATCGAGCGCAGCCGGCGCAGTCCCGCGTCCGCCATTCGTCCCTCATGAGAAGCGGGGCGGACCTTGCATGGCTCCCGAGCGTGGCGCTAGCTCCCGGCGCAGCCTTCCGGAGCTTTCATGCGCACCGCCCTCCTCGCCGCCGCCGCCGCTGCCGCCCTCGCATCCGCGGCGCAGGCGGACACGGTGATGGTCACCGCCGACCGCATGATCGACGTGGAGTCCGGGCGGGTGGTGAACCGTCCCTGGATCGTCATCCGGGACGGCCGGATCGTGACCGTCGGCGACGAGCGGCGGGCGATCCCGGCCATGCCGCTCGACCGCCGCGTCGACCTTCCGGGCATGACGCTGCTTCCGGGGCTGATCGACATGCACGTGCACCTGGACGGCTCGCCGCTCTACGGCGGGTACACCGGGCTGCAGTTCAGCGACCGCTTCTGGTCCGCGATCGCGGTGACGCACGCGCGGCGTACGCTCGACGCGGGGTTCACGACCGTGCGCAACGTGGGCTCCGAGCACTGGAACGACGTCGGACTGCGGCAGGCCATCGAGGAGGGCCACGTCGTCGGCCCCCGCGTCGTCAGCGCCGGCTACAGCTTCGGCTCGACCGGCGGCCACTGCGACAGCACCTACTTCCCGCCCTCGATGCAGCAGCGGGCGCCCTACAACATCGACTCCGCGGACGACGCGCGGCGCAGCGTGCGCGAGGTGCGCAAGTACGGCGCGCAGGTGATCAAGATCTGCGCCACGGGCGGCGTCTTCTCGCGCAACACCGAGCCGGGGGCCCAGCAGCTGAGCCTCGACGAGATGAAGGCGGTCGTGGCCGAGGCGCACATGCAGGGGCTGAAGGTGGCCGCCCACGCCCACGGCGCCACGGGCATCAAGGACGCCATTCGCGCGGGGGTCGACACCATCGAGCACGCCTCGCTCATCGACGACGAGGGAATCCAGCTCGCCAAGCGGCACGGCGCCTGGCTGGCGATGGACATCTACAACACCGACTACACGCAGGCGGAGGGGAAGAAGAACGGCGTGCTCGAGGACAACCTGCGCAAGGACCGGGACATCGCCGAGACGCAGCGGCAGGGCTTCGCCAAAGCGCACCGCGCGGGCGTGAAGCACGTCTTCGCCACAGACGCCGCCGTCTACCCGCACGGCGACAACGCGAAGCAGTTCGCGGTCATGGTGCGCTACGGCATGACGCCGCTGCAGGCGATCCAGACGGCGACGGTCAACGCGGCGGAGGCGCTGGGCTCGCACGGCCGGGACGTGGGCGTGATCGAAGCGGGGCGGTGGGGCGACCTCATCGCCGTGCGCGGCGACCCGTTGGCCGACGTTCGGGCGCTCGAGACGACGCCCGTCGTCATCAAGAGCGGGGTGGTCGTGAAGGACGCCCGCTGACGAAGGTTGCACACAGATCCGAATCGTTTCTGGGCGCCGTTCTGTGGACAACTGAGTCTGGGACTCGACTCAGGTTCGGGGGCGGGTTTCCCTCTGTTCAGACGGCGGCGGGCGGACCTCTCGGTCGAGGAACCCTCCCGGTCCGGTAAACCCGGATCGGAACCGACGCCTCCAAGTCGCCTCGCGGCGGCCTCGTTCTCTTCGGAGGCGCGGTGGTCAGCGGGAGACCGGCGACAGTCCCGAAGCGCCGCAAGGCGCAGCGGGACGCCCGCTCCGGAAAGCGCCTCGGCGCCGAAGGGGCGGATCCAGAAGCGCCGCAAGGCGCGGCTGGGAAACCGATCCGCCGGGCCGCAAGGTCTGGGCAGTCGGCTCCGGAAGCGCCCTCGGGCGCGAATGGAAACCGTTCGGAAGCGCCGCAAGGCGCGGACGGACGGCCCCCGAAGCGCCTTCACGGGCGCGGCTGGGAAACCGACCCGCCGGGCCGCAAGGTCTGGGCAGTCGGCTCCGGAAGCGCCCTCGGGCGCGGACGGAAACCGTTCGGAAGCGCCGCAAGGCGCGGACGGGCGGCTCCCCCAGGCGGCCTCGGTCGCGCAAGGGAGAACCGCACGCAGCGCGGCGACGCGCAGCGGGCGGCTCCGGAAGCGGCTTCGGCCGTGGACGGAAACCGTCGGGAGCGCCGCAAGGCGCGCACGACGGGGCCGGAGGCGCCCTCGGGCGTGGACGGCAAGGGATCGGGAGCGTCGCAAGGCGCGCACGGTCCTTCGCCGGGAAGCGGGTCAAACTGCGGAACGGCGGCCGGTGAGCCCGTGAACGGCGGTATCCGTTCGGCGGGAACGCAGCTCAGGTCTTCGGATCCGGGATGCGGAACACGGAGGGCGGCTCACGCCGCGGTCCGGGTTCAATGCAAGCGGGAAAGGTTGATGGACGACTGTCCGGCCAGGGCTCGTCGCCACACCAACTTCGGACCACTTGACGAGGCGGCGGCGTCTTCACGACACCGCCGCCTTTGTCACGTCTGGGCTGATTCGCTGACCAATGTGTTAACGCTCTCGGCCCGTCCTCGGAACGCTCCGGCGGCCGTGTAGTTTCCTCCGCGACAGCATCTCGCGAGGAACTTCTCATGACGCAGCAGAGCCATGGCGGCGGAGCCCCGCCGAGCCGCAAGACCTGGTGGATCGCCGCGCTGCTGGCGTTGCTGGTGGTGGCGCTGGTGGTCTGGCTGATGAGCCGCGCCGGCCGCGACGACAATCTCACGCCCGAGGCCGTGGCGCTGGACCCGAACACGGGAGCCATGACCGCAACCGGCACGGCGGCGCTGGACGCCACCGGCACCGACACCGGCGGTCCCGGCACGCCCGGCGTCTACAACGAGGACAGCTCGGGCGGCGTCTCCGGACGGACGGCGGCGACGGGCGTGGGAGCGACCACGTCGGTCGCGCCCTCGGGCGCGGTCACCGACCCGACGACCGGCGCGACCACGGCCCCGGCGGCCGGCGCGACGGCGCCGACGACGGGAACTGGAACGGCGCCGCAGTAGGGGCGCCTATTTCCCGGGCTTGATGGAAAGGGTGAAGGCCACCGCCTGGTCTTCGACCTGGTGCTCGGCCAGGCCTTGGGCGGGCTTGGTCTTGATCTCGCGGTGAACGACGCCGAAGGCGGCCTGCATGGCGCCCTTGCGCCAGCCCACGCCGACCTGCGCCTCGCCGATCATGGCGGCGGCGTCCTGGCTGAGGCCCGAGCGCTGCCAGCCGTTCTCGCCGCGCGCGACGTTGAAACCGACCGCCCGGCCGTCGGCGGCGGCGAAGAGGTACCAGCGGCCGCGGTCGCCGAAGCGGTCCGAGCCTTCCCCGACGTCCAGGCCCATGGAGGACAGGCGGCTCCGCACCTGGTCTTCGAAGTCGATGTCGCCGACGCGGATCATGGCGCCCGCAATCGCCGAGCCGCCGGCGTTCGAGACCCCGAGGCCCGCCCGGGGCGTGACGTCGAAGCCTGTGCCGTCGTCGAAGCGGCCGCGGACGGCCGACAGCCAGCCGCGCGTGTAGGTCAGGTCGAAGGCTTCGTCCGACGGGTCGACGCCGATCGGGCCGCGCGTGACGCCGCCGACCGAGAAGCGCACCGAGTCCACGGCGTTGCCGCCGGCGCTGACCGTCGTCTCGCCCGTGCGCCAGCGGACCAGGCCTTCGCCCGGCACGTAGCGGTCGGTGGCGAGCATCGAGTTCTGGTCGAGGCGGGTGCCGCTGTAGGCAGGCGTCGCGAAAACGCCGCCCGAAGGGGCGGCGCTGACGTCACGGACGGCGAAAGTCGAGGCCGGGCCCGCGGTGAAGCTGGAGAGGGAGGCGCCTTCCGCCGGCTTGGCGAAAACCGCCTGCTGGAGCGCCAGGGTGGGGTCGAGCGGGTCGCGGGAAGCGCTGCTCTGCGCCGCAGCGGCGGTGGCCGCGCAGCACGTCGTCAGACAGGTCAGCGCCGCGACCAGCTTCATGCGTTCTCAGCCCCCTCAGGCCGTCCCGGGCGGGACCATGCACGTCCCACGCCAGCAGAACAAGCGGGACGGTATAAGGTTCCGTTAAGCGTGACTGTTAGGCCGCACTATACCGAGACGTTAAGGATTGTTAACGCGCTCTACTGGCAGGCGAGGCACTCCTCGTAGTCCGTCTTGCCGCTCGTCTCGACTTCCCGAGCAACGGCTGGTTCGGAGCCGGCGAACGCCGCCCGCTGCACTGACTTAGAACGCAGGTAGTAGAGGCTCTTGCAGCCCCGCTCCCACGCCGACCAGTGCAGCATGTGGAGGTCCCACTTGTCGACATCGCCCGGCAGGAAGACGTTCAGCGACTGCGCCTGGCAGATCTCCGGCGTGCGGTCGGCGGCGAGCTCGACGATCCAGCGCTGGTCCAGCTCGAAGGCGGTCTTGAAGGTGTCCTTCTCGTCCTGAGTCAGGAAGTCGAGGTGCATGACCGAGCCCTCGTTCTCCAGGATCGAGCTCCAGACCTCCGGCGTGTCCTTGCCCTTCTCGGCCAGCAGGCGCTCCAGGTAGGGGTTCTTCACCGCGAAGGTGCCGGACAGGGTCTTGTGGCTGTAGATGTTGGCCGGGATCGGCTCGACGCCCGCCGACGTGCCGCCGCAGATGATCGAGATCGAGGCCGTCGGCGCGATCGCCAGCTTGTGGCTGAAGCGCTCCATGACGCCCTTCTCGGCGGCGTCCGGGCAGGGCCCGCGCTCGGCGGCGAGCGTGCGGGACGCCTCGTCGGCCTTGCGGCGCAGGTGCTTGAACATCCGCATGTTCCACGACTTCGCCAGCGCGCTCTCGAAGGCGACGTTCTGGCTCTGCAGGAACGAGTGGAAGCCCATGAGACCCAGACCCACCGAGCGCTCGCGCATGGCGGCGTAGACCGCCGGCTCCATCGTGTTGGGCGCGCGGTCGATGAAGTCCTGCAGCACGTTGTCGAGGAAGCGCAGCACGTCCTCGACGAAGGTCGGGTGGTCGCGCCACTCGAGGAACTTCTCGGCGTTGACCGAGGACAGGCAGCAGACCGCCGTCCGCTCCTTGCCGAGGTGATCCTTGCCCGTGTGGAGCATGATCTCCGAGCACAGGTTGGACTGCTTCACCTTCAGGCCCAACTCGCGCTGGTGAGCGGGCATGGCCCGGTTCACCGTGTCGGAGAAGATCAGGTAGGGCTCGCCGGTCTGCAGGCGGATCTCGAGGATCTTCTGCCAGAGCGAGCGGGCATCGACCTCGCGGACGACCGAGTCATCCTTCGGCGAGCGCAGCGCGAACAGGGCGCCGTCGCGCACGGCCTCCATGAACTCGTCGGTGATCGAGATGCCGTGGTGCAGGTTCAGGGACTTGCGGTTGAAGTCGCCCGACGGCTTCCGGATCTCGAGGAACTCCTCGATCTCCGGGTGGTGGACGTCGAGGTAGACGGCGGCCGAGCCGCGGCGCAGCGAGCCCTGGCTGATGGCCAGCGTCAGCGAGTCCATGACGCGGATGAAGGGGATGATCCCGCTGGTCTGGCCGGCGCCCTTCACCTTCTCGCCGATCGAGCGGACGCCGCCCCAGTAGGTGCCGATGCCGCCGCCGTTGGAGGCCAGCGCCACGTTTTCGTTCCAGACGTTGACGATGCCGTCGAGGCTGTCGGGCACCGCGTTCAGGAAGCAGCTGATCGGCAGGCCGCGGTCGGCGCCGCCGTTCGACAGCACCGGCGTCGCCGGCATGAACCAGAGCTGGGAGATGTAGTCGTAGACGCGCTGGGCGTGTTCGGCGTCGTCGGCGTAGGCCGTGGCGACGCGCGCGAACATGTCCTGGTAGCTCTCGCCGGCCAGCAGGTAGCGGTCCTCGAGCGTCTTCTTGCCGAAGTCGGTCAGCAGCGCGTCGCGGCTGCGGTCGACCTCCACCTTGCGGACCAGTTGCAGCTGCGGACGGTCGGTGGGACGGCTGGTCGCGACCCGCGCGACCTCACGGGAGGACACCTCTGACCGCACCGCTTCACTCTTCAGCATCGCCCCTGCCCCGTCCGAATCGCTGTGAACCGCCAGCTCGCCTGAGCACCACCACATTTAGCGAGTGGGGCAGCTCAGATCGCTACATATTGGGTCACAGGGTTAATCCGGCGTCAACGACGAAGGGCCTGCGAATGACAGTCTGCTGTGGATTGAGCTGTGCGCAAAGGGAAGTTCGGCGGCTGGCGCTTTCGTGATCGCGCCGCCGTGAAACGAACACGGACATGCGCGTTTATGTCGACGACCTGACGCTGAAAGCACGCCCTTTGACCAGTCCGAGCCGCGGCCCCGAGTGGAGCCGCAAACTCTCCGCCTACAAGCAGGCGGATACCCGCCGCAGCCTCCTCGAACTCATCGTCACCGCCGGCGCGCTGCTGGCGATCTGGGCCGTCGCCTGGACGGCGCTGGCCTACGGCGCGTGGGGCGCCGCGCTGGTCCTCACCGTGCCGGCGGCCGCGTTCCTCGTCCGCATGTTCATGATCCAGCACGACTGCGGCCACGGCTCGTACTTCCCGTCGAAGGCCGCCAACGAGTGGACCGGGAGGATCATCGGCGTGCTCACGCTGACGCCGTACGACTACTGGCGGCGCACCCACGCCGTTCACCACGCGACGTCGGGCGACCTGGACCGGCGAGGACTCGGGGCGGTCGAGACCCTGACGGTCGAGGAGTACCGCGCGCTGCCGCGGCTGAAGCGGCTGGGCTATCGACTCTATCGGCACCCGCTCGTGATGTTCGGCCTGGGCCCGGCGTACCTCTTCTTCCTGCAGCAGCGCCTGCCGGTCGGCCTGATGCGCGATCGGTCCGCATGGATCAGTACGCTGACCAATAGTGCGGCGGTGCTGCTGATGTTCGCGGCCGTGTGGCAGCTGGTGGGGCCCGCCGCGGTGCTGCTGGTGATGGTGCCCACGCTGGTGCTGGCGGGGACGATCGGCATCTGGCTGTTCTACGTGCAGCACCAGTTCGACGGCGTGGCCTGGACCCGCAGCGAGGGCTGGAAGCTGCAGGACTCGGCGCTGCACGCCAGCTCCTACTACGACCTGCCGACGCCGCTGCGCTGGCTGACCGCCAACATCGGCGTGCACCACGTGCACCACCTGTCGAGCCGCATCCCGTTCTACCGGCTGTGGGACGTGATGCGCGACCACCCCGAGCTGGCGCAGGTCAGCCGGCTGACGCTGCCGCAGAGCCTTCGTTGCGCGCGGCTGGCGCTGTGGGACGAATCGGAGCGGCGGCTGGTCTCGTTCCGTAACGCCTGAGTCTGGACGCGCGGCGGCCGGCGACGACATATGCCTCGCGTGGCGTATGAGCACGCGAGGCGAAGAGCATGACGATCGGTAAATCCTGGTTCCTGGCCGCCGCCGTGGGCGCGCTGTTGAGCGGATGCGCTGCTCCGCCGGCGGGCGGCCCCTCGGCGACCGCGCCCGCCGCGCAGGCGCCGCGCTACGGCTCGTTCGGGCTGGACACCGCGGGGATGGATCGCTCGGTCGCTCCCGGACAGGACTTCTTCCGCTACGCCAGCGGCCGCTGGGCCGAGACCACCGAAATCCCGGCCGACCGGTCGAGCTGGAACAGCTTCGGAATCCTCACCGAGGTCGCCAACGAGCGAACGCGCGCGCTGATCGAGGCCGCGGCCGCGGGCGGGGCGACCGGCGACGCCAGGAAGGTGGGCGACTTCTACGCCGCCTTCCTCGACGAGGCGGCGGCCGAGGCGCGCGGGATGGCGCCGATCCAGGCGGAACTCGAGGCGATTGCGCGCATCCAGGACCGCGCGGCGCTGTCGCGCCACCTCGGCGGGCTGCTGCGCAACGACGTCGATATGCTGAACGCGACGGACTACTACACCGACCGCCCGTTCGGCCTCTGGGTCGCCGAGGACATGGACCGGCCGGAGCGATACGCGCCGTACCTCATCCAGGGCGGGCTCGGCATGCCCGATCGCGAGTACTACCTCGGCGACACGCCGCGCTTCGCCGAGCTCCGCACCAAGTACCGCGCGCACATCGCCGAGATGCTGCGCCTGGCCGGCTCCCCGAACTCCGGACCGCAAGCCGACAGGGCGTTCGCGCTCGAAACCGCCATCGCCCGCACGCACTGGACGCAGCTGCAGACCGGGGACGTCGAGAAGGGCAACAACACCTGGCGGCGGAGCGACTTCCCCGCGAAGGCGCCGGGGATCGACTGGGACGCCTTCTTCGACGCCGCCGGCCTGGGCGGACAGGACGTGGTGAAGGTCTGGCAGCCGAGCGCGGTCACCGGCATGGCCGCGCTGGCGGCCTCCCAGCCGCTGCAGGCCTGGAAGGACTACCTGACGTTCCGGGCGATCGAGCGGGCGGCGCCGTTCCTGACGCGGGCCATGGTCGCCGAGCACTTCGCCTTCAACGGCACCGCGCTGTCGGGCACGCCCCAGCAACAGGAGCGGTGGAAGCGCGGCATCGGCTTCACCAACGCGGCGCTCGGCGAGCCGGTGGGCCGCATGTACGTGGAGCGCTGGTTCCCGCCCGAGGCCAAGCGCGAGGCGGAGGCGATGGTGGCGAACATCATCAAGGCCTTCGACCAGCGCATCGACCGGCTGGACTGGATGTCGCCCGAGACCAAGGCGCGCGCGCACCGCAAGGTGCAGACGATGACGGTCGCCGTCGGCTACCCGGACCAGTGGCGGGACTACTCAGGCCTCGAAATCCGGCGCGACGACCCGCTCGGCAACGCGCAGCGGGCGAGCCTCTACGACTACCGCTTCGACCTGCAGAAGCTCGGGCGGGCGGTGGACCGGGGCGAGTGGCACATGCTCCCGCAGGAGGTGAACGCGCTGAACGCGCCGTTGCAGAACGGCATCTTCTTCCCCGCGGCCATCCTGCAGCCGCCGTTCTTCGACGCCGCCGCCGATCCCGCGATCAACTACGGCGGCGTGGGCGGCGTGATCGGCCACGAGATCGTGCACAGCTTCGACGACACCGGGGCGCTGTTCGACGAGACCGGCCGCCTGGCCAACTGGTGGACGCCGCAGGACCTCGCCCGCTTCAAGGAGACGGGGCGGCGGCTGGCCGCGCAGTACTCCACCTACCAGCCGTTCCCCGACGTCGCCCTCAACGGCGAGCAGACGCTGGGCGAGAACATCGCGGACGTGGCGGGCCTGTCGGCGGCCTATGACGGATGGCGGCTTTCGCTCGGCGGCCGGCCGGCGCCGGTCCTCGACGGGTTCACCGGCGACCAGCGCTTCTTCCTCGGCTGGGCACAGGTGTGGCGGGCGAAGTTCCGTGAGGCGCAGCTGCGGCGCGCCCTGCTCACCGGGGTCCACTCTCCGGGCATGTACCGGGCGCTGGCGGTGCGCAACCTCGACCCCTGGTACGCCGCCTTCGACGTGCAGCCGGGACAGGCGCAGTACCTCGCGCCGGAACAGCGGGTTCGGATCTGGTGATGCGAAAAGGGCCGGCCCACCCGCTGGGGTGAGCCGGCCCTGAGCTCGCCTGCGCGCCCATGCGGGCGCGGCGAAGGCTTATTTCTTGAGGTGGTTGGCCAGGTGCTTGTTCATCTCGAACATCGACACCTTGTCCTTGCCGCCGAAGACCGGCTTCAACTTGGCGTCGGCCAGGATTTCGCGCTTGTTCTGGGGGTTCTGAAGGTTGTTCTTCTTGATGTAGTCCCAGGTCTTGCTGACCACTTCACCGCGGCTCAGCTGGCCAGAGCCGACGACGGCGGCCAGTTCCGGCGACGGGTTCAGCGGCTGCTGCAGCGCGTTGGGCTTGCCCGAACCGCCGGTCTTCTTGGTTGCCATGAGGATCTCCCCTGATCGTTTGTGGCGCGTCGCGTCGTCGAATCGACCCTGCCCCTCTCCCCCTATAGCCCCTCTCCGAGGTTGAGCAACGCCGGATCGCCCCCCTGCGCGGTGATATTGACGCTCACCGCGCGCTCTACGGCGTAGCGGAACAGGGCGTGCGGGCCGCCCGCCTTGGGTCCGGTGCCCGACAGTCCTTCCCCGCCGAAGGGCTGGACGCCGACCACGGCTCCGATGATCGAGCGGTTCACGTAGACGTTGCCGGCGGGCACGAGCTTGCGCACCCGGCGCCAGAAGCCCTCGATCCGAGAGTGGACGCCGAGGGTGAGGCCGTAGCCCCGCGCGGCCAGCTTGCCCGCGACTTCGTCGAGCTTCTCCGGATCGTAGCGGACCACGTGGAGGATGGGCCCGAACACCTCGCGCTCGAGGAAGTCGCCGTAGGGGATCTCGACCATCAGGGGCGTGAAGTAGGTGCCGTTCGCCGAGGGCGGGTCGAGGCGCTTGAGCACCTTGGCCTCGCGCTCCACGCGCTCGACGTGGCGGTCGAGGATCGCCTTCGCTTCTTCGTCGATGACCGGCCCGACGTCGGTCGACGGGTCCGCCGGGTCGCCGATGACCAGCGCGTCCATCGCGCCGGCGACGCCTTCGATGACACGGTCGGCCGTGTCGTGCGGCAGGAAGAGCAGGCGGAGCGCCGAGCACCGCTGCCCGGCCGAGCCGAAGGCCGACTGGATCACGTCGTCGATGACCTGCTCCGGCAACGCCGTGGTGTCGACGAACATGCCGTTGAGGCCGCCCGTCTCCGCAATGAACGGGACGATCGGGCCTTTGCGCTGCGACAGGGTCTGGTTGATGCGCCGGGCGGTGTCGGTGCCGCCGGTGAAGGCGACGCCGTCCAGCCGCGGATCGGCGGTCAGCGCCGCGCCCACGGTCTCTCCGCGTCCAGGCAGCAGCGCCAGCAGGCGCGGATCGAGCCCGGCCTGGTGATAAAGGCGCACGGCTTCGGCGGCGATCAGCGGCGTCTGCTCGGCGGGCTTCGCCAGCACGGCGTTGCCGGCGGCGAGCGCGGCGGCGATCTGGCCGGTGAAGATCGCCAGCGGGAAGTTCCACGGGCTGATGCACACGAACACGCCGCGGCCGTGCAGGCTCAGCGTGTTGGTCTCGCCGACAGGACCCGTGAGGGTTTCCGGGCCCGCGAACTGCTTCTCCGCGAGGTTGGCGTAGTAGCGGCAGAAGTCGGCGGCCTCCCGCACCTCGGCGATGCCGTCGAGCAGCGTCTTGCCGGCTTCGCGGCAGGCGATCGCGATCAGCCGATCGCGGTTCGTCTCCAGCGCGTCGGCCATGGCGCGCAGCACCACCGCCCGTCGGGCGCCGCCCTGCGCGTCCCAGGCGGGCTGCGCGGCTTCCGCGGCGCGGAAGGCAGCGTCGATGTCCTCGGCCGAGGCTTCGTACGCCCGGCCCAGCACGCGCGAGCGGTCGGAGGGGCTGGTGACGTCCGTCGCCGCGCCGGAGCCGCCGAGCTTCCCGTCCACGATGGGGCCCGCCGTCAGCCGCTCGCCGTCGATGGCGCGGACGGCGGCGACGAGCGCCTCACGCTCGGGCACGGACGCGAGGTCGATGCCGAGCGTGTTCCGGCGGTCTCCGTAGATGTTCTCCGGCGTCGGAATACGCGGGTGCGGCCCCGGCCGCGCTTCGACCTTGCCGATCGGGTCCTCGACCACGCGCGCGGCGGGCACCTTCTCGTCGAGCAGCGCGTGCACGAAGGAGGTGTTGGCGCCGTTCTCCAGCAGCCGCCGCACGAGGTACGGCAGCAGGTCCTCGTGGCCGCCGACGGGGGCGTACGCCCGCAGCGTCACCCCGTTGTAGCGGCGGTTGGCGGCCTCGTAGAGCGCCTCGCCCATGCCGTGGAGGCGCTGGAACTCGATGGCCACGCCGCGCCGGTCGGCGAGCGATTTCACCGCCGCGAGCGTGTGCGCGTTGTGCGTGGCGAACTGCGCGTAGAGGTACGGCGCCGCCTCGATCAGCGCGCGGGCGCAGACGAGGTAGCTCAGGTCCGTCGCCGCCTTGGTCGTGTAGACCGGGTAGTCCGGCCGGCCGTTGACCTGGGCGCGCTTGATCTCGCTGTCCCAGTAGGCGCCCTTCACCAGCCGCACCATCAGGCGGCGGTCGGTCTCGCGGGCGAGGCGGGCGAGCGCCTCGATCACGTACGGGCCTCGCTTCTGGTAGGCCTGCACCGCCAGCCCGAGGCCGCTCCAGCCGGCGAGGTCCGGCTCGCGACACAGCCGGTCGAGCAGCTTCAGCGAGATGACCAGGCGGTCGGCCTCCTCCGCGTCGATGCAGAAGTTGAGATCGTGCTTTGCAGCGATGCGCGCCAGCCGCAGCACGCGGGGGTACAGCTCCTCCCACACGCGTGCTTCGTGCGTGGACTCGTAGCGCGGCGACAGCGCCGACAGTTTCACCGAGATGCCGTGCCCGGCCTCGGGCCCGACGTTCTGGTTCTCCCGCGCCCGGCCGACGCTTTCGATGGCGTCGGCGTAGGCCTTCTCGTAGCGCTCGGCGTCCGCGGCGGTGCGCGCGCCCTCGCCCAGCATGTCGAACGAGCACATCCAGCCGTCCTTGCGGGCGCGGCGGATAGCGGCGTCGATCGTGCGGCCGAGCACGAACTGCTCGCCCATAATCCGGATCGCCTGGGCGATCGCGGCGCGGATCACCGGCTCGCCGAGCCGGTTCGCCACGCGCTTGATGAAGCCTCCGAGGTCGCGCTTCGCCTCCTCGTCGACGTCCACGATCTGCCCGGTGAGCATCAGCCCCCAGGTGGACGCATTGACGAACAGGTTCTCGGACTGGCCGAGGTGACTGGCCCAGTCGGCGGAGCTGATCTTCTCGGCGATCAGGGCGTCGCGGGTCTCCTCGTCCGGCGTGCGCAGCAGCGCCTCGGCGAGCGACATCAGCACCAGCCCCTCGCGGGTGCCGAGGCTGAATTCCTGCAGGAAGGACTCGACCACGCCCTGCCGGTTGGCCGAGCGGCGCGCCTGCACGACCAGCGCCTCGGCCTCCGCGATAACGGCGGCGCGCTCTTCGCGGCTCAGCGGCTGGCGGCCGAGCAGCGCCTTCACGGCCGCGGTCTCGTCCTGGTGCTTGTAGGCGTCGAGCGCGTCCCAGCCGGCGCCGGCGGGGACCATGTCGAGCGGCATGGGGTACTCCGTCAAAAGCGGCGGAGACTTAATCCCTCGCGCGCCCGCGCGACAGCCCCGCCCCTCGCCTTCGCTGGCGAGCGGCCCTATAGCGACCGGATGCGGATTCTGCTGGCCACCGACGCCTGGGAGCCTCAGGTCAACGGCGTCGTGCGGACGCTGTCGCGCACCGTCGCCGAGTGCCGCGCGATGGGTCACGAGGTCGAGGTGGTGCACCCCGGGCTGTTCAAGACCGTGCCCATGCCGACCTACCCCGAGATCCGGCTGGCGCTGAACGCCTACGAGCCGATGCAGGAGTTCTTCAAGAACTTCGAGCCGGAGGCGATCCACGTCTCCACGGAAGGCCCGATCGGGCTGGCGGCGCGGCGCATCTGCATGGAGTGGAAGCTGCCGTTCACGACCAGCTACCACACGCGGTTTCCGGAATACGCGGCGGCGCGGCTGCCGGTGCCTGTGTCGGCGGGCTACGCCTACATGCGCTGGTTCCACCGGGCGTCGGGGCGGATCATGGTGGCGACGCCCACCATGCGCGACGAGCTCGCGCGGCGGGGCTTCCGCAACATCTCGCCGTGGGCGCGCGGCGTGGACACCGAGCTGTTCCGCCCGGACGTCCCCGGTTTCGGCGACCTCTACGACGGGCTGGCGCGGCCGATCTTCGTCAACGTCGGGCGGGTCGCCGTCGAGAAGAACATCGAGACCTTCCTCGCGCTCGACCTCCCCGGCACCAAGGTGGTGGTCGGCGACGGGCCGTCGCTCGCCGCCATGAAGGCGAAGTTCCCCGCGGCGGTGTTCACCGGCGCCAAGCACGGCGACGAGCTGGCCGCCCACTTCGCGCAGGCCGACGTGTTCTGCTTCCCGTCGCTCACCGACACCTTCGGATTGGTGATCCTGGAGGCGATGGCCTGCGGCACGCCGGTCGCGGCCTTCCCTGTCACCGGCCCGCTCGACATCATCCCCGGTTCCGCCGGCGCCGGAGTGCTGGACGAGGACCTCCGGCGGGCGGCGCTCGGGGCGCTC
>DASVVG010000173.1:0-7743 GCA_036386655.1 Caulobacteraceae bacterium | reverse complement strand
GAGCGCGAAGCCGGCGTCGCCGACGCGATTGACCACAAAGGCCTTGATGGCCGCGGCGTTGGCGGTGGGCTTGTGGAACCAGAAGCCGATCAGGAGGTAGGAGGCCAGCCCCACGCCCTCCCAGCCGAAGAACAGCTGCATGAAGTCCGCCGCGGTCACCAGTGCGAGCATCGCGAAGGTGAACAGCGACAGGTAGGCGAAGAACCGGGGCCGCCCCGGGTCCTCGGCCATGTAGCCCCAGCTGTAGAGGTGGACGAGCGCGGAGACCGTGGTCACCACGATCATCATCACCGCGGAAAGCGTGTCGACGCGCACCGACCAGGCTGACTGGAAGTCGCCCACGTTGATGAACGGGAACAGCTCGACCGTGAACGGCTCCAGGCCGCCCCAGGCCGTGCTGCTGAACACCCACCAGGAGAGCGCGCAGGACAGGAACAGCAGCCCGGTCGTGATCGCCTGGGCGATGCGGCCGCCGCCTGACCGCCAGGCCAGGCCGGCGAGCAGCGCCCCCAGCAGAGGGGCCAGCACCAGCGCGACCGCGGCGAGGGCGAGCGGCTGGCCGCCTCCGACGAGGTCGCCGAAGGAGATCAGCTCGGCGGTGTGCGTGACCGGCTCGGCGTGGGCGGCGCCGGCGACGGCGTGGTCCACGGCGGGCGCGGGAGACGGGGACGGAGACGCCATCTCAGCCCTTCATCAGGCCGGCCGCTTCGACGTTGATGTCGCCGCGGTTGCGGAAGAACGTCACCAGGATCGCCAGCCCGACGGCCGCCTCTGCGGCGGCCACGGTCAGCACCAGCATGGCGAAGATCTGGCCCTGCACGTTGTTCAGGTAGGCGGAGAACGCCACCAGATTGATGTTCACCGCCAGCAGGATCAGCTCGATCGCCATCAGGATGACGATGATGTTCTTGCGGTTCACGAAGATGCCGAAGACGCCGATCGTGAACAGGATCGCGCCCACGGCGAGGTAGTGGTCGAGGCCCACGCTCACAGGTCCACCCCCTGCCCCGACGGCACCGAGATCACGTCGATGGCGTCCTTGCGGCGGCGGTTCACCTGGCGGCCGATGTCCTGCCGCTTCACGTAGGGCCGGTGGCGCAGGGTCAGCACGATGGCGCCGATCATCGCGACCAGCAGGACCATCCCGGCCGCCTGGAACAGCAGCACGTAGTCCGTATAGAGGACGCGGCCGATCACCTCGGCGTTGGTGGCGTCCGCCGCCGGCGTAGCAACGTCCCGATTGACGGCGGCGGCGCCGCGGCTGGCCACGGCGGACGACACCAGGATCATCTCCACGGCCAGGACGCCGGCGATCACCGCGCCCAGCGGCAGGTAGCGGGCGAAGCCCTCGCGCAGGCGCGCGAAGTCGATGTCCAGCATCATGACGACGAACAGGAAGAGGACCGCGACGGCGCCCACGTAGACGACGACCAGCAGCATCGCCAGGAACTCGGCCGACAGCATCACCAACAGGCCCGCCGCGCTCACGAACGCCGCGATCAGGAACAGCACGCTGTGCACCGGGTTGCGCGCCAGCACGACCAGCACCCCCGAGAGGATGGTCACGGTCGCCAGCACGTAAAAGGCGATCGCCGCCAGATCCACCGGGTCCCTCGACGCCTGCTCGAATCAATCGCCCGGCCCGGGTGGCGAGGCCCGGAGAGCGGGCGGGTTCTAGACCGCGCCTCCGCGATTGCAAAGGGACCAAAGCGCGTCGCAAGAAACGGATGGCGGCGGGGGTGCGGGGGCGCCACGGCTGCCGCTCGCGGGAGGGGCCATGACCGACGATCCGAAGGACTACCTGCTCGGCACCCACGGGGCGGAGCTGCAGCGGCTCGGGCTGCAGCACCGGGTGTGGCGGCCGCGCGTGCTCGACGCCTGGCGCAGGGCCGGAATCACCGAGGGTTCCACCGTGATCGACGCCGGAGCCGGGCCGGGCTGGGCGACGGTCGATCTGGCCGAGATCGTGGGGCCGGCGGGCCGGGTGCACGCGCTCGAGCGATCCGAGCGCTACTTCGCCCACCTGCAGGATGCGGTCGCGGCGCGGGGTCTCTCACAGGTGAGCCCGACGGCGCTGGACCTCGTGACGGACGCGCTCCCCGTGCAGGGGGCCGACGCCTTCTGGATTCGCTGGGTGCTCGCCTTCGTGGACGACCCGGCGGCGGTGCTGGCAAAGCTCGCGGGCGCGCTGCGACCCGGCGGCGTCGCCCTGATCCACGAGTACCTGGACTGGGGCGTATTCCGCCTGATGCCCGGAGCCCCGCTGCACCGGGAGTTCGTGGAGTTCGTGCTGTCGGACTGGCGCGCCAGCGGCGGGGAGCCGGACATCGCCCGCGAGCTGCCGGCGCTGCTCCCGGCGGCCGGCCTGCGGGTGCGGGAGGTGCGGCCGCTCTCGGAGGTGGTGCGGCCGTCCGACTTCGTCTTCCGCTGGCCCGACAGCTTCGTCCGGATCTACCTCGAGCACCTGGTCGAGGCCGGCAAGCGCGACCGTGCGTGGGCCGACGCCGTGCTGGAGGAGTGGGAGGCGGCCGCGGAGCGCGCGGAAACGCTGGTGGCCACGCCCCTGGTGCTGGAGATCATCGCCGAGCGGGTTTGACCCTCAGCGGTAGGGGGCGTCCAGCTCCAGGTTCTTGGCGATGATCGGCTCCCAGCGGTCGCCGTTCGCGAGCAGCTTCTCCTTGTCGTAGAACAGCTCCTCGCGCGTCTCGGTGGCGAACTCGAGGTTCGGCCCCAGCACGATCGCGTCCACCGGGCAGGCCTCCTGGCAGTAGCCGCAGTAGATGCACTTCGTCATGTCGATGTCATAGCGCGTGGTCCGGCGGCTGCCGTCGGCGCGCGGCTCGCTCTCGATCACGATGCACTGAGCCGGGCAGATCGCCTCGCACAGCTTGCAGGCGATGCAGCGCTCCTCACCGCTCGGATAGCGGCGAAGAGCGTGCTCCCCCTTGAACCGGGGCGACTGCGGGTTGCGCTCGAAGGGGTAGTTGATCGTCGCCTTCGGCTTCAGCATGTACTTTATCGACAGCCCGAAGGCCCCGACGAAGTCCAGCAGCAGCGCGCCCTTGATCGCCTGCCCGACGCGTTGCATCACCATCGTACGCTCACTTCTCCGTCGGCTTGCGCCGCTCACAGGCGTAGTCGCCCGCCCGGCTGCCGTCGCTGTCGCTTTCACGCTTGGCCACGCTGCCCCGGCTGCGGCACAGCGCCTCCATCTCCTTGGCGCGATCGTAGGCCTCGGCCTGCCGCTCCACGCCGTCCGGCAGCTTCGGCTCCGCCTTCTTGATCTCCACCGAACCGCAGCCGGCAAGGGCGGCCGCCGTCACGGCAACCAGGAAGGCGGGCTCCAGTTTCACGGCTGACGCGAGAGCCGGCTGCCCGACTTGATGTCGCAGGCGTAGTTCGCGCGGTCGTGGGTGCTGTTCGCGCCGGGGATCGTGACCAGGATCCCGCCCTTCGCGTCGCACTCCGTCTTCAGCTGCGCGTACTCCTGGTTCCCCTGGCCGGTCGGCGGGGTCATCGCGCAGGCGCCCAGAAGGGCGGCGCTCAGGGCGAGGGCGAAAATCTGTTTCATCTCGGTTCTCCTCAGGCGGCCGGCATAGCGAACACGCGCCATGCGGCCACAACAACCACGGCCACGAGGGAGGTCGGCAGGAACACCTTCCAGCCCAGCCGCATCAGCTGATCATAGCGGTAACGCGGCACGATGGCCTTCACGATCGACACGATGAAGAACATCAGCACCGTCTTGAAGGCGAAAACCAGGAAGCCGAACAGGCTCGCCAGCGGGTCCGGCCAGCCGGTCAGGAAGTCCACAGGGAAGCCGGGGTGCCACCCTCCCAGGAACAGGATGGTGAGCAGGCAGCACATGAGCACGATGTTCGCGTACTCGCCGATCTGGAACAGCAGGAAGGGCGTGGAGCCGTACTCGACCATGTAGCCGGCCACGAGTTCGCTCTCCGCCTCGGGCAGGTCGAACGGCGGTCGGTTCGTCTCCGCCAGGAAGCTGACGAAGAAGATCACCGTCATGGCCAGCATGACCGGCAGCAGCGGCAGGCTGGTCAGTCCCCCCCCGAACACGAACCAGTTCCAGAACCAGCCGTGCTGGGCGTTGACGATCCCCGTCAGGTTCATCGTGCCGGCGAGCAGGATCACCGTGACGATGACGAAGCCGATGGAGACCTCGTAGGAGACCATCTGCGCCGCCGAACGGAGGCTGCCCAGGAACGGGTACTTCGAGTTCGAAGCCCAGCCGCCGATGATGATCCCGTAGACGCCGAGCGAGCTCACGGCGAACAGGTAGAGGATGCCGACGTTCACGTCGGAGACCACCCACCCCGGGGCCACCGGGATCACCGCCCAGGCGATGAAGGCGAGCACGAAGGCCAGTAGCGGCGCCAGCAGGAACAGCACCTTGTCGGCGCCGTCCGGGACGACGACCTCCTTCAGCGCGAACTTGAGGAAGTCGGCGAACGACTGGAGCAGCCCGAAGGGCCCCACCACGTTCGGACCCTTCCGGAGCTGCACGCCGGCCCAGATCTTCCGGTCGGCGTAGAGCAGGAACGCCAGCGAGAGGAGCAGCACCACCAGGAAGGCCATGATCTGGCCCGTGGTGATCAGCAGCCACCAGCCGGCGTTCTCCCACCAGGGATCGAGGCGCGGGAACATCGGCTACTCCGCCGCCATCAGGGTGGCGCGTCCGCCGCGCGCGGCGGAGCACTCGGCCATGGTCACGCTGGCGCGCGCGATGGGGTTGGTCAGGTAGTAGTCCTCGATCGGGCTGCGGAACGGCTCGCCCGAGATGTCGCCGTCGACGCCCAGTCGGTCGAGGTCGAGGCCGCCTCCGCTCGACGGCATGTAGTCCACGCGCCCGAACGTCGGGTGTTCGGCGAACAGACGGGCCCGCAGCTCCTCCAGCGAGTCGTAGGGCAGCTTGGCCCCGAGCCGCTCGGACAGCGCCCGCAGGATCGCCCAGTCCTCCCGCGCCTCGCCCTTCGGGAAGACGGCGCGGGCGGCCATCTGCACCCGGCCTTCCATGTTCACGTAGATGCCGGACTTTTCGGTGTAGGCCGCCGACGGCAGGATCACGTCGGCACGGTGGGCGCCGCGGTCGCCGTGGGTGCCCATGTAGACGACGAAGGCGTCGGTCGCGCTCAGCTCGATCTCGTCCGCCCCCAGCAGGAACAGCACGTCGAGCGCGCCCGGCCCCACCATCGCGGGGGCCGCCATTCCGCCGGCGCGCGGCAGGAACCCGAGGTCGAGGCCGCCGACGCGCGACGCGGCGGTGTGCAGCACGTTGAAGCCGTTCCAGCCGTCGCGGAGCACGTTGAACCGCCGCCCGGCGCTGCCCGCGGCGCGAAGGACCGCTCCGCCGTCGGGGCGGGCCAGAGCCCCCTGCCCCACGACGATCGCGGGCGCCTGCGCCCCCTGGAACCGGTCGAGGAAGCCGCGGTCCCAACCGGTGGTGTCGCCGACGCTGCCCCCGCCGTCGCCGAGGTGAGCGAACGGATAGGTTAGATCCGCCGGCTGGCCGATCAGGCCCACCGCCACCCCACGGTTCAGCCAGCCCTTGCGGATGCGCGCGTTCAGCAGCGGCGCTTCCAGGCGCGGGTTCGTTCCCACCAGGAGGATCGCGTCCGCGCGCTCCAGCCCCGCGATGGTCGAGTTCAGCAGGTAGCCCTCTCGGGGACCGCCACCGATCTGGGCGCCGTCCTGGCGGCAGTCGAGGTTAGGCACGCCCGCGCCACCGAAGAGGTCGAGGGCCGCCTTCATGCTCTCGGCGTCCTGCAGGTCGCCCGCGATCACGCCCACCCGCTCGGGCGAACTCGCCCGCATCCGCTCGGCGATCACGTCGAACGCCTGGCCCCAGGTCGCCTCGCGCAGCTTGCCGTCCACGCGCACGTACGGCCGGTCGAGCCGCTGGCGCATCAGGCCGTCCACCACGTAGCGGCTCTTGTCGGACAGCCACTCCTCGTTCACGTCGTCGTTGTTGCGCGGCAGGATGCGCATCACCTCGTTGGCGCGGCGCTGGATGACGATGTTCGAGCCCAGCGCGTCCATCACGTCGACGCCCTCAACCTTGTGCAGCTCCCACGGCCGGTAGTTGAACGCCCACGGCCGGTGCGTCAGCGCGCCGACCGGGCAGAGGTCGTTCACGTTGCCCGACAGCTCGGAGTCGATCGCCTTCTCGAGATAGGTCGTGATCTCCGCGTCCTCGCCGCGCGCGATCATACCGATGTCCGAAACACCGGCGATCTCCGTCACGAAGCGGACGCAGCGGGTGCACTGGATGCAACGGGTCATCACCGTCTTCACGGTGGGGCCCATGTACTTCTCTTCCACCGCCCGCTTGTTCAGCTGGTAGCGGCTCATGTCGCGGCCGTAGCCCAACGCCTGGTCCTGCAGGTCGCACTCGCCGCCCTGGTCGCAAATCGGGCAGTCGAGCGGGTGGTTGATGAGCAGGAACTCCATCACCCCCTCGCGCGCCTTCTTCACCATCGGCGAGTTGGTGGTGATCTCCATGTTCTCGGCGGCGGGCAGCGCGCACGAGGCCTGCGGCTTCGGCGGCCCCGGCTTCACCTCGACCAGGCACATGCGGCAGTTGCCGGCGATCGACAGCCGCTCGTGGTAGCAGAAGCGCGGGATCTCCTCGCCGGCGAGTTCGGCCACCTGCAGGGCCGTCATCCCCGCCTCGAACTCGACCTCGACGCCATTGACCTTCGCCTTAGGCATGTAGCCCACCCTTCTTGATGGGTCGCTTGCCGAAGGCGAGGAGCCACAGCGCGATGACTCCGACGCCCGGGATCAGGGCCAGGACGACCCACCACGGCGACAGCCCCCGCCGGACAACAACCGTGGCCGGAATTGCGATTAGAGCGAGGGTCGCCAGAACGACCGCCCAGTGCCAGATGGAGAACTCACCCACCGCGCCTACTCCGCCGCCTGCAGGGTGGCGCCCTGCACGTGCGGCTTGTTCGCTCTATAGGAGGCGATCCGGTCCTCCACCTCGTGGCGGAAGTGGCGGAACAGGCCCTGGATCGGCCAGGCCGCCGCGTCGCCGAGGGCGCAGATGGTATGGCCCTCGACCTGCGAAGCCACGTCCAGCAGCAGGTCGATCTCGCGGGGATCGGCCTGGCCGGTCGCCATCCGTTCCATCACGCGCCACATCCAGCCGGTGCCCTCGCGGCACGGCGTGCACTGGCCGCAGCTCTCGTGTTTGTAGAAGTAGCTGATCCGCGCGATCGCCCGGACCAAGTCCGTCGACTTGTCCATCACGATCACCGCCGCGGTGCCCAGCCCCGACTTCAGGTCCCGCAGCGCGTCGAAGTCCATTGGCAGGTCTTCGCACTGCTCGGCCGTGATCATCGCCACCGACGAGCCGCCCGGGATCACCGCCTTCAGGTTCCCCCAGCCGCCCCGTATTCCGCCGCAGTGGTCCTCGACCAGCTGCCGGAACGGGATGCTCATCGCCTCTTCGACGTTGCAGGGCCGCTCCACGTGGCCGCTGATGCAGAACAGCTTGGTCCCGGTGTTGTTCGGCCGGCCGAAGCCCGCGAACCACTCCGCCCCGCGCCGGATGATGTCCGGCACGACCGCGATCGACTCGACGTTGTTCACCGTGGTCGGGCAGCCGTAGAGCCCCGCGCCCGCCGGGAACGGCGGCTTCAGCCTGGGTTGGCCCTTCTTGCCCTCCAGGCTCTCCAGCAGCGCCGTCTCCTCGCCGCAGATGTACGCGCCCGCGCCGTG
>DASVVG010000172.1:0-10143 GCA_036386655.1 Caulobacteraceae bacterium | reverse complement strand
GATCGTGGTGTCGTCCTTGGTGATGGTGACGCGCTTGGCCTTGCCGAGCATGTCGAGGGCGACGTTCTCGAGCTTGATGCCGAGGTCTTCGCTGATGACCTGGCCGCCCGTGAGGATGGCGATGTCTTCCAGCATGGCCTTCCGCCGGTCGCCGAAGCCCGGAGCCTTCACCGCCGCGACCCGCAGGCCGCCGCGCAGCTTGTTGACCACCAGGGTAGCCAGCGCCTCGCCTTCGATGTCCTCGGCGATGATCAGCAGGGGACGACCCGACTGAACGACCGCTTCCAGGATCGGCAGCATGGGCTGCAGGCTGGAGAGCTTCTTCTCGTAGAGCATGATGAGAGGCTCCTCGAGCTGCGCCTCCATCTTGTCGGCGTTGGTGATGAAGTAGGGCGACAGGTAGCCGCGGTCGAACTGCATCCCTTCGACGACGTCGAGCTCGGTCTCGAGGCTCTTGGCCTCTTCCACCGTGATCACGCCCTCGTTGCCGACCTTTTCCATGGCCTGCGCGATCATGGCGCCGATCTCGCGCTCGCCGTTGGCCGAGATGGTGCCGACCTGGGCGATCTCCTCGTTGGTGGTGACCTTCTTGGAGGACGCCTTGATGGCGGCGACGGCGGCGATCACGGCCTTGTCGACGCCGCGCTTCAGATCCATCGGGTTCATGCCGGCCGCGACCGACTTCATGCCTTCGACCACGATGGCCTGGGCCAGCACGGTGGCGGTGGTGGTGCCGTCGCCGGCGGTGTCGTTGGTCTTGGACGCGACCTCGCGGATCATCTGCGCGCCCATGTTCTCGAACTTGTCTTCGAGCTCGATTTCCTTGGCGACGGACACGCCGTCCTTGGTGGAGCGGGGAGCGCCGAAGGACTTTTCGATCACCACGTTGCGGCCCTTCGGACCCAGGGTGACCTTCACGGCGTCGGCGAGGACGTTGACGCCGCGCAGCATGCGGGCGCGGGCGTCGGTGGAGAAGTGAACGTGTTTAGCAGCCATTTTCGGGCGCCTCTTTCTCTAGATGCTTGACGTGCGGGTGATCAGGCGGCCTTCGCCTTGGCGGCGCCGGCGTCGAGGACTCCGAGGATGTCGGACTCCTTCATGATCAGGAGGTCTTCGCCTTCAAGGCGGACCTCGGTGCCCGACCACTTGCCGAACAGGATGCGGTCGCCGGCCTTCACGTCCATGGCGATCAGCTTGCCCTGATCGTCCTTGGCGCCGGGGCCCACGGCGATGACTTCGCCTTCCTGCGGCTTCTCCTTGGCGGTGTCGGGGATGATGATCCCGCCCTTGGTCTTGGCTTCCTCGTCGACGCGCTTCACCAGAACGCGGTCGCCCAGGGGACGAAAGTTCATAGGGTTGTCTCCAGTTGGGTTCACGAGCGCGGGAGGCGAGCGCCGTTAGCAGCCGCTGCCCCCGAGTGCTAATGCCCCGCGGAGATAGGCGGGGGCGGGGAGGGCGTCAAGCGCGGCGACGGCCCCCGATGAACAGATTTTCAGGCGGAACGAGGGCGGCTCAGACGGCGGGGACCGGGTGCTCGAGCAGGTGCGGCGCGGCGGCGGCGCGGGCCCGCTCTAGGGCGGCGGCGGAGTAGGGCTCCGGGTCGCCGAAGCCCCAGACGGGGCCCGGCCAGGCCGGGTCGTCGCGGCGGCGGCCGATCACATGGAGATGGAGCTGGGGCACCACGTTCCCGAGGGCGCCGATGTTCAGCTTGTCGACCGCGACGTCGAGGGCGGCGCCGACGGCGCGGACGGCGGCCCCGGCGGCGGCGATCTCTTCGAAAAGCACCTCCCGGTCGGCGGGGGCGAGCTGCTCCAGCTCGGTCAGGCCGGCGCGGCGGGGGATGAGCACGATCCAGGGCCAGCGGGCGTCGAGCTGCAGGCGCGCATGGCAGAGGGCGAGGTCGGCCAGCCCGTCGGACGAGACCAGCAGGCGCTCGTCGATGTGGATGTCGTCAGGCATCGCGGCACCCTGCGGCAGGCGCGCGAGATTGCCAAAGCTTTAGTGGCGGCGGGGCGGCCCGCGTGGGACGGTCGCCCCGACACGGAGGCGACGCCTTGATCATCGCGTTGAGCTTGCTCACCTTGGCGCAGGGCGCCGCCCCGGCGGCGGGTCCCGCCTGCCCGGTCGTCGCGGGCGTCTGGGGGCAGCCGGACAACAGCCGGATCCTGGTCATGGAGCAGCAGGGCTGCGACCTCACGGCTACGGTGCAGGAGCCGCGGGCGGTGCTGCGCGTGCGGGGCTTCTGGAGCGACGGCGTCTGGGTGTTCGCGGCGACACGCAGCCAGGGCGACGGCTGCGGCACGACCGCCTGGGGGACCCTGAGGGCGGCCGACGCGAACCGCCTGCTGATCAACGTGCGGGGAACGGACGGGCTCTGCGGCAGCGGCAAGCCCGCGGCTATCGACGCCACCATGACCTACCTCCGCAAGACGCCGGCGAACCTCGCCCCCGCCGGCTGCGCGCCGCGGGAGGCGGAGCGGCCGGCGGTGCGTAAATCGTTGAAAGCTCGGCTGGAAACCTTCTGGGGCCCGCCGGGTTAGCCGGTCCTGCACAGGACGAGGACGGCTATGCGGGTGCACCACCTGAACTGCGGAACGGACTGCCCGGTCGGCGGGGCCCTGTTCGACGGGTTCAGCAAGGGGGTGCTGGGGTGCATCACCTGCGCAGCGCAGCTGATCGAGACTGACCGCGGGCTGGTGCTGGTGGACACCGGCTACGGCGTGCAGGACGTGGCGCATCCGCACCCGCGACTGAGCCGGACGATGCACGCGCTGCTCAACATCCGCTTCCGGGCGCAGGACACCGCGGCCTACCAGGTGGAGCAGCTGGGCTTCTCCACCCGCGACGTGCGCCACATCGTGCTGACCCACCTCGATTTCGACCACGCCGGGGGCATCGAGGATTTCCCCGAGGCTCGGGTGCACGTGATGGAGAAGGAGCGCGAGGCGGCGGAGCACAGGCGGCGCGGCTTCATCACCACGCGGCGCTACCGGCCGGTGCAGTGGGACGACGTGCGCGACTGGCGCACCTATGCGGGCGGCGGCGAGCCGTGGTTCGGCTTCGACAGCGTCCGGCAGATGGACGGGCTGCCGCCGGAGATCCTGATGGTGCCGCTGCCCGGGCACACGTGGGGGCACGCCGGGGTGGCGGTGCAGACTTCGGGCGGGTGGATCCTGAACGCGGGGGACGCCTACTTCTACCGGGGTGAAATGGACGTGCAGCGGAAGACCTGCACGCCGGGGCTGCGCGCCTACCAGACGATGATGGAGGTGGATCGCACGCAGCGGCTGGCCAACCAGGACCGGCTGCGGGCGCTGAAGCAGGAGCACGGCGGGGAAGTGACCATCTTCTGCTCCCACGACGCCAAGGAGCTGGAGACGATGCGGGCGCGGGGGCCGGTCGCCTAACCCCAGTCGGCCGTCGCCAGGAGGGCGAGGGCGGCGCCCAGCACGGCGACCGCGGTGGTGCCGAGGCCGGTGGTCCGCGAGCGGATCCAGCCGGACATCCCGATGGTGACCATGAGCAGCGCGATCCCGGCCGTGAACGGGATCGCGGTCAGAAGCTGGGCCTCCCGCGCCGCGCTGCCGCCCGGATCGCTCGGCGACTGCGGGTGCAGGATGGCCACCCACGCCAGCGACCCGAGCACCGAGATGATGAAGGCCACCGCCGTGGCCGCGGCGCAGACGATGGTGCGGCCGACGATCCGACGCGGCGAGCGCAGGGTCAGCAGGGTGGCGACGAACGCCGCCGCCACGCCGCCGAGAAAGGCGCTCACGAAACCGAGCTGGCGCGCCAGTTCCGTCAGGTATTCCGCCGAGAGTTGGGACATGGCGCTTCCCTACGCCGAACCGCGCCGGGCGCGGAAGAACCCTCTCAGAAGCTCCGCGCTCTCCTCACCTAGAACGTCCGCGACGATCTCCGGGCGGGAGTGGCAGGTGGGCTGGTCGAAGAAGCGGGGGCCGTGGAGGACGGCGCCGCCCTTGGGGTCCTCGGCCCCGAAGACGAGGCGGCCAATGCGGGCGTGGCTGATGGCGCCGGCGCACATGGCGCAGGGCTCCAGTGTGACGACGAGGGTGAGGCCGGTCAGGCGGTAATTGCCGCGCGCTTCGCCCGCGGCGCGCAGCGCCAGCACCTCTGCATGGGCCGTGGGATCGTGCAGCGCGATCGGGCTGTTGCGGGCGCGGGAGACGATCTCGCCCGACGCCGGATCGAACACGACCGCGCCCACGGGCGTCTCGCCGGCTGCCGCCCCCGCTTGCGCGAGGTCGAGGGCGATGCGCATTAGCTCCGCGTCATGGTCGAGCATCGGAATGCAGGGAAGGCCTCCGGCCCCGGAGGTCAAGATTCGGCGCGGGGAGAGCGCGTCGCCAAGGCGCTGGCGCGTTCGGGCGTGGCCTCGCGGCGCGAGATCGAGCGGCTGATCGCCGAGGGGCGGGTGGCGCTGAACGGGCGCGTGCTCGACACCCCGGCGGTGAAGGTGGAGCCCGGCGACCTGCTGACGGTGGACGGCAAGGTGGTGGAGGCGGCGGAGGCGACCCGTGTGTGGCGCTACCACAAGCCCGCCGGCCTGCTGACCACGCACAGCGATCCGAAAGGTCGTCCGACGGTGTTCGAGAACCTGCCGCAGGGCATGCCGCGGGTGATCTCGGTGGGTCGGCTGGACATCAACTCCGAGGGCCTGCTGCTGCTGACCAACGACGGCGAGTTGGCGCGGGCGCTGGAGCTGCCGTCGAGCGGCTGGGTACGGCGCTACCGGGCCCGGGCGCGCGGGCGGGTCACGCAAGCGCAGCTGGACGGGTTGAAGGAAGGCGTCACCGTCGAGGGCGTGAACTACGGGCCCATCGAGGCGAAGCTCGACAAGGCCAAGGAAGGCCCGCAGGGCGCCAACCTCTGGATCACGGTGGGCATCACCGAGGGCAAGAACCGCGAGGTCCGGCGGGTGCTGCAGCACCTCGGGCTGGAGGTGAACCGGTTGATCCGACTGGCCTACGGCCCGTTCTCGCTCGGCACGCTGGGCGTGGGCGAGGTGGAGGAGGTCGGGCCGCGGGTGATCCGCGAGCAGCTGGCCGGCCACGTGGCCCCGGAGAACATGCCGACCGGCAGCCGGGTGGAGCCCCTGCCCGGCGCCGCGAAGAAGCCGCGCCGGGCCGCCTCGGACGTTGCGGTGGAGAAGCGGGCGCTGCCGCGGCCGAGCGCGCCGCGGAGCAAGCCGCGCGGGTCGGCGGCCCCGTTCGCCGCCCGGGAGGCGAGCGGCGGCTTCGGCGACCGTACGCAGGCGCCGCGGAAGACGGGCGCGAAGCGGCCGGCGGCGAAGGGCGGCCCGCGGGAGGCGCGTACGGACAAGCCGGCGCGGGGCTTCGGGGAAGGGCCTGAGCGCGCCGAACGGAGCGCCGCTCCGCGCGCACCGAGGGCGCCGCGTGAGGCGTCCGGCCGGCCGGAGCGGGCGCCGCGCGAGCCGCGCGCGGGCTACGGAGCCGGCGGCGAGGCGGCGAAGCCGGCGCGGAGCTTCGGCACCAGGCCGGAGCGGCCGGAGCGCGCCGATCGCGCCCCGCGGAAGGCAGGACCGCCGGCGAAGGCGGCGGGCGGCGGCTACGGCGCCCGCAAGGCGGCGGCGCCCGAAGGCGGCTACGGAGAGCGCCCGGCCGCGGCGCCGAGGCCGCGCGGCTTCGGAGCGCCGCGGGCCGAGGCGGCGGAGAGCAAGGGCGGCTTCGGGGCGCGTGAGCGGCTGGCGCTCGCGAGGGCGGGCGGCTACGGCGCGCGCGAGCAGGCGGAGCCGAAGCGCGGGGGCGGCTTCGGCGAACGCGCGCCGGCGGCGCGGGCGCCCCGGCGCGAGCCGCGGCCCGACCGTCCGGACAAGCCGGAGAGGGCCGAGCGGAAGCCGGGCTGGGCCAAGGCGAAGCCGAAGGGTCCGCCGAAGGGCCGCGGGCCCGCCAAGCCGGGCGGCCGACCGCCGCCGCGCAAACCTCGGTGAGCTAGTCGGCCGCGGCGAGCAGCGAGTGGCCTGACGCGCGCCGGCGCAGCAGCCGCATCACTTCAACGGCGCCGACGAGGGCCAGCGCCGCAACGAAGCCTTCCGGGTTGAGCTTGGCGGCATCGGCGGCCCAGGCTCGCTCCACTGCCTCGACGCTGTCGCCGGTGAACACGCTGGGGAAAGCCTCCAGGGCCAGGTCGTAACTTGCGTGCGCCCCCATGGCGAACTCCAGCCCGCCGAGCCGCAGCGCCGTCCATGCGAAGGCGGCGCCCATCAGCCCCCTCGACAGCAGCTCTTCCGGCTGGAACTCGAGGTGGTAGAGGGCGAACACCACCGCCTGCAGGCCCACGATCACGATCAGGTTGCGGGTGAAGGCCGCCGTTTGCTGCATCATCCAGCCGCGGAAGATCGCCTCCTCCGAGAAGCCGGTCGCGACGTTCACCACCACTGCGGCGGCGAGCATGGCGAAACCGAACGGGGCCATCGTTTCGCCCGTAAATATGAACTGGTGCGGATCGCCATAGAGGCCCGTGCGCACAGCGGCTGCGGTCAAGACCGCCGAGCCGCCGACCACGGCTCCGATGGCCAGATGTCTCCAGCGAAACTGACGCGCGGCGGTGAGGAACGTCCTTGTCGGACGACGCAGCACGGTCACGGCCGCCGTCAGCACCAAGGCGGCGATGCCGAGGTACCAGGCGGTGCTGGCCAGGTTCCACGCGATGTCCATCCGCGGCGACGCGGCTGCGCTCTCACCCCGTTGAACGCGTCGCAAGTAATCCGCTCTATCGGCGGCCGAGAGTTCGGCTAACCAGTCCCCAGCGGCGTGAACGATCGCGAGGTGCAACGCGATGCTGCCCGCCACGAAGACGAGGCCGATCACCGCGGCGCGCCACGGCCTGCGGTCGCGCGGGCCCATCGGCGACAGGAACTCCGGCGGCCGGGCCAGCCTCCCCCAGCGATCGATCTGCATGCTACTGCCCCCCGACGCGCGGGAACGTTGCACAACCGACGGGTGAGACAAACAGGTGCGCATCGTCGCAGGACAGTTCCGGGGCAAGGCGATCACGGCGCCGGCGGGCGCGAACACGCGGCCCACGGGAGACCGGGCGCGGCAGGCGATCTTCAACGTGCTGGAGCACGCCGCCTGGTCGCCGGGGCTGGAGGGCCGCCGCGTGATCGACCTGTTCGCGGGGTCGGGGGCGCTGGGACTAGAGGCGTTGAGCCGGGGCGCGGCCTTCTGCCTGTTCGTGGAGACGGACGAGGGGGCGCGCGGGGCGATCCGCGACAACGTTGAGGCGCTCGGGCTGTTCGGGGCCGCGCGGGTGCATCGGCGCGACGCCACCGATCTCGGGGTTCGGCCGGGGAGTGCGGGACCGGCGTTCGACCTGGCGTTGCTGGATCCGCCCTATGGCAAGGGGCTCGGCGAGCGGGCGCTGACGAAGCTTGCGGAGGGCGGCTGGCTGCAGCCCGGCGCGCTCGCGGTGTTCGAGCGCGGCTCGGACGAGGCGGATCCGGAGATCGCCGGGTGGGAGCGGCTCGACGCGCGCGACTACGGCGCCGCGCGCGTGCTGTTCCTGCAGCTAGAAGCCTGAGCCGGCCGGCCGGCCGGTCCAGCGGCGCACCATCTCCGTGCGCGAGAGCGCCAGGACGGCGACCACCATCCCGATGCAGAGCACCGCGTCGACCACGGCGTAGATCGGGTCTGGGGTGCGCTGGACCGAGGCCCCCTCCGAAATTGGGTCACCCAACAAGCTGAGGACGATGTTGTTCGCGGCGTGCGCCCCGATGGCGAACTCCAAGCCGCCGAGCTTGAGTACTGTCCAGGTGAAGGCGGCGCCCAGCAAGGTGCGGGCGATGAACGACGCCGGGTCGAAGTCGATGTGGATGGCGGAGAACAGCAGGCCGTTGATCAGCGCCAGCAGCAGCACGTTGCGCGTGAAGGCGCCCGTGACCTGCAGCAGCACGCCGCGGAAGATCACCTCCTCGGCCGCGGCGGCGAACAGCAGCAGGAGCACCGAGGCCAGCGCGTAGAGCAGGCGGTCCGCGGCCGGGTAGGCGGCGTCGAGGATCGGCGGGTCGAGCGCCTCGCCCCCGATCAGGGGATCGGCCGCCATGGCCAGGGCGACCAGGACCGCGAACACCAGCGCGCCCAGCAGCAGCAGGGCCGGCCGGAAGGGCGCGGCAGGGGTGAGGAAGCTGGACATCGGCCGGCGGAAGGCGATGCGTCCGGCCAGCAGGGACGCGAACGCGACGCCCACCAGGCTGGCCGCCAGCACGGCCATGAACACCGTCTCCTGGCGCAGCCGACCGGGACCTTCCGGGATGGGCTCCCCCGCGCCCACCGTCTCCAGCATCTGAAGGTCGAACAGGCCGGCCGCCCCCGCTATGCCAATGGGGAACGAGAACAGGATCGCGAGCAGGACGGTGAGCACCAGCCAGTAGAGGATGCTCAGCGGGTTGCGCTCGCGGCCGGAGCGTCCGGCGAACAGGGCGGGGGCGAAATCGGTCACGCAGTGTCTCCGGCGGCGGACGCGCAAAGCGCCAGCCGCCGGGGCTCGCGTCAATGGTCAGCGACGGCCGAACAGCCTCTCAATGTCGGCGAGCTTGAGCTCGACGTAGGTCGGGCGGCCGTGGTTGCACTGCCCGGAGTGGGGCGTGGCCTCCATCTGGCGCAGCAGGGAGTTCATCTCCGCGGCCGTCAGGCGGCGGCCGGCGCGCACGCTGCCGTGGCAGGCCATGGTGGCGCAGACCTCCTCGAGCCGCTCCTTCAGCGCCAGTGCGGCGCCGTTCTCGGCCAGGTCGTCGGCGATGTCGCGGACGAGAGCGCCGGCCTCGACCTCGCCCAACAGGGCGGGGGTTTCGCGGACCAGCACCGCGCCCGCGCCGAAGGGTTCCAGCACCAGGCCCAACGCGGCGAGTTCGTCGGCGCGGGCGGCGACGCGCTCGGCGTCGGCGGGGTCGAGCTCGACGACTTCGGGGATGAGGAGGGCCTGGCGGGCGACGTCGCCCGTGGCGGTCTCTGCCTTCATGCGCTCGTAGACGAGGCGCTCGTGGGCGGCGTGCTGGTCGACGATGACGATGCCGTCGCGGGTCTGGGCGACCACGTAGGTCTCGTGCAGCTGGGCGCGGGCGGCGCCGAGGGGGAAGTCGAGCGGGTCGTAGACGGGCGCGGGCTGCGGGTCGCGCAGGTCCGACGGCGGAAGGGTGTCGGGCTCGTACTCGTGGCGGGCGGAAACCTCGGCGAGGCCGGGCATCACCTGCGCGGCGGCGGCGGCGAACATCGAGCCGGCCCAGGCCTGCGGCTGCGGGCCGGGCGCGTAGCTCGGGCGGAAGCCGGAAAGGGCTGCGGAGGCGACGGTGGTGGAGGCGCGGTGGCCGGCGGCATGGAGCGCGTGCTTCAGCGCGCCGACGATCAGGCCGCGGACCAGCGACGGGTCGCGGAAGCGGACCTCGGCCTTGGCGGGGTGGACGTTGACGTCGACCAGCTGCGGGTCGAGCTCGAGATAGAGGGCCGCGGCCGGGTGGCGGTCGCGGGCGAGGAAGTCGGCGTAGGCCGCCCTGAGGGCGCCTTGCAGGAGCCGGTCGCGGACCGGGCGGCCGTTCACGAACAGGTACTGCCAGGCGCCGTTGCCGCGGGAGTAGGTGGGCAGGCCGGCGAAGCCGGAGAGGCGGACGCCGTCGCGGGTCTGGTCGATCTCCAGCGCGTTGTCGTGGAAGTCGCGGCCGAGCAGGGCGGACAGGCGCGCGAGGCGGCCCTCGGGGCCGGGGTGCTCGGCGGGGAGGCGCAGCGTGCGGCGGCCGTCGAGGTCGAGGGTGAAGGCGACCGCCTCGTGGGCCATGGCCTGACGCTTGATCTCCTCGGAGATCGCCATGGCTTCGGCGCGCTCGGACTTCATGAACTTCAGGCGCGCTGGGGTGGCGAAGAACAGGTCGCGGACCTCGACGCGGGCGCCGTGGTCGCCCGCGAACGCGGACGGCGCGGCCTCGCCGACGGCGCCGCCTTCCACGAGCAGGCTCCAGGCGTCGCGCTCGCCTTTGGCGCGGGAGCTGAGGGAGAGCCGCGCGACAGAGCCGATCGAGGGCAGCGCCTCGCCGCGGAAGCCGAGCGTGGAGATGTGCAGCAGGTCCCACTGACCGTCGGCGTCGGGCGCCAGCTTGGAGGTGGCGTGGCG
>DASVVG010000171.1:0-39659 GCA_036386655.1 Caulobacteraceae bacterium | reverse complement strand
CAGATCGGCATCGCCATCCAGCGCCAGTCGCAGTCCAACGACCTGGAGATCTCGCACGGCGTGCGGGACACCATGGAGGAGATCCGCGCCACCCTGCCGGAGGGCTCCACCTTCGTGGTCGCGTCCGACGCGGCGGAGTTCACCTCCGAGGCCATTCGCGAGGTGTGGATCACCATCGCCATCTCGCTGGCGCTGGTCGGGCTGGTGAATTTCGTCTTCCTGGGCACGCTGCGCGCGGCCGTCATCCCGACGGTGGTCGCGCCGATCTGCCTGCTCGCCACCTTCATGGTGCTGGCGCCGCTCGGCTTCTCGCTGAACCTGCTGACGCTGCTCGGGCTGGTGCTGGCCGTGGGCCTGGTCGTGGACGACGCCATCGTGGTCGTCGAGAACATCCAGCGCCGCGTCGACCAGGGCGAGCCCGCCGCCGTGGCCGCCCAGCGGGGCGCGCGGCAGGTGTTCTTCGCCGTGGTCGCCACCACCATCGTGCTGATCGCGGTGTTCGCGCCCCTGCTGTTCCTGCCGGGCTACGTCGGCCGGCTGTTCGTCGAGCTGGCCGCCGCCATCGCCGCCGCCGTGGCGTTCTCCGCCTTCCTGGCCCTCAGCCTCTCGCCCATGCTGGCGTCCAAGCTGCTCCGCCCCGCCACCAGCGAAGGCTGGCTGGCGCGGAAGGTGAACCGCGGCATGACCGGGCTGAGGGAGTCCTACCGCAACTCGCTGGAGGCCATGCTCGGCCGCCGCTCCGCCGCCTTCGGCATCGGCGCGCTGACGCTGGTGATCGCCTTCTGCGCCTTCGGACTTTGGAAGGCCCTGCCGTCCGAGCTGGTGCCCAACGAGGACCGCGGCCGCGTCGACATCCGCATGCAGGGGCCCGAGGGCTCCGGCTACCAGTACATGATCGCCCAGGCCCGCCAGCTCGAGCCGCGCCTCGCCGCGCTCACCGGCCCGGAGCACGACAAGCCGGCCGAGCGCTACCTGATGAGCGTCCCCGGCTTCGGCGGCGGCGGCAGCTTCAACTCCGGCAATGGCGTGCTCACGCTGAAGCCCCTGCACGAGCGCGACGTCTCCGCCGACGAGCTCGCCCAGCAGCTCAACCGCCAGCTCTCCAACCTCACGGGCGCCCGCATAACGGCGAGCGTCCGCGGTCCCTTCCAGCGCGGGGGCGGCGGGGGAGGCGGCGGCAACAACATCGAGCTGATCGTCACCGGCGCCACGGAGTACGAGGACCTCGCCGCCTGGATGCAGCCCATCCTCGCCGCAGCGCGCGAGAACCCGGGGCTGCAGCGCCCGCGCCTGGACTACGAGCCGAACGCGCCCCGCCTGCTCGTCGACATCGACGAGGAGCGCGCCGCGGCCCTCGGCGTCTCGGCCACCGAGATCGGCCGCGCGTTGGAGACCATGTTCGGCTCGCGCCGCTCGACCACCTACACGCGCGGCGGCCAGGAATACGACGTGCTCCTCCAAACCGAGGCGGAGAACCGCGGGGGCGTAGAGGACCTGAACACCCTCTATGTGCGCGCCTCCGGGAGCGGCCAGCTGGTGCCGCTGGCGTCGGTCGTGGAGACGAAGATCACCGGCGACACGCCCGACCGCCGGCGCCTCGACCGCCTGCGCGCCATCAGCCTCTCCGCCGAGCTGAACCCCGGCTACACCGTCGCCGAAGCCGTGCAGTTCTTCGAGCAGCAGGCCGCGCAGCAGCCGGCAGGCCCCATCGTCCGCTGGGGCGGCCAGGCGCGCGACCTGCAAGAAGCCGGCGGCGCCGTGTTCATCGCCTTCGGCCTGGCGCTGCTGCTCGTGTTCCTCGCGCTCGCGGCTCAGTTCGAGAGCTGGATCAGCCCGTCGATCATCATGCTGACTGTGCCGCTCGCCGCCGCGGGCGGCCTGTTCGGTCTGCTGATGGCCGGCTCCAGCCTCAACATCTACAGCCAGATCGGCCTGATCATCCTGATCGGCATCGCCGCGAAGAACGGCATCCTGATAGTCGAGTTCTCGAACCAACTCCGCGACGAGGGACGCTCCGTGCGCGAGGCCGTCATCGAGGCCAGCGCGCTGCGCCTGCGTCCGATCATCATGACCTCGATCGCCACCGCCTTCGGCGCGCTGCCGCTGGTGCTCTGGCAGGGCGCGGGCGCGGAGAGCCGCCAGACGATCGGCGTGGTGATCTTCACCGGCGCGATCTTCTCGACGCTGCTGACGCTGTTCGTGGTGCCGATGTTCTACAACCTGCTGGCGCGCTTCACGAAGTCGCCGGAGTGGACCGCCCGCATCATCGAGAACTACGAGCGCGAGCACGGCGTGAACATCAACGCCCCGCACGCCCCGGCTCCCGCTCCGACCCCGGCCGAGTAGTCGCCTCGCACGATCAGGCTCGGCGGACGGCGATTCGATCCACGAGGAGGCGTCCGCCCGCCTCGACCAACGAGAGCTCTATCCGCAAGGGGCTGGGCCGCTCGCCCTCCAGACGGTCGACCACCACCAGCAGGGTGTCGCCGTCCCGGTGAATGGCTCGCGTGACCGGATTGGGGAACGCCGCAGCCCAACTGTCGAAGCGCTCCGCCCACTGCACGTCTGTGCGCTGGGCACGAAGGCCGGGGGCGGCGCCTTCGTTCAGGAACCCGGCTCGCTGCGCCGGCCCGCCGGTGACCGCGCCCAACAGCGCGTGCACCAGCGCTTCTTCCCGGGAGCCAGGCTGCACCGGGGTCCCTGGGAGCGGCGCCGGCGTGACCGGATCGAAGTCAGGCCCGATCAGCGGCTCCGCGAGTTCCCGGCTCACTCGAATCGCTCCCGGCGCGACCGTGTTTCCGGCCGTCGCGATCGTGACGCCCGCCTCAGGATAATGCCGGAGCGAGGCCTGCGAGTGGCCGCTCCCGCCGGTATAGGAGATGATCGGGGTGCCGCGGCGGCTGTGCAGGATCGTCCAGCCGGCGGTTTCGGAGGCGTAATCGCCGGCCCGGATCACCGGGGTGACCGCGAGGCGCACCGCCTCGGGGCTGACGATTCGGCCCGCGAGATAGGCGTCCATCAGGCGCGCCATGTCCTCCGTTGAGATGAAGATGCCGCCTGCGCCCCAGAGGCCCCAGAAGGGACCCTTCGCGGGGTCGCCCTGCGAGCGCACGTCGATCCAGCCCTGATGACGCCCGCGGCCGCGGGCGACCTCGTTCTCCGGAAAGCGGGTCGGATCGTAGCTCGCCACGACCTGCGCCGCCCTGAAGATCTCCGCCTCCAGGAACTCGAAGAACTCCCGGCCCGAGGCGTTTTCGACGATGAAGGCGAGCAGCTGGTAGCCACCGTTGGAGTAGCTGCTCTTCGTGCCGGGCGGGAAGTCCAGCGGTGCCGCCAGCAGCTTTCCGAGCATGCTTTCTCGGTTGATTGGAGTGTAGTCGGTGAGGCCCTCGGGGATGTCGACCACGCCGGCGGAATGGCTCAGCAACTGGCGCACCGTGATGGATCGCTTGTCCGCGGGCGCGTCTGGAAACCAGCGGCCGAGCGTGTCGTCGAGGCTCAACTTTCCCTGATCCATCAGCTTCGCCACCGCCATGCCGGTGATGGGCTTGGCGATCGACGCGACGTCCACCGCTGTCGCGGTGGTGAACGGGACGCCCGGCGCGGCCTCGCCGGCCGCCTCGCCGAACACACGCCGTCCATTTCGCGTCACGACCGCTGCTCCGGAGTAGCCGGCGGCTCGCAAGGCATCGAACTTCCCCTGAAGAGCAGGTTCCCCGCGCGCCGCCGGCGCGTTCGCGACTTCGGCAGTGCGGCGCGACGCGTTCGGTGTCGTGCACGCGACGACGCCGCTCAGAACGGCGACGAGAACAACCAGACGCATCCTGAGATCCCCCTCATGCGAGCGTTGCACGTGGGCTCCGGCGCCTCAACTGGCTGTGCTTGCTGCGGCGTGGCTGACGCGGGGCCTGCGAGAGCGTAGAGGGTCGGCATGGACGACGCCGGCCCCCGCACCCGTTCCCGCACCCCCGATCTCGACCTGCTGCGCCGCCTCGACGAGCGCGTGCTGTGGCTCGCCTGCTGGACCATCCACAACGCCAACCACCTGCGCGAGAGCCGCGACGGCCTGAAGGTCGGCGGCCACCAGGCGTCGTCGGCGTCCATGACCACGCTGATGACGGCGCTCTACTTCCACGCCCTGCGCCCGCAGGACCGGGTGGCGGTGAAGCCGCACGCCAGCCCCGTCTTCCACGCCATCCAGCACCTGTTCGGCCGGCAGTCCCTCGATCAGCTGCAGCGCTTCCGCGCGCTCGGCGGCGTGCAGTCCTACCCCTCGCGCAGCAAGGACAAGGACGACGTCGACTTCTCCACCGGCTCCGTCGGCATGGGCGTGGCGGTCACCGCCTTCGCGTCCCTGCTGCAGGACTACCTGGCCGCCCGCGGCTCGGTGAAGCCGGCCGACG
Source organism: Caulobacteraceae bacterium (assembly GCA_036386655.1). Taxonomy (GTDB): domain Bacteria; phylum Pseudomonadota; class Alphaproteobacteria; order Caulobacterales; family Caulobacteraceae; genus JAHWJX01. The sequence continues at coordinate 35,256 of DASVVG010000171.1, read as the reverse complement.
TGGGCCGCATGATCGCGCTGCTGGGCGACGCCGAGCTCGACGAGGGCAACATTTACGAGGCCCTGATCGAGGCGGCCAAGCACGACGTCCGGAACTGCTGGTGGATCGTCGACTACAACCGCCAGAGCCTCGACGCGACGACGTCCGACCGGATGTTCGCGCGCTATGACGAGATCTTCCGCGCCGCCGGCTGGAACGTGCACACGGTGCGCTGGTCCCGACGCCAGCGGGAGGCCTTCGCCATGCCGGGCGGCGCCGCGTTGCAGGCTTGGCTGGAGGAGGCGCCGAACGACCTCCACGCCGCGCTCACCTACCAGGGCGGCGCCGCTTTCCGCGAACGCCTGAACGCCGACCTCGCCGCGCAGGCCGAGACGCTCGCGCTGATCGCCGAACACGACGACGACGCGCTCCACCGCCTGATGACGGAGTACGGCGGGCACTGCCTGGAAAGCCTGCTCGAGCTGTTCGCCGCGATGGCGAAGGACGATGCGCCGAGCCTCGTCATCGCCTTCACCGTCAAAGGGTGGCGGCTGCCGTTCCAGGGCCACAAGGACAACCACTCCGGCCTGACGACGCCCGCGCAGATCGCCGAACTGCGCGACCGCCTGGGCGTGAGGGAAGGCGAGGAGTGGGACGCCTTTTCCGGCCTGGACGAGGCCGAGGCGCAGCAGCTCCGCGAGCGCGTCGCCGGTGCCCCGTTCGCGCAGGACGTGAACCGCCGCCGGAAAGCCCAGTTCGTACAAACCCCTGCGGCCGACACGCTGCTCGCCGCCGTCGAAGGGGCGGGGGAGGGCTCCACCCAGGCCGCCTTCGGCAAGATCATGTTCGAGATCGCCAAGGGCTCCGACGACTTCGCCGCCCGCGTCGTCACCACCTCGCCCGACGTGACGGTCTCCACCAACCTCGGCGCCTTCGTGAACCGGCGCGGCCTGTTCAAGCGGCGCGCGCACGAGGACGTGTTCAAGCGCCGCCGTATCCCGTCGTCTCAAGTCTGGAACCAGCAGGAGACCGGCCAGCACGTCGAGCTCGGCATCGCGGAGAACAACCTGTTCACCGCGCTCGCCGCCTTCGGCCTCAGCCACAGCCTCTTCGGCGAGCGGCTGTTCCCCGTCGGTACGCTCTACGACCCCTTCATCGCGCGCGGCCTCGATGCGCTGAACTACGCCTGCTACCAGGACGCCCGCTTCCTGCTGGTCGCCACCCCGTCGGGCCTGACGCTCGCCCCGGAGGGCGGCGCCCACCAGTCGATCAACCCGCCGCTGATCGGCATGAGCCAGCCCGGCCTGAAGTCGTACGAGCCTGCCTTCGCCGACGAGCTCTCCCTGCTCATGGCCCACGCCTTCGAGCGCATGCAGGCCGACGACGGCTTCAGCACCTACCTCCGCCTCTCCACGCGTGCGCTGGGGCAGCCCGAGCGGCCCGACGCCCGCTGGCGCGAGGGTGCGCTGAAGGGCGCCTACTGGCTGCGCGAGCCCGCCCCGGGCGCCCGCCTCGCCATCGCCTACGCCGGCGTGCTGGCGCCGGAGGCGCTCGCCGCCTGGGAGGCGCTGCAGGAGGACGAGCCCGGCGCCGGCCTGCTGGCCGTCACCTCCTACGGCCTCCTGCACGAGGGCTGGACCGCCAGCGGCCGCGCCCGCTGGACCGGCGGCTCCCGCGAGCCCTCGTGGATCGAGCAGCTCCTTGAGCCGCTCGCCCCCGACGCCGGCCTCGTCACCGTCCTCGACGGCTCCCCGCCCGCGCTGTCCTGGCTGGGCTCTGTCCGCGGGCAGCGGGTCCGCGCCCTCGGCGTCGAGCGCTTCGGCCAGACCGGCGACCTGCCGGACCTCTACCGCGAGTACCGCCTCGACGCCGATGCCATCCTCGACGCCTGCGCGGACCTCCTGCTCTAGGCCTGCACGAAGGCGCCGTGGAAGCCCACGGGCAGCGGCACGTCCGCCCGGAACGTGCACAAAGGTCCCGCCGAGATCCGCAAGGCCTCGAACACGTGCAGCTCGGTCGCGCGCGCCTTCAGGTTCAGCGTCGTGCCGACCGCCCACCCATCTCCCTCGCGGGAGCCGCCCGGCCGCGGCACGAACACCGCCTCCTCGACGATGTGCTGCTGCCCGAAGTCGAACCGTTCGGTGCGACCGCGCGCGAGGTCCGTCACCGCAAAGCCGGTGGCCAACGGGACGGACTTCTGCTTCCCGCTCACGTGCCAGGTGTAGCGCCGCGGTCGTCCGGCGAAGCGCGCGTCGCCCTTCGGGAACTCGGCTGCGCCTGCCAGCCGCCGCACCTCCGCCCTCCCGCCGGGGTGTAGGGCGAACAAGGCGGGCGAGGGCGGGCGGACGCGGCTGTCGCGCCGGTCGGTGATGCCGCCGATCGCGTCGCTCACAAACGCCGCGTCGTCCGAGACGCAGCCGTCGAACCGGATGGTCCCGTCCGCCTCCCGCCACGCGTCCCCAAGGTGGAAGAAGAAGAACGGCTCCAGTTCGTACACGCGCCGCCGCGTCAGGTCGGCCTTGTCGAGCACCAGCACTTGCGTGCCGAGCTCCGGCCGCCAGGCCATGTGGTCGGCCAGCGGCATCCCGCCGCCCTCGCGCACCCAAGGCTGCAGCACGATGACGATCTCACGGTCGGTCGCGGTGAAGTCGTGCACGTAGCTCGCCCGCGGTATCGGGATCAGGGTCGCGTCCTCCAGCGCCCCGTCCGCGGACAGCCGCCAGACGATCGCCTGTCCGCCGCCGAAGCCGAGGTTCCACACGCGCCCCTCCGGCTCCACGCGCGGGTGCGCCAGGAACGGCATGCCCGCGAGGTCGGGCCGTAGTGTCACGAAGCCGCGCGTCTCCAGCGTCTCCGGATCAACGGCGACCGGAGACCCCGCCTCCCAAAGCGCCCAGAGCTTGCCGGGCAGCGCCAGCACGCTGGTGTTCGCCGCGTTGGCGTCGTCCACCTTGCCCAGGCGCCCCTCGGGCGTTCCGGGCGTGCCGAAGCCCGACACCACCATCCGCCCAGCGGCCGCGTCCGTGCGGCGCTTCTGCGTGTCCACGAACCGCGCGGACAGCGAGGCGCGGCCGTCGCCGATGCGGAACGACCGCACCAGCCCGTCGCCGTCGAACCAGTGCGCCGGCTCGCCCGCGCCGCGCCGGAATTTCCCCGGTCCGTTGCGGAAAAGGGTGCCGGAGAGCCCGGCGGGGAGGCGTCCCCGCACCAACCGCATGGCCCGGCGCGGAAGGTCCGCTTCCACGTCGCCGACCGCGATCGTCCAGTCGGCGGCGGGCGCCGCCCATACCGCCTCCGGGCTCAGCGCCGTCGCGGCGCCCATCGCAACACCACCTGCGAGAAGGGTTCTGCGAGAAAGCTGCATCGCCCCCTCCTCAGCGCAGGGTGATGCGTTGGGAGGCACCGGCCGCGGTCACCTCGAAGGCCGCCTTGCTCCACTCCGGCGGTCCCATGTGCGGGGGCGCGTTGTTGGAAAAGCCGTAAGGCTCGGTCGGCATCCCGAAAGGGTTGCGGCCCATCTTGCCGTCGCCGTCCAGGTCCTGGAACGACAGCACCGCATAGCGGCCCGGCTTGACGCCGGTGAAGGTCACCGTCGTGGTCACCCCGGACACGTCCGCCCGGGCGGAGTCGACCGGCCGGTTGGCCTTGTAGGCCGCTTCGCTGTCGAACAGCGCCACCATCATGGCGCCGTTCGGCTCGCCGGTCTCGAAGGTGATCGCCACCCGGGCGGCCGGCTCGGCGGCGCGGGCCGCGTGGCTCGTGCCCACCGTCAGGGGCAGCACCGCCAGGGCGAGCGAGAGGGCGGGGCTGTAAAGGAACGTCTTCATCATGATCGTGGTCCGTGTTTGATGTGGCTCGGCGGACGACCCGCCGTGGCCGACACCTGGCCGAGCCCGGAGCAGCCGACACAGCCGATGCGCGGACCGACGCCTTCACTTCGCGGACGGACAGAGGGCGCCGCTCGCGCTTCGCGAACGGCGGCCGTGCTGCGCGATCTCGCGCGGCCCCTGCTGGTCGCGGTCGCCGCCGGGCTTTTCATGGCGGTGGTGGGCGCCTTCGGCACCGACGGAAATCCGCTCTGGTTCCGCGCCGCCTATTGGGTCGGCGTGATCGTCGCCGGCGCCCTGATCAGCCACGTCGTCGTCCGGCTGGTCGACGCCCGCGGCTGGTTCGGCGAGCGCCGCTGGGCGCGCGCGGCGCTGGTGACCGCGCTGGTCACCCCGCCCATCACTCTGATGGTGTGGTTCGTCACGCACGTGCTCTACAGGGGCGGCGCCGGGTACGCGACGCCGATCCACCTGTTCCCGCCCGTCCTCGCCGTCACTGTGGTCATGGTCGTACTGACGGAGTTCGCTGCCCGCACGCCGGTGCAGACCCACGCACAGACCGCCGGCTCCGCACCGCCGCGCTTCCTGGAGCGGCTCCCCTTCAAGCTGCAAGGAGCCGAGCTCCGCGCCGTGGAGGCCGAGGACCACTATCTGCGTGTCCATACCGACCGCGGGTCCGACCTCCTGCTCATGCGCCTGTCCGACGCCCTCGCCGAGCTGGAGGGTATCGAAGGGGCGCAGACGCATCGCTCCTGGTGGGTGGCGCGTGCGGCCGTGGAGGACGCCCGCCGGTCGGACGGACGCGGCGTGCTCAAGCTGAAGGGCGGCGTCGAGGCGCCGGTCAGCCGCACCTACGCCCGGGCCCTGCGCGAGGCGGGCTGGTTCTGAGTCTCGGAAGTTAACGGCGGCAACCAATCGTTAACCCGGAGGGCGGCAATTCTTGCCCACCTCCGAGGAGCGCGTACCGCCATGTCCGGCGCTGAAGTTCTCGACGTCGGCCGGGACGCCATCTGGCTGACCATCCAGCTGTCGCTGCCCGTGCTGCTGGTGGGCCTCGCCGTCGGCGTGGGGATCGGCCTGCTCCAGGCGCTCACCCAGGTGCAGGAGGCGACCCTCGTCTACGCGCCCAAGATCATCGCCATCTTCGTCGCCCTGCTGGTCTTCCTGCCGCTCATGGGGGCGCTGATGAGCACCTTCATGCGCGACATCGCCGCGCGAATCGCGGGGATGTAGGTGGGGCCCTACGCCCTTCCGACGGAGGTCTGGGTCGCAGGTCTGGTGTTCGCGCGCGTCGGCGCGATCCTCATGCTGCTGCCGGGGATCGGCGACGCGGTGGTGCCGCCCCGCATCCGTCTGGCGCTGGCTTTGCTGCTGGCCTTCGTCCTGTTCCCGATCGCCGCGCCCCAGGTGGCGGCCATCCCTCTCGCCGCCAGCGGGCTGGTGGGCGCGCTCATCCGCGAGCTCCTCATCGGCCTGATGATCGGGGGCCTGCTGCGCCTGTTCCTCGCCTCGCTCGCGGTGGCCGGTGAGACGGTGTCGCTGCACACCACGCTCGCCTTCGCCCAGACCGCCAACCCGCTCCAGGCGATGCCCGGCACCACAGTGGCGGCGTTCCTGACCCTGCTCGGCATCACGCTGATCTTCGCGACCGACCTGCACCACCTGTTCATTGGGGCCATCGCGCGCTCCTACACGCTGTTCCCGCCGGATCGCTCGGTGTCGGTGCAGGAGGCCGGCGACATGGCCGCACGCACGGTCAGCAATGCGTTCGCGCTCGGCGTGCAGCTCGCCGCGCCGGTAATCGTCTTCTCGCTGATCCTGAACATCGCGGCCGGCCTCATCGGCCGGCTGATGCCGCAGTTCCAGATCTTCTTCGTCGCCGCTCCGATCAACATCCTCGTCGGCCTGTCTCTCCTGGCGCTGAGCCTCGGCGTGATCGGGCTGGTCTGGATCGACCGCTACGAGGCCTTCGCGCGCCAGTTCAGCGGAGGCGCCGGTGGCTGAGGAGAGCGACCAGTCCTCGAAAACCGAGGAACCGACACAGCGCAAGCTGGACGACGCCCGCCGCAAGGGCGACGTCGCCAAGTCGATGGACGTGCCGCAGTGGGCGTCGCTCGCCGCCGTCTTCGGCGTGCTGGCGATCGCCGGCGGTTGGATGGCGCGCAACCTCGCCGAAGCCTTCCTCCCGTTCGTGGCGTCGCCGGACAAGGTCGAGGTGAGCGGGGAGGGGCTGCGGTCGCTCATGGCCACCACGCTGGTGGCGGCCGCCCCGGCCGTGATCATCGTGATGTTCGCTGCGGCGCTCGCCGGCGGCGCCGGCCACCTGCTCCAGACCGGCTTCCTGTTCAGCCCGTCCAAGCTCGCGCCCGATCTCAAGAAGCTCTCCCCGATCGCCGGGTTCAAGCGCCTGTTCGGCGTCGACGCGCTGGTCCAGTTCTTCAAGTCGCTGGTCAAGCTGATCGCCATCGCGGTGGTGGTCTGGCTGGTGTTCCAGCCGCACGCCGACGAGCTCGAGAACCTCGCCGCGATGGAGCCTGCGGCGCTGCTGCCCTTCAGCCGCGACCTGCTGATCGCGCTGTTCTTCGCCGTGCTGGCGCTGCTCGCATTCGGCGCCGCCGTGGACTTCGTCTGGCAGCGCTTCCGCTTCATGCAGCGCATGAAGATGAGCCGCGAAGAGCTCAAGGAGGACTTCAAGCAGTCCGAGGGCGACCCGCACGTCAAGGCCAAGCTGAAGCAGATTCGCGCCGACAAGGCCCGCCAGCGGATGATGCAGAACGTGCCGAAGGCGACGGTCGTCATCACCAACCCGACCCACTTCGCCGTGGCCCTGCGCTACGTGCAGGGCGAGACCGCCGCTCCGGTCTGCGTCGCCAAGGGCGTGGACGCCGTGGCCCTGCGGATCCGGGAGGTCGCGACCGAGCACGAGGTGCCCATCCTGGAAGACCCGCCCCTCGCGCGCGCGCTCTACGCCTCGATGGAGGTCGACGACGTCATCCCGCACGAGCACTTCCAGGCCGTCGCCAAGATCATCGGCTTCATCCTGGGCTCGCGCAGCCACAAGGCGGCGGGCGCAGCCCCGCGCCACTCATGATGGTATCCTCATGCTCGATTCGAGCTTTCCAAGGGACGGGCAGGCCGTGAGCCTTCAACCGCAATCAGGCGACCCGGTCCCGCGCGCGCGCCGCGGCTTCTTCTCGCTCGGCACGCTGGGGGCGATCCTCTTCGTGCTTTCGGCGCTCGCCGCCGCCTATCCCGCAGTCCAGGCTGGTCCGACCGCCGGCAGCATGCTGCTGCTCCTCGGGCTCGCCGGCGTGGCCTTCATCGGCATCTTCGCTTTCGGCGCCGCCGAGCCCCGCGACGCGGTCGAACGCAGCGGCTGGGGCGAGGTGCTGGATGCGCTGCCGGAGCCCGCCGCCGTCCTCTCCGCCGACGGGCGCGTGCTGCGCGCCAACCCGGCCTGGTTCGACGCCTTCGGCACCACCCGCCGCCTCCCGCGGACGCCCGAGGCAGGCGCCCTCTACACCGCCCTGACCAGCGCCAAGCGTGGGGAGACGGGACGCACGCGTCTTCTCGCCGATGACGGCGAGCGCGACGCCATCGTGACCGCCTTCGGGGGCCGCCGCTTCCTCGTGCGCGCCGCCGCGCACGTTCCGGCGGTGCTCGTCGAGCGCCCCGACCAGCCGAACGTGAAGCCGGCCGAGCTGCCGGCCGCGATGGTCGCGGCGGTGACCGCCTCGTTCGACGGCTTCGCCGCGGCCGCGCCGTTCGGCGCCGCGGTGCTCGACGGCGTCGATCCGCTCGAAGCCACCATCCTGGAGTCCAACGCCGCGCTCGAGGTGATGACGCAGGGCCGCGCCAAGCCCGGCGCGAAGTTCGCCGACCTGCTCGATCCGGCCTCTCGCGCCGAAGCCATCGCGCGTCTCGCGGTGAAGCGCGGCGGCCCTGTCGAAGTGAAGCTCGCGCTCGACACCCCGCGGCCCGCGCACCTCTACGTCGCGCAGGGGGAGGGCGGTCTGCTCGCCTACCTGGTCGACGTGTCCGAGCAGAAGCAGCTCGAGCTGCAGCTGAGCCAGGCGCACAAGATGCAGGCTATCGGCCAGCTCGCCGGCGGCGTGGCCCACGACTTCAACAACCTGCTGACCGCCATCCAGCTGCGTCTCGACGAGCTGCTCCACCGCCACCCGGTGGGCGACCCCTCGTACGAGGGGCTGAACGAGATTCGGCAGACCGCCACGCGCGCCGCCGACCTGGTGCGCAAGCTGCTCGCCTTCTCGCGCAAGCAAACCGTCCAGCGCGAGACGCTGGAACTCGGCGAACTGATCTCCGAGTTCGAGGTCCTGCTCCGCCGCCTGCTGCGCGAGGACACCAAGCTGGAGACGGAGTACGGCCGCAACCTGCCGCTCGTCCGCGCCGACAAGAGCCAGCTCGAAACCGCCGTGATGAACCTCGCGGTCAACGCGCGCGACGCCATGCGCGCCCAGGGCGGCGGGCTCGTGCGCATCAAGACCGCGCGCTGCACCCAGTCCGAGTGCCGCAAGATGGGCTACGTCGAGGCCCCTCCGGGCGAGTACGCGATGATCGAGGTCGCCGACAGCGGCCCCGGCATCCCGCCCGAGGTGATGGAGCGCATCTTCGAGCCCTTCTTCACCACCAAGCCGCTGGGGGAGGGGACGGGTCTCGGCCTCGCCACCGTGTTCGGCATCGTCAAGCAGGCCGACGGCTGGATCCACGTGGAGAGCGCGCCGGGCAAGGGCGCCGCCTTCCGCATCTTCCTCCCGGTCTACCATCCGCCCGTGCAGACGGAGCCCGCGCCCGCGCCCGTGCAGAAGCCCGCCGCGCGCGACCTCTCCGGCGCCGGCCGCATCCTCTTCGTCGAGGACGAGGACGCCGTGCGGGGCGTCGCCGCCCGCCTGCTGCGCGCCCGCGGGTACGAGGTGATCGAGGCCTGCGACGGCGAGGAGGCGCTCGAACTAGCGGAAGAGCACGCCGGCTCGATCGACCTGCTGATCAGCGACGTCATCATGCCGGGCATGGACGGCCCCACGCTGCTCAAGAAGGCCCGCGGCTATCTCGGTACGGCGCCGGTGATGTTCATCTCCGGCTACGCCGAGGCGGAGTTCTCCGACCTGCTGGAGGGCGAAACGGGCGTGTCCTTCCTGCCCAAGCCCATCGACATCAAGGTCCTGGCGGAGCGGGTGAAGCAGCACCTGCAGGCCGCCTGACGCTCAAGTAACTTGCCCGCTACGCTTGGTGCCCGTAACCCTTTTCGCAACTGACGAAGAGGGGTCTCATGCTCGATCGCCGCGCTCTCCTGCTGTCCTCCGCCGCTGCTGGAGCCGCGGCCCTCGCGGGTTGCGCCGGGACGCCCGATCCCGTGACGCCGCCCGTCGCGACGGGCCCCTCCAGCCCCGACGCCGCCGGCCGCCTGAGGGCGCTGATGGACTCGTGGATGCAGCGCAACCTGCGCCGCTCGCCCGAGCTCGCCACCGGCCTCGGCCTCGATAAGGGCGAATGGGCCCAGCAGAAGAGCAAGCTGAGCGACGTCTCGCTGGCGCAGATCAACCGCGACGAGGTCGAGGCCGAGCGGCGCCTCGGCGAACTCCGCGCGATCCCCCGCGCGGCGCTCTCCGGCAAGGAAGCCGTCTGGTACGACACCCTGATGTACGGCCAGGCGCTCAGCGTCGAGGCCAACCGCCGGTTCGAGATCAAGGCTGGCGGCCTCGTCGCCCCCTACGGCCTGACGCAGCTGACCGGCAGCTACCAGTCCACCCCCGACTTCCTCGACAACCAGCACACTATCGAGACCAAGGCCGACGCCGAGGCCTACCTGTCGCGCCTGCAGGAGTGGGTCCGTTTCCTCGACCAGGAAACCGAGAGCAACCGGCACGACATCGCGCTGGGTGTGATCCCGCCCGACTTCGCGCTCGACAAGGCTATCGGCCAGCTGAAGTCGCTCCGCGACAATCCCGCCGACAAGTCGCCGCTCGTCCAGTCGATCGTCCGCCGCACCAAGGAAAAGAACATCGCCGGCGACTGGGGCGCCCGCGCCTCGAAGATCTACACCACGGGAATCCAGCCGGCGCTCGACCGCCAGCTCGCCGTCCTGACGGACATGCGCCGCCGCGCGGTCCACGACGCCGGCGTCTGGCGGATCCGCGACGGCGAGGCCTTCTACGCCATGTCCGTGAAGTCGGCGACGACCACCGACATGACGCCCGACGAGATCCACCGCGTCGGCCTCGACATGGTCGCGCGCCTCTCCGCCCAGGCCGACACGCTGATGCGCCGCATCGGCCTCACGCAGGGCAGCGTCGGCGACCGCTACCGTGCCATGGGCGAGGACCCGCGGTACCTCTACCCCAACACCGACGAGGCCAAGGAGAAGCTGCTCCGCGACCTCAACGGCCAGGTCGAGGTCATCCGCGCCAAGCTCCCGCAGTACTTCGGCCAGCTGCCGAAGACGCCGCTGCAGATCAAGCGCGTGCCCACCTTCATCGAGGCCGGCGCGCCGCTCGGCTACTACAACACCGGCTCCCTCGATGGCACGCGCCCGGGGATCTACTGGATCAACCTGCGCGACACGGCCGAGACGCCGACCTGGAGCCTGCCGACGCTCACCTACCACGAGGGCCTGCCGGGCCATCACCTGCAGCTCACGCTGCAGCAGGAGTCCGAGGTGCCGCTGCTGATGAAGACCGTCGGCTACGGCGCCTACGCCGAGGGTTGGGGCCTCTACTCCGAGGAGCTCGCGGTCGAGATGGGCATGTACGAGAACGACATCCCCGGCCACATCGGGATGATCCACGACGCCGCCTTCCGCGCCGTGCGCCTCGTCGTCGACTCCGGCATGCACGACAAGCGCTGGAGCCGCGAGCAGGCGATCAAGTACATGGTCGACAACATCGGCGACCCGGAGCCCGCCGCCGTCACCGAGATCGAGCGCTACGCCGTGTGGCCCGGCCAGGCCACCAGCTACATGGTCGGCAAGATCAAGATCATGGAGCTGCGCGAGAAGGCGAAGCAGGCCCTAGGCTCGCGCTTCGACATCCGTGCGTTCCACGACTCCGTGCTGCTGAACGGGTCCATGCCGCTCGACGTGCTCGAGAACGTCGTCGACGCCCACATCGCCAGCCGCCGCACCGCCTGAACCGGAGAGCCGCCATGGACCGCCGAGTCTTCCTCGCTTCGTCTGCGGGGGCGCTCGGCGTCGCCGCCTGCGCCACGCCCGTCACGTCGCCGCCGGTCGACACCGCCTCCGCCGACGCCGCGCTCGACGCGCTGCTCACGCGCCAGTTCGAAACCAACCTCGACCACGCGCCGGAGAGCGTCACCAACCTGGGGCTCGACACCGGCGCCCGCGCGCCGCAGCGCGGGCAGCTCGACGACCGCTCGCCGGCAGGCGTCGCGGCCAAACGCTCGCGATCGGTTTCGGACCTCGCGGAGCTGCGCCGCATCAACCCCGCGCGCCTCAGCCCGGACGCGCGCCTCAGCTACGACATCGCGCTGTTCCAGCTGGAGAACGCGGCGGCGTACGCCCGAAGCTTTCCCTACCACTCCCAGCAGGGCTGGATCCGCAACCCGTACATCGTCACCCAGGTCGGCGGCGCCTACGTCTCCATCCCCGACTTCCTCGACAGCCAGCACCCTATCAACACGAAGGCTGACGCCGACGCCTACCTGTCCCGCATGCGCGCCTTCGCCGACGCGATCGACGGCGAGACCGAGCGGGTGCGCCGGAACGTGGCCGGCGGGGCGATCGCGCCGGACTTCATCCTCGACAAGTCGCTGCTCCAGCTCCGCGCGCTCCGCGACGGCCCCGTCGACGAGAAGCCGATCGTCCGCTCGCTCGCCCGCCGCGCCGCCGGGAAGGGCCTCGGCGACTACGCCCCGCAGGCCCGCGCCCTCTTCGAGGGTCCGATCCGCGCCGCGCTCACCCGCCAGATCGAGCTGCTCACCGAAATCCGCCCGAAGACCGACCACGTCGCGGGCATCCACCGCGTCCCGAACGGGGACGCCTACTACGCCTTGAACCTCCAGGGCTTCACGACCACCAACTACACCCCCGACGAGATCCACCGCATCGGCCTGGAGCAGGTGGCGCAGCTGCAGTCCGGCATCGACGCGCTGCTGAAGGGCCAGGGCTACACCCAGGGCACGGTCGGCGAGCGCCTCAACGTCCTCAACAAGGAGCCGCGCTTCATCTGGCCGAACACGGACGAGGGCCGCGCCGGCCTGCTCGCCTCGCTCAATGCGCAGGTCGCCGACATCAACCCGCGGATGCCGCGCTACTTCCGCACCTTCCCGAAGGCCGGCTTCGAGATCCGCCGCGTGCCCGTCGCCATCGAGCAGGGCGCGCCGGGCGGGTACGCCCAGGCCGGCTCCCTCGATGGCTCCCGCCCCGGCGCCTACTACATCAACCTCAAGGACACCGCCGAGTGGCCCAAGTGGGGGCTGCCGACGCTGACCTACCACGAGGCCGTTCCCGGCCACCTGTTCCAGGGGGCGATCGCGCGCGAGGCCGGGGAGCTGCCGCTCTACCGCAAGGTCCAGAGCTTCTCGGCCTACGGCGAGGGCTGGGGCCTCTACTCGGAGCGTGTCGCCGACGAGCTCGGCGTCTACGAGAACGACCCGTTCGGCAAGATCGGCTACCTGCAGAGCTTCCTGTTCCGCGCCGTCCGGCTGGTGGTCGACACCGGGCTGCACGCCAAGAAGTGGAGCCGTGAACAGGCTGTCCGCTACATGGTCGAGAACGCCGCCGAGCCCGAGGGCTCCGCAATCCGCGAGATCGAGCGCTACTGCGCCTCGCCGGGCCAGGCCTGCTCATACAAGCTGGGCGAGATCGTCATTTCCCGCCTCCGCGCCGACGCCGAACGGAGCATGGGCCCGCGCTTCGACATCAAGGGCTTCCACGACGTCGTGCTCCTCGGCGGCTCCATGCCGCTGACGGTGCTGGAGAGGCGCGTGACGGAGTGGTCCCGCGCCTGACGGAACCGCGCCCGCCGGGGCCGGTTCTCACCGCATGAGAGCGAGCGGGTCCGACGTCCTGAAAGGCGCCTTGGCAGGCGCGGCGGCCGGGCTGGTCGCCTCGCTGGTGATGAACCAGTTCCAGGGCCTGTGGTCGAAGATGGCCGAGGCGCAGTCCGGCGGCGACGATGAGGACGAAGGCTCGGACGAGGAGCCCGCCACCACCAAGGCCGCCGACATGGCCGCGGAGATCGCGACCGGCGAACCCGTGCCGGAGCCGCTACGCAAGTTCGCGGACCCGGTCGTGCACTACAGCACCGGCGCGGTGGTGGGCGCCGTCTACGGCGCGCTGGCCGAGATGTGGCCCGGCGTCACCAAGGGCGGCGGCGCCGCGTACGGCGGTCTCGTCGCCATCGGACTGGACGAAGGCGTGGTCCCGGCGCTGGGCCTCGGCCCCGGACCCCTGGAGACGCCGCCGAGCACCCACCTCTACGGCCTCAGCTCCCACGTCGTCTTCGGCTGGGCCCTGGAGGCGGTGCGCCGCTTCGTCCGCCCCGCCTTCGACTAAGCCCAAAGCCAGCTCCCCCGTATGCGGGGGAGCTGTCAGCCCGCGCCGGCGGGATGACTGAGGGGGCGCTGCGCGGCCGCCGCAATCCCCTGCAGCACGCCGTCGATATTGCTCGCGACGTCACCCGCCGTCACACGCAGCGTCCTGATTCGCTGATCGTCCAGCCACGCATCGCGGCGAGCATCGCGCAGAGGCCGGTCCCCGACTGCATGAATCTCGCTGTCGACCTCCACCGCCAGCCGAGCGGCCGAACAGTAGAAGTCCAGCACATACGGCCCCACCGGGTGCTGCTTTCGGAAGTGGAGTCCGTGCAGCCGCCTCGCTCGAAGATGCGCCCACAGCACCACCTCGGGAGGCGTGAGTTCGCGCCTCAGCGCCTTCGCCTTCTGTATGGTTCGTGGCGGCGCTCGCATGTCGCCAGCTTTCAGCCGGCCCCGCGCGACGCGCAACATGCCCCCTCAGTCATCCGGCTGCGCCGGCTGACAGCTCCCCCGCAAGCGGTGGAGCAGGCGGTCTCCTCCACCGTAGCCCACGGACGACGGGGAGGTGGCGGCAGAAGGCCGACGGAGGGGTTTTACACGGGCCCCGCACTACCGCCCGTAGATCCGGTCGAGCGCTTCCGACACGTCGGCCAGCCGTTCCGCCGCCGGGTCGAACCGCTCGCCGGCCGAGAGCCGCGTCGCCCAGTCCGCGGCTGCGCGGCCGCCCCACGCGTCCGGCGGCGACGTCAGCGTTTCCGTTGACGTGCCGCGGTAGCGCTCCGCCGTGAAGTCGTAGAACGACCCTCCCACGTTCTTCAGCGCGACGCCGCCCTCCGTCCCGTAGAACGCCGCCGAGATCACCGCCTCCTGTCCGGCCTGCAGGCCCCACGAGCAGGCCAGCCGCATCAGCGTTCCGTTCGACAGCAGCAGCCCCGCCGAGGCGAAGTCCTCCACCCGGTCGGTGCGCCCGGCCAGCGGCTCGCCGCCCGAGAACAGCGCCGCCGACGTCCGCTCCACCTTCGGAAAGTCGAGCACCCACAGCGCCAGGTCGACCAGGTGCACGCCCAGGTCCATCACGCACCCCCCGCCCGACAGCTGCGGGTCGTAAAACCACGCCTTGTCCGGCCCGTAGGCGTTGTGGAACACGAGGTCCGCCGCGTAGACGCGCCCGAGCTCGCCCGAGCGCACCACCTCGCTCACCCGCCGCATGCCCTCGGTGAAGCGGTACGAGAGGTCCACCGCCAGCAGCCGGTCTGCCGCGCGCGCCGCGTCCACCACCGCCTTCGCCTCGGCCGCGTTGCGACCCAGCGGCTTCTGGCAGAACACCGCGACCCCGCGCTCCAGCGCTGTGATCGACTGCTCCGCGTGCAGCGCGCTCGGCGTCGCGATCACCAGTCCGTCGAGCCCGAGGTCCAGCAGCTCGTCGAGCCCGCCCACGACCCGCGCGTCCGGCGCCAGCTTCTGGGCCTCCGCCGCGCACTCCGGCGACGGGTCCGCGATGGCCGCGGGCTCGACGGCGCCCGTCTCGACGATCGCCTGCATCCGGTGCCGGCCGATCCAGCCGGTCCCGAGGAATCCCACCCGCGGCTTCGTCATCCCGGAACGACGACCGCCTTGAGGAAGCCGTCGGGCCGGTCGCGCGTGGCGTTCAGCGCCTCGTCCAGCTTCGACAGCGGGTAGGTGTGCGTGACCAGCGGGGAGGGGTCGAGCCGCCCCGACGTCACCGCCTCGACCGCCTCGCGGATGCCCTGCAGCGACACGGCCGGGTCGCGCTCGTGGGCGTTGATCACGTCGAAGCCGCGCCAGTTCCACAGCTGCATGTTCACCTGCCGCGGCCCGTCCTGGTGGTAGCCGGCGATGATCAGCCGCCCGCCCTCGCGCGTGAGTTCGGCCGCCAGGTCCAGCGGCCACTGCTTGCCGACCGCCTCGATCACCCGGTCGCAGAACACGCCGCCGGTCAGCTCGCGCACCCGCTCGATGATGCCGTAGTGATCCTCGAGCGGGATCACCTCGGCCGCGCCCATCTTCGTCGCGAGGTCGAGCGAGAAGGGCCGCCGCGAGATCCCGATCACCCGCGCCCCGGCGTCCGTCGCCAGCCGCGTCAGGATCGCGCCCAGGAAGCCCACGCCGACGATCGCCACCGTCTGCCCGGCGCGGATGTCGCTCCGCCGGAAGATGTTCATGGCGCAGCCCAGCGGCTCGCCGGGGAACGGCTGGCCGGCGAGGCTCGCCGGCAGCTTCACCACCTGGCCCGCGTCGGCGAGGTCGTATTCAGCGTAACTCTTGCCCGAGAGCGTCGCGACGCGGTCGCCGAGCGCCAGCCCGTCCACGCCGTCGCCGACCGCGTCCACCACGCCCCAGCCCTCGTGGCCGAGGGCGCCCGGCTCGGTGGGGAACTGCATCCACTCCGGCCCTTCCCACGGCGTCAGGTTCGATGCGCACACGCCGCAGCCCTCCAGCCGCACGCGCACCTGTCCAGGGCCGGGGGCGGGGAGGGGGACCTCGTCCATCCGGACCTGTCCAGGTCCGGCCACTACGGCCGCCCGCATGCGCGCTTCGCTCGTCCGCAACCTCGAACTCCGTCACTGTTCACCGCGTCCGTACAGGACGCGCCGCTGAAACGCTTCAGCTTCTTCAAGGATCGTGCGCGGAGGAACGCGCCTAAGTCCGCACCGCTCCGGGCGGGGTTATACTGCTGGGCCGGTCGGCGTCCGCCCCCTCGGGACGAGACGAGTGAGACGAGTCAGACGCGCGCGGCGCCGTGGGGCCGCCGCCGCGGGCCGGGGTGGCGTCAGAAACGGACGCAGCATCTCAGGTGGGCGGAAAAGAACATATTGCGAACGAGAACAAAGCGTGTACCTTGATCCTCGTTCGGAAGCCACTGGGGCTTTCCGGAATCGTGGGATAAGGCGGGCTCTTCCATGGCGGGATCGGTAGTGCAGCTGGTGGGACGCGGAGACG
Source organism: Caulobacteraceae bacterium (assembly GCA_036386655.1). Taxonomy (GTDB): domain Bacteria; phylum Pseudomonadota; class Alphaproteobacteria; order Caulobacterales; family Caulobacteraceae; genus JAHWJX01. The sequence continues at coordinate 18,976 of DASVVG010000171.1, read as the reverse complement.
GCGAGAAGCAGCGCGCGCTTGAGGCGGCGCTGGCCCAGATCGACCGGGCCTTCGGCAAGGGCTCCGTGATGAAGCTCGGCCACAAGGGCGAGATCGCCGGGATCGAGTCGGTCTCGACCGGCTCGCTCGGTCTCGACCTGGCGCTCGGCATCGGCGGGTTGCCCCGCGGCCGGGTCATCGAGGTGTTCGGCCCGGAAAGCTCCGGCAAGACCACGCTGGCGCTGCATGTGGCGGCCCAGGTGCAGATGGCCGGCGGCGTCGCCGCCTTCGTCGACGCCGAGCACGCGCTCGACCCCGTCTACGCCTCCAAGCTCGGCGTGAACCTGGACGACCTGCTGGTGTCGCAGCCCGACACGGGCGAGCAGGCGCTGGAGATCACCGACACGCTCGTGCGCTCGGGCGCCGTCGACATCGTCATCATCGACTCGGTGGCCGCGCTCACGCCCCGCGCCGAGATCGAGGGCGAGATGGGCGACAGCCTGCCGGGCCTGCAGGCGCGCCTGATGAGCCAGGCGCTGCGCAAGCTCACCGCCTCGATCTCGAAGTCCAAGTGCATCGTGCTGTTCATCAACCAGATCCGTCACAAGATCGGGGTGATGTACGGCTCGCCGGAGACGACTACCGGCGGCAACGCGCTGAAGTTCTACGCCTCGGTGCGCCTCGACATCCGCCGCACCGGCTCGGTCAAGAACCGCGACGAGATCGTGGGCAACAACGTCCGCGTGAAGGTGGTGAAGAACAAGGTCGCCCCGCCGTTCCGCGAGGTCGAGTTCGACATCATGTACGGGGAGGGGATCTCCAAGCTGGGCGAGATCATCGACCTCGGCGTCAAGGCCGGCGTCGTGGAGAAGTCCGGCTCCTGGTTCTCCTTCAACTCCACCCGCATCGGGCAGGGCCGCGACAACGCGCGCGAGTTCCTGAAGAACAACCCCGACATCGCCCAACAGATCGAAGCGGGCGTCCGCAAGAACGCCGGCCTCGTCGAAAAGGAACTGCTCGTCCCGCCCGAACCCGGCGACGAATAGAATCGCGACCTGACGCGATCGGACGCGCCCCTCGCGTCCGTAGGCGGACGGAGAAAGCCCCGGGCCCGACCCCCGGCGCCGCCTCCGTCCGCCATTTCTCTTGTTATTTCAGCAGGTCGGAGACGGCGGCCCGCGCGGCCTCCGCGAGGTCCGGCCGCTTCAGCGCCATCGCCACGTTCGCCCGCAGCAGCCCGATCTTGTCGCCGCAGTCGTAGGTCGTGCCCTCGTACTCCAGCGCGTGGAACGGCTGCTCGCCCATTAGCCCGGCCATGGCGTCGGTCAGCTGGATCTCGCCGCCCGCGCCCGTCTGCCGCTTCGACAGGTGCGCGAAGATCTCCGGCTGCAGCACGTACCGTCCGCTGATGAACAGGTTCGAAGGCGCGTCCGCGGCCGCCGGCTTCTCGACCATCCCGGTCATCCTCGACAGCCGCCCCTGCCGGTCCTCGACCGCCACGATGCCGTACTTGTGCGTGTCCTCCGGCGGGCAGGGCTCAACCATCACAAGGTTGCCGCCGCCGGCGTCCTCGTAGGCGCGCAGGCACTGCGCCAGCGCGCCCGGCTCCGCGTCCATGATCATGTCCGGCAGCACGACCGCGAACGGCTCGTCGCCCACGATGTCCCGGGCGCACCACACCGCGTGCCCGAGCCCCAGCGGCTGCATCTGCCGCACGTAGGAGATCTCGCCCTCGGTCGGCAGCGCCGAGGTCAGCTCCTCCAGCAGCGCCGTCTTCTTCTTCGCCCCCAGCGTCGCCTCGAGCTCGACCGCATGGTCGAAGTAGTCCTCCATCGAGGACTTCCCCCGGCCCGTCACGAACACGAAGTGCTCGATCCCGGCGGCCCGCGCCTCCTCGACCACGTAGTGGATCAAGGGCCGGTCGACCACCGTCAGCATCTCCTTGGGGATCGTCTTGGTGGCGGGCAGCACCCGGGTGCCGAGCCCCGCCACGGGGAACACGGCCTTACGAACACGCTTCATCGGACCTCTGCGGCTGAGCTTCCGCTACTCAACGGTGACGGACTTGGCGAGGTTGCGAGGCTGGTCCACGTCCGTGCCCTTCTGCACAGCCGTATGGTAGGCGAGCAGCTGGATCGCCGGCGCGAACACCAGCGGCGCCACCAGCGGGTCGCACTCGGGCGCCAGGATCAGCCGGGCGCGCGAGGAGAGGGCGGCCGCGCCCGCGGCATCCGTCACCGCGATGACCGGGCCTCCGCGTGCCCCGACTTCCTGCAGGTTCGAGGCGGTCTTCTCGAACAGCTCGTCGTGCGGCGCCAGCGCGATCACCGGCGTGGCCTCGTCCACGAGTGCGATCGGCCCGTGCTTCAGCTCGCCCGCCGCATATCCCTCGGCGTGGATGTAGCTGATCTCCTTCAGCTTCAGCGCGCCCTCTAGCGCCAGCGCGTACATCGCGCCGCGGCCGAGGTAGAGCACGTCACGGGCGCGCGCCAGGTCCACCGCCACCGCCCGCACGTCGTCCTCGCAGTCGAGCGCCTTGCGGATCAGCCGCGGCGCTTCGAGCAGCGCCCGCACCAGCCGCGCCTGCTCTGGCCCGTCGATTCGCTTGCGCGCCCCGGCCGCCGCCACCGCGAGCGCCGTCAGCGCCGAGACCTGCGCCGTGAAGGCCTTGGTCGAGGCCACACCGATCTCCGGCCCCGCGTTGGTCGGCCACAGCCGGTCGGCTTCGCGTGCCATCGTCGACTCGTGCGCGTTCACCAGCGCCGCGGTCGGCAGCCCGGCCCCGGCGCAGTAGCGCAGCGCTGCCAGCGTGTCCGCCGTCTCGCCCGACTGCGAGATCGCCAGCGCCAACGTCCGCGGCGACAGGGCGGGCTCGCGGTACCGGAACTCCGACGCCGTCTCGACATCGACCGGCAGCCCGGCCACCCGCTCGAACAGGTACTTGGCGATCAGCCCGGCGTAGTACGCCGTCCCGCAGGCCACGATCTGCAGCCGGTCGATCGAGGCGAAGTCGAAGTCGTCCGGCGCCCGCGCCCGCATCCTTACTGGGTCTAGGTAGGTCGCCAGTGTGTGCTGGCAGGACTCGGGCTGCTCGTAGATCTCCTTCTCCATGAAGTGCCGGTAGTTGCCCTTTTCGACCAGCGCCGCCGAGGCGGACACGGTTCGAGCCGGCCGTTGGACCGGCGCTCCGTTCTCGTCGAAGATCTGCGCGTCCTTGCCGTCGATGGCGACGTAGTCGCCCTCGTCCAGGTAGCTGACCCGGTTGGTGAAGGGCCCCACCGCCAGCGCGTCCGAGCCGATGAACATCTCGTCCCGGCCCCAGCCCACCACCAGCGGCGACCCGCGCCGGGCGCCCAGAACCAGCCGCTCCTCGCCATCGATCAGCACGCCGAGCGCATAGGCTCCGCGGAGCTGGTCGAGCGCCGCCTTGAATCCCTCCAGCGGGGGCTTCCCCCCGTCGAGTTCGCAGTCGATCAGGTGGGCGATCACTTCCGTGTCGGTCTCGCTCTCGAAGGTCCGGCCCTGGGCCTGCAGGCCCTCACGCAGCTCGGCGAAGTTCTCGATGATTCCGTTGTGCACCACGGTGACCCGCCCGGCGGTGTGCGGGTGGGCGTTGCGCTCGGAGGGAACCCCGTGGGTGGCCCAGCGAGTGTGTCCGATGCCCACCGTGGCGCGCACCGGTTCGGCCTGCAGCCGCTCCTCCAGCGCCCGGATCTTGCCCTCCGCCCGCCGCCGGACCACCCGCCCGTCCTCGAACGCTGCGATCCCGGCGGAGTCGTAGCCTCGGTACTCCAGCCTTTTCAGGCTCTCGAGCAGGCGGTCGGCCACGGGGGTGTCGCCGACGATTCCGATGATGCCGCACATGGTCCGATCTCTGCACGAAGGGCGCCGCTGGGCCGCGGCCGGCCCTCTACGGGGCAGGGCGTGTTTAGCATTCGCGAAGGCCCGCGCTAGTAAATGCCGGTTGCTCGACATTTCGCAGGAGCGCAGGGGTCGGCCATGGCGAAGCGAACCTATTTCGGCACCGATGGCATCCGGGGGCAGGCGAACACCCACCCCATGACGGCCGAGGTCGCCCTGCGCGTGGGCCTGGCGGCCGGCAAGCTGTTCCGCAGCGGCGGCGACCGGCGCCACCTGGTCGTCATCGGCAAGGACACCCGCCTGTCCGGCTACATGATCGAGCCAGCCCTGGTGGCCGGCTTCGCCAGCGTGGGCATGGACGTGCGCCTCTTCGGCCCGCTGCCCACCCCGGCGGTCGCCATGATGACCCGCTCCATGCGGGCCGACCTGGGCGTGATGATCAGCGCCTCGCACAACCACTTCGCCGACAACGGCATCAAGCTGTTCGGCCCCGACGGCTACAAGCTCTCCGACGGCCGCGAAGCGGAGATCGAGGCCCTGATGGACCAGGGCCTGCAGCAGGACCTCGCCGGTCCCACCGAGCTCGGCCGGGTCACCCGGATTGACGATGCCCAGGCCCGCTACGTCGAGATCGTCAAGGCGACCTTCCCGCGCCAACTCAGCCTGAACGCCCTGCGGGTGGTGATCGATTGCGCCAACGGCGCCGCCTACAAGGTGGCGCCGACCGCCCTCTACGAACTCGGGGCCGAGGTGATCCCGGTGGGCGTCTCGCCCAACGGCTTCAACATCAACGAGGAGTGCGGCTCCACGCACCCGCTCGCCATGACGCGGGCGGTCAAGGAGTACCGGGCGGACATCGGCATCGCGCTGGACGGCGACGCCGACCGCCTCGTCATCTGCGATGAGAAGGGCCAGATCGTCGACGGCGACCAGATCATGGCGCTGGTGGCGAAGGCCTGGGCGGAATCCGGCCAGCTCAAGGGCGGCGGCGTGGTCGCCACGATCATGTCGAACCTCGGCCTGGAGCGGTTCCTGAAGGGCAGGGGCCTCGGCCTCGAGCGGGTGAAGGTCGGCGACCGCTACGTCTCCGAGCGCATGCGCCAGGGCGGCTTCAACCTCGGCGGCGAACAGTCGGGCCACCTGATCCTCTCGGATTTCTCGACCACCGGCGACGGCCTGATCGCCGCCCTGCAGGTGCTGGCCGTGCTGGTCCAGGGTGACCAGCCGATGAGCGCGCTCGCCCGCCAGTTCGAGCCCGCCCCGCAAAGGCTGGAGAACGTGCGCTTCGCCCAGGGCAAGCCGCTCGAGAGCGAAGCGGTTAAGTCGGCCATCGCCGACGCCGAGGCCCGGCTGAACGGCTCCGGGCGCCTAGTGGTCCGCGCCTCCGGCACTGAACCGCTCATCCGGGTCATGGCGGAAGGCGACGACGAGACCCTGGTGGCCGAGGTGGTCAGGCAGGTCGTCGGAGCGGTGAAGAAGGCCGCAGCCTAGGCCCGAGCCTCAGGCCACGGCGCGCTGGCTCTCGCCCAGGCCGTACTTCGCCGCCAGATCGGCGGCCGGCATCGCCTTGCCGAACAGCCAGCCCTGCAGGGCGTGCACGCCGGCGATCTTCAGGAAGTTGCGCTGCGTCTCGGTCTCGACGCCCTCGGCGACCACCTTCATGCCGAGCGCTCGCCCGATCGACACCACCGCGTGCACGATGGTGGCGGCTTCGGCGTCCTTCTCGCAGTCCTGGATAAACTCGCGGTCGATCTTCAGCTTGTCGAAGGGGAACATGCGCAGGAACCGCAGCGAGGTGTAGCCGGCGCCGAAGTCGTCCAGCGCCACCTTCACGCCCATCTCACGCAGCCGCACGATGTTGGCCTTGGTGCTCTCCGCGTCGTCCATCGCCGCGGTTTCCGTGATCTCCACCTCGAGCCGCTCCAGCGGCAGCCCGGACTCCGCCACTAGGCGCACGAGGCGGTCCGCGAACCCCGGCTTGGAGAACTCCAGCGCCGAAGCGTTGAAGCCGATGCGCAGGTCGCCCAGGAGGCGCGCCTCCTCGCAGACCCGGCGCACCACGAAGTCGGTCAGCTCCCCGATCATCCCGCAGCGCTCGGCGATCGGCACGAAATCGGCCGGGCTGACGAAGCCGCGGACCGGGTGCGTCCAGCGCACCAGCGCCTCGCAGCCGACGAGCGTCTCGCCCTGCCGGTCCATCTGCGCCTGGTAGTGCATGACCAGCTGCCCCGCGCCCGGGTCGCCGGCGATCGCCGCCCTCAGGTCCGCCAGCAGCGCGGTCTCCTCCGATGCGGCCGAGGGCGCCGCCGGCTCTCCCGAGAGGGCCGCAAGAGTGGCGTGCAGCGCCTCGCCCAGCTCGACGACGTCCGGCTGCCCCACCGGTTCACCGGCCCGTCCCCGGGCCTCCAGCGCGCTGCACAGCCGCGCCACCTTCTTCGCCCCGATGTTGTAGCTCATCGACTTCAGCGCGTGGGCGGCGCGCGCCAGCCCCTCGCCGTCGCCCGCTTTGGCCGCCTGCTGCACGCCCGCCAGGCTGTCCGGCGCGTTGGTGGCGTACAGGCGATGGATCTTGTCGACGAAGTCGCTCTTGCCCGAGGCCGCCAGGGCCGCGAGGTCCCGCTGCACCGCCGCGTCCAGCAGCCCGTCTTCTTCGACGACCGCGCCGGGCGCCTCCGCTCCGACTGCGGGCGGCGCCTCCGCTGTGACCGAGGCGGCGCCGAATCCGGAGGGCTCCAGGAAGTTCGCCAGCGTGTCGGCGAGCGCCGTCAGCGTGAACGGCTTGTGCAGAACGGCGTCCATGTCGGCGTCGCGCCAGGCGTCGGCGCCGGTCCCCACCACGTGCGCGGTCAGCGCCACGACCGGCAGGCGGGCGCGCCCCGTCCGGCGTTCGTCCGCCCGTATCGCGAGCGTGGCCTCGAAGCCGTCCATCTCGGGCATCGAGCCGTCCATCAGGACCAGATCGATCGAGGGATCGTCGGCGACGGCTTCGACCGCCTTGGCGCCGTCCACCACCACGAGCGTGGTGGCGCCCAGGCGCGACAGGGCCTCCATCGCGACTTCTCGGTTCACCGCGCTGTCGTCGGCGACCAGGATGCGGCGGCCCTCGAAGCGCGGCATGTCGGCGCCCGTAGACGAGGCGCTCTCGAGCTCCTCCTGCAGATCCTCGAGCGAGCGGCCCTCCTGCAGGCGGCCGAGCACCGCCTCGAGTTCTTGCCGGCGGAACGGTTGCACCAGCACCGCATCGAGCGAGCCGGCCTTCAGCCGCTCGAACGGCTCGGGATCGCCGTACTCCGCGACTGCGATCGCGGGGCGGGGCAGGGGACCGGCGCGACCCTGCGGCTCGCCCACGAAGAAGGCTGCGTCCTCGTCGCCGATGGCGACGCCTGCGAGCGCAAGGTAGCGGGAGAGCGCCCAGCGCGACGAAACGCCAGCGCACGCCACCGCCGCCCGGGCGAACGGCGTGCCGGCGAGGCGCGGCCACGGACGGGCCGGCTCCACGGCCTCGGTCGGGATCACGAACGAGAACGTCGAGCCGCGGCCCTCGCGGGAGGTGACCGTGACCTCGCCGCCCATCGAGTCGACCAGCCGCTTGCAGATCGCCAGACCGAGGCCGGTGCCGCCGAAGCGCCGCGTCGTCGACTGGTCCACCTGCGTGAACGCTTCGAACAGCGTGGCGATCTTGTCCTGCGGAATGCCAATGCCGGTGTCCTGGATGCTCACCCGGACGCACCCGGGCTGCTTCGGCTCCGTCTCCACGCGGATCAGCACGCCGCCGGTTTCCGTGAACTTGATGGCGTTGTTGGCGAGGTTGCCGATCACCTGGCGCAGGCGGGTGGGGTCGCCCCGGATCTTGCGCGGGACGGCGGGGTCCACGAACCCGGCGAGGTCGATGTTCTTGGACCGGGCACGCTCCCAGAACAGGCTGGTGACGTCGTCCACCAGGTCCGACAGGTCCACCGGGACCTGCTCCAGGTCCATCTTGCCGGCCTCGATTTTAGAAAAGTCGAGGATGTCGTTGATGATGCTCAGCAAACTCTGCCCGGATTTGGCGATCACTTCAGCGTAGCGGCGCTGGCGCTGCGGCATGTCCGCGGCGGCCAGCATCTCCGCCATCACCATGATCCCGTTCATGGGCGTGCGGATTTCGTGGCTCATGGTGGCCAGGAAGTCCGACTTTGAGGCATTGGCGGCTTCGGCGGCCTCCTTCGCCTCACGGAAATCCGCTGTCCGATCAGCGACTTCGCGCTCCAGGTTCTGCAGGTGCTCCGCGAGCTGGCCGTCCCGTTCCCGGATCTCAAGCAGCATCTGGTTGAAGCCGTCGATCAGGTCCCCGACCTCGTCGTCGCTCTCCAGGTCGGTCCTCAGGCTGTAGTCGTGGCTCGCCCGCACCGCGCCCATGGCCTTGGTGAGGCCGACGATCGGCCCGGAGATGCGCCGCTGCATGCGGAAAGCGACCATCAGGCCGGCCAGCGCAGCGCCGCTGCAGCCGAAGATGGTGACCGCGATGGCGGCCCGCGTGCGCCCGATCGCGCTGCCGCTCTCGCTCAGCATCACCACCGTGCCGACGGTGCGTCCGCCCCGGATCACCGGCTGTGAAACCTCGATCGAGTGACTGCGGAACAGGTCGATGAACGACAGGCGTCGGTTTTGGTCCGTGATCTGGGCGTCCCGAACCAGCCGGGCGGCGGCGCCGGTCTCCACGAGGAGCTCGCCGTCGGCGGTGTCGATCCGCGCGTAGGTCACGTCCTCCATCTGGGCGATGGAGCGCAGGGCCGCGAACGCCTCGGTGCGGTTTCCGGCCTCCACCGCATCGGCGGCGAAGGCGGCGATGATGGTGGCGGTGGACCGCAGCTCGGCGGTCTCCATGTAGGTCGCCTCCTGGGCGTCCCGCCAGGCGGACATGCCCGTGGTGAGCGCCGCCGCGAGGGTCAGCGGGATCATCACCAGCAGGATGAGCTTGGAGCGGAGCGTCCGGCGGCGTCGGGCGGTCGCGGACGGCCCTGCCGAGGCGCCGGCGTCCGCAGGGTTTGGCGTCGGCTGGTCCACGCTCAAGGGGAGGGCTCGCGCACTGCGGACGAAAGGCAAGTTCTTCCGCAGTTACGGGGGATTAATGACTTCTCCCTTAATGAGAGGGAGGTGGGGTCGGAACCGACTTAGCAAATGATGACTTCCGACAGGGAAGCAGAGGGATCGTTCTTCTACGTTCTCGACGAAGGGGCCAACCTGCTCTTCGCCGACGACGACCCGATTCTGCGCGAGTTCGCCCACGTCCATTTGGCCACGGAGAGCGCCGAGGTGCTCACCGCCGAAGATGGCGAGGACGCTTGGGAGAAACTCCAGGCCAACCCCGTCGACCTGCTGTTGGTCGATCTCGAGATGCCCCGCCTCGACGGCTTCGGCCTGGTGCGCCGCCTGCGCGCCGATCCCCGGTTCGCGCTGCTGCCCGTCATCGTGGTCACCGGTCGGGAAGACGTCGCCGCGATCGACCGGGCGTTCCAGTCGGGCGCCACCTCGTTCATCGTGAAGCCGATCAACTGGCGGCTGCTCAGCTACCAGGTCCGGTTCACCCTGCGCGCCCACCGCGCGGAAGCCTCGCTGCGGGCGGCCGAGAAGAAGGCCGGCGCCGAGGAAGCGCGCGCCGGGGCCACCCTGCGGCTGCTGCTCCGGGAAAGCGCCGAACTGCTCAACCTGGCCATGCGCGGGGACGAGGCCACCCGCGAGGCCGCCCGCCGCTACGGCGAGCTGCTCGGGGACATGGCCCGAACCCGTCGCGAAGGCCCGGAGGATCGCTCATGCGCCGCCTGAACCTTCGAACCGCCGCGCACGGCCTGCGGTCGGACCAGGCCGGCGGGGTGATCCCGTTCCTCGCGGCGGCCGTGCCTGTGCTGGCCGTCGTGCTGGTCGGCGCGTCGGAACTCGCGCTCGTGAGCGCCGACAAAACCAAGCTGCAGGACATCGCCGACGCCGTCGCCATGGATGCGGCGCAGGAGCTCGCGTTCAGCGTCGATGCGGCCGTGGTCGAGCGCACGAAAGCGAACGCCGAGGCGCAGCTGGCGGCGCTGAAGGACAAGCGGCCCCAAGGCGCGATCACCGTCGTCCCTACGATCCAGTTCAACGCCAAGGGCGATCCAGAGGGGATGCACGTCGCCATCACCTCCAACCGCAAATCGTTCTTCGGCAACATGCTGCCGCCCGGCGGCTTCGTGACCAAGGTGCAGACGACCGCCCTTCGCATGGGCAAGGCGCCGCTGTGCGTGCTGACCCACCACAGCAGCTACGTCAAAACGCTGAACATGATCGACACGGCGAAGCTCTCCGCCGGCAAGTGCCTTGTCCACTCCAACCACGAGATGATCGTCGAAGGCACGGCGGGGCTGACGTCCGAAGCGGCCGAGGTGGTGACCCGCGCCAGCGGAAAGATCACGCCCGCGGCCCTGACGGGCGCTGAGCCGATCACCGATCCCTTCGCCGCCAAAGTCTTCCCGTTCCCCTCGCTGCCGCTCTGCAGCAACAGCGGCGTGGGCGCGAAGTTCGTGAGCGGGGAGCACGTGCTGCCGGCGGGCAAGCACTGCGGCAAGACGGAGATCAGCGGCACCGCGAAGGTGACGCTCGGGCCGGGCGAGCACTACTTCCAGGACGCGGCCGTGCAGATCAAGGGGGACGCCATCGTCGCCGGCGAGGACGTCGTGCTGGTGTTCGACGCCACCTCGAAGCTCGACATCAACGACCGCGCGGTGGTCAACCTCAAGGGCCGGCGCACCGGCTCCCTGGCCGGGTTCGTGCTCGTGTCGCTGCGTACGAACCAGAACGAATTCGTCATCTGGTCCGACAACGTCAACGACCTCGCGGGCGTGGTCTACGTGCCCTCGGCCCAGCTGACCGTGCAGGGCAGCAGCAAGATCGCCGAGCAGTCCGACTGGACGGTGGTGGTCGCCCGCAACATGCTGATCAAGGGCGGCGTCGACTTGGTCATCAACGCGAACTACCGCGGCTCGCCCGTTCCGGTGCCGAAGGGCGTCGGCAACAAGTCGAACGACAAGTCCAAGAACGCGCGCCTGAAGCGCTAGTCGGATCAAGGGGCTGGGCCGGGAACCTTCCGGCCCAGCTTCCGTTTCTATCGCTGCGGCCAAGCTTTGCCGTAAGCTGATGCTGAAACGGGGCGACATGACCGACAACCGCAACACCACCACTACGACCACGACGGCCGAGCGCGGCAACCGCGGCCTCTGGCTGATCCTCGGCATCATCGCGGTGATCGCGATCGTGGCGCTGGTGCTCTACATGGGGAACAACAACACCGACGAAGGCGACGCCGTCGAAGGCGCGGCGACGTCGGTCACGACCAACGTGGACGCCGGCGCTGCCGGTGATGCAGTCGGCGACGCGGCGAGCAACGTGCGTGAGGGCGCGGCCGACGCCGCCCGAGCGACAGGCGACGCGGCGGAGAACGCAGCCGACGCGACCCGCGACGCCGCGGGCGACGCCGCCGCCACGACGCAGTCCACGACCACGAGCACGACGACGACCGAGCGCTGAGTCGGAAGCCGGCCCTTCCTCAGGAGGGCCGGCGATCAGCAGGCGAGCGCCGAGGCGACCTCGGCGCAGGCCTGCGAAGGCACGTAAGGCTTGGGCAGGAACCGTCCGCCCTCCACGCAGTCCCGCCGCTCCAGCCCGCCCACGCGGCCGGAGGCGTAGATGATGGGAAGGTCGGGCTTCAGCGCCCGCACCCGTCGCGCGAGTTCCAGCCCGTCGATCCCGGGCATGTTCACGTCGGTGAAGAGCACGTCCACGTGCCCGCCTTCTCGCTCGATCGTCTCGAGGGCCTGCAGGGCCTCGGCCCCGTTCTCGGCGGACACCACGCGGAAGCCCTCTTCCTCGAGGGCGTCGGCGAGCAGGCAGAGCACGAGAATCTCGTCCTCCGCGATGAGGACCGTACGGGGATCGGCGGCAACGCTCACGATGAAAACTCGCCTCTGACGCGCACTCGCGTGCCGAGGATTAACCTTTGAGGATCGCGGCGGTTGCCTCGCCCCGCGTGAAATTACGGCAATGCGTCAGTGCGCCGCTGCGAGCCGGCCGCTGAACGCCGGCAGCCCGCTGAGCCCGGCGTAGAGCGAGCCCATCCCTTCGAACACGTTGTCCCAGGAGTAACGGGAGGCCGCGCGGTTGCGGGCGCTGCGTCCGAGCGCCTCGAGATCCCGCTCGAACAGCGCCTCGATCGCCTCCGCCACGCCCGGCCCGTCCGCGCGGTGCGCGAGTTGCGCCACCTCGCCGTCCACCAGTTCGGCCACCCCGCCCGCGGCGGGTGCGACCAGCGGCAGGCCGCAGGCCATCGCCTCGAGGACGATCAGCCCGAACGGCTCCTTGTCATTGGCGTGCACGAAGGCGTCGCAGCTCGACATGATCCGCGCCAGCGCGCGGGGCTCGCCGACGTAGGGGAGGGCGGTGACGTTCCCCTCGCGCCACTCGGTCGTTCCCCCCGCCGAGATCAGCAGCAGGTGGTACGGGGCGCCGAGCAGGCCAGCGGCCTCGATGATCGCCTCGACGTTCTTCTCCTTCGCCGGTCGGCCCGCGAACACCAGCAGCCGCGTGGAGGGGGACAGCCCTAATTCGCGCCGCACCGCGTCCCGGTCCCGTCGGCGCGGGTGGAAGGTGTCCACGTCGACGCCAAGCGGCTGGATCGCGACGTCGCGGACGCCGGCCTCGGCCAGCCGATCGGCGATATGGCGGCTCGCCGCGACCACCAGATCGAAACGGCACAGCACTTCGCCCAGCTTCTTGCGCGCCGGAGCCTCGGCCCATTCGCCGAAGTGCAGCGCGGCCTGCGCGGAGGGGTCGCCGTGCGCGAAGCCCACCACCGGCACGCCCAGCGCCTGTCCGGCTTCCAGCGCCGCGAGGCCTGGCCCGAACGGGTCGCCAGCCTCGATCAGGTCCGGACGCAGGGCCAGCAGCTCATTCGTCCACTTCCGGACGCTGGTCGGCCAGCGGTAACCGCTGCCGAACGGGATCTTGACGCTGCCGACGTGCATCAGCCCCGGTCCGGCGGGCCGGGTGAACGGGCCCGGGACCACCAGCGTGTGGCGGACGTCCGGCCGCGCCTTGGCCAGCCAGGCGCGCTTGGCGGTGAGGTAGCGCTTCACCCCGCCGCTGCGGGGCGCGTAGAACATGGTCGTGTCGACGAGGTGGGCGCTCTGGGCGGGAGCCTCGCGCCGGGTTTCCCACGCTTCGTGGGGTCCGACGGGATAGCTCCGCAGCGACCAAGCCTCGACCATGCGACCTCCACTCAACGACTGACGGACTGCACTAGAACCCAGAACCTGAACCGTAGCAAAACGCGCGAGCCGGCGATCTGTCGCAAATCAGGACGGCTCCGCGCCGCTTCGCTCGGCCTGCCGCGGAGTCTCGCCCGCGTCTGGGTCGGCCGCCCGCAGAGGGAGCTCCGGCTCCCACGCGTCCTCGTCCAGTCCGGCGCCGAGGTCCAGCAGGTCCTGCCGCAACAGCGTCTCCATGACGCGCGAACTCTCGCGAGAGGCGACGACGAACCGGTCCTCGTCGTTCCACAGCGGCGCCAGCTGCTCGAACAACGCCTTATCGTGGCGGCGGAAGATCTGCACCGCCCGGTGCGCCTTGCGCTGCCCCATGCCGAGGTTCTGCAGCGCCGCCGAGGCCAGGGCGAGGCCGCCCTCGAACGTCTCGCGCTCCACCGCGTGCGCGCCCTTGTCATAGAGCTGGTAGGCGTGCCGGCGGTCCCAGGCGCGCGCCACCACCTTCAGGTTCGGGAACTCCTGGCGGGCGATCTCCACCAGGTCCGCCGCCTTCTCACGGTCGTCGATGGCCACGACAAGCAGGCGCGCGTGCTCCGCGCCGGCGGCGCGCAGCAGGTCGAGCCGCGTGGCGTCGCCGTAATAGACGCGCCGTCCGAACTTGCGCACCAGCTCCACCTGCGCCGCGCTGCTCTCCAGCACGGTCGTGCGGAAGCCGTTGGCGATCAGGATTCGCGCCACGACTTGTCCGAAGCGGCCGAAACCCGCGACGATCGCGTCGGGCCGGTTGTCGTCGATGACGTCCGGCGCGCGCTCCTGCCCGCCGGAGCGGTCCACCCGGGCCCAGCGCTCGTAGGCGCTCATCAGCAGCGGCGTTCCCGCCATCGAGAGCGCCACCACCACCGAGAAGAGGCCGATGGTCTCCGCGTCCAGCACCCCCGCGCCGAGGGCGAAGGCGAAGAGCACGAAGGCGAACTCGCCGCCCTGGGCCAGCGAGGCGGCGATCGCACCGGCGTCGCGCCGCGGATGCCCGAAGGTCCGCGCGACGCCGAAGATGACCGCGCCCTTCAGCACCATCAGTCCGGCCGCCAGCCCGACCATGAGCAGGGGCTGCGCCAGCAGCGCGGGCAGGTCGAGCCCCGACCCGATGGTGAGGAAGAACAGCCCGAGGAACAGCCCGCGGAACGGCTCGATGTCCGCCTCGATCTCCCGCCGGTACTCGCTCTCCGCCAGCACGACGCCGGCTAGGAAGGCGCCCAGCGCGGGCGACAGGCCGACCGTCTGCATCAGCGCGGTGACGCCGACCACGATGAACAGCGCGGCCGCCGTGAACACCTCGTGCAGCCCGCCGCCGGCGATGAAGCGGAACACCGGCCGCGTCAGGAACTTCCCGGCCAGCAGTACGGCCCCCACGGCCGCGAGCGTGGCGACCGCCTGCAGCCACGCGGGCTGGCCGGCCAGCAGGCTCCCGCCCGCCTCGCCGGCGGTTCCGGGCATGCTCGCCAGCAGCGGCAGCAGCGCGAACATCGGGATGACGGCGAGGTCCTGGAGCAGCAGCACGCTGAACGAAGCCTGGCCGATCGCGCCCTGCCGCAGCCCGCGCTCCTCCAGCGACTGCAGCACGATGGCGGTCGAGGAGAGGGCGAGGATGAACCCCAGCGCCACGGCGGGCCGCAGTTCCAGCCCGAGTGCGAGGGCGGCGACCGCCAGCACGATCCCGCCGGCCAGCACCTGCGTGCCGCCGAGGCCGAAGATCGCGCGCCGCATGCTCCAGAGCAGCGCCGGCCGCATCTCCAGCCCGATGATGAAGAGCAGGATGACGACGCCGAACTCGGCGAAGTGCATGGCGTCTTCGGGATCGCCGGTGAGCCCCAGCACGTGCGGCCCGATCAGCACGCCGGCGACCAGGTAGCCCAGCACGGACCCCAGCTTCAGCCGCGTGAACAGCGGGGCCGCGATCACCGCGGCCGCCAGGTAGACCAGAGCCTGCTGCAGGAATCCCCCGTCCATTCAGCGGGCTCCAGTGGGGCGGGGGGTCGCGGAAGCGGGGTGGGGCACGGGGCTCTCCGGTGCGGCGGCGGGACTATATCGGAAGCGTGGCGGCACGCGAGCGCCCGAGCCGGCGGACGTCGTCGGGCGGCGCGGGGGCGAGCGATCCTGTCGCACCCACTCCCGGTTGAGCCGCTCTGCCTGCCGCTGTACAACTCGCCTTCACGTTGCAACCGAAGGTGGAGCGCCATGAAGCAGTCGGATTACGCGAGCGGCGGCGGCGAGCCGCGGCTCGCCCGCGTGGATGCGGACATCGCCCCGGCGGCGGCGCTCGAGATCCTGCGGCGCGAGGGCGTGCTGGTGATCGAGAACGCCTTGCCGGCGGACGTGCTGGAGCGGGTGCGCGCCGATCTGGAGCCCTGGTTCGACGCGGCGCACCACGGCGCCGGACAATTCTTCGGCCGCGCCACCCGACGGTTCGGCGGACTGTTCGCCAAGGCGCCCTCGACAGCCGAACTTGCGTTGCATCCGCTCGTCCTCGACCTGATGGAGGCGACCCTGCGCGGCCCCGACCCGCAGGCGCCGGTCTGCAGCGCGATCGAGATGAACCTCACGCAGGCCATCGCCATCGAACCTGGCGAGGGCGCGCAGTTCCTCCACCGCGACGAGGAGCTGTTCCCGTTCCCGCATGCGTTCGAGGTGATGAGCAACGCCATGTGGGCGCTCGACGACTTCACTGCCGAGAACGGCGCGACCCGGCTGGTGCCGGGCAGCCACCTCTGGCCGCGCGACCGCGAACCGCAGCCCGGCGAGGCCCTCTCCGCCGAGGGCCCCGCCGGATCGGTCGTGCTCTGGCTCGGCGGCGTTCTGCACGGCGGCGGCGCCAACCGCTCCGACCGCGTGCGCAGGGGCGCGGTGATGAGCTACCGCCTGGGCTGGCTCGCGCCCACAGAGAAGCTGCTCCTGTCGACGCCGCCGGAGGTGGCGCGCACGCTGCCCGAGCGGCTCCAGCGCCTGCTGGGCTACCAGCTGCACAAGCCGAACCTCGGCTGGGTGGAGGGGCAGGACCCCATCCGCTGGCTGCACGGGCAGGTCGGCCAGCTCGCGGCCACCGAGGACAACCTCACCGAGGCCCACGAGGCGCTGCTGGCCGCGCTCAACGAAACGCCCGAGGCGTTCGCCGGCTACACCACCTGAGGGGCGGGCTCAGGCGAGCCCTTCGGCCTTCAGCGCCTCCTGAACCGCGGGTCGCGCGGCTACCCGCTGCAGGTAGGCCTGGAGGCCGGCCCATGGGCCGAGATCGATCTTGTGGACGCGCGTCCAGCTCAGGATCGCGAAGGCGTACGCGTCGGCGATGGTGAAGCGTTCACCGGTCAGGTACGGCTTGTCGCCGAGTTGCGTCTGCAGGAAGTCGAAGCGCTTGCCGAGCGTCTGCACCGTGGCCTCGCGCACCTCCGGCGTCACAGCGGGATTCCACAGCGGCCCGAAGCCCTTGTGCACTTCCGTCGCGATGAAGTTCACCAGCTCGAGCAGGCGCCAGCGCTCGCTCGAGCCCGCCGGCGGCAGCAGGTCCGACTGCGGCGCCTGCTCGGCGATGTACTGCAGCAGGACGGCGTTCTCGGTGAGCACGGAGCCGTCGTCGAGGCGCAGCGCGGGCACGGCGCCCTTGGGGTTGATGTCGTAGAAGCTGCCTTCGCCCTCGACGTTCTTCTTCGGGAAGCTCACCTGCGCGAGTTCCAGCGGAACGCCCGCCTCACGGGCGGCGATGTGCGGCGCGAGCGAGCAGGCGCCGGGGGCGTAGTAGAGCTTCATGGATATCCCTCCAGGTTCCTCCGCTATCTGGAACCGAGACGGTAGCAGTTCAAGCCTTGGCCGTTGAAAAGAAGGCGCGGCGACCGGTGCTCAGGGAAGGGAAGGTGGCGGAGACGGAGTCGAACTCGCTGTCATCTAGAGGGGTCTAAACGTATCAGATCTGATACGCTAACCCTCTGGTTTTCCACAGAAAGGTGGCGATCGGGATCTTTACACGTCCGAGGGTTTCCGCGACGATCCAGCCTCAATTTGTAGGCTGAAGATTGGCTTCCGGAGTTGGGAAGTTCAATTTTCCAGGAGGGGCGATCTTGGCTCGCGGCATCCACCGTCTGAGCGTTCGGGCGGTAGCCGCCCAGGCAAGGATCGGCCTGCATGCCGACGGGGCGGGTCTCTACCTACGTGTGACGCCAACCGGCACAAAGTCGTGGGTCTTCCGGTACATGCTCGATGGAAGAGCCCGCACAATGGGGCTCGGAACCACGCATGACGTGACTCTCGCCGAAGCGCGGGAGGAGACCCGGCTGTGGCGGAAGGTTCTCCGAGAGGGAGTGGATCCGCTGGCGGCGCGGAATGCTCAGCGGGCGCAGCGCCGGGCCGAGCGGCTCGGAGCGATGACTTTTCGCCAGTGCGCGGAAGCCTACGTCCAAGCGCACGCCGCCGGATGGAAAAACCCCAAACACACCGCGCAGTGGACGGCGACGCTCGAGACCTACGTGCATCCGGTTTTCGGCGATCGGCCGGTGAAAGATATCGACACGGGCCTCCTGCTTCGGGCGCTGGATCCGATCTGGCGCACAAAGACGGAAACCGCCTCCCGATTGCGTGGCCGCGTCGAAGCCGTCTTGGACTGGGCTGCCGCCCGGAAGCTTCGCACGGGCGAGAACCCGGCGCGGTGGCGGGGCCACTTGGACAAGCTCCTGCCGGCGCGGACCAAGGTTCGCTCCGTCGTCCATCACCCGGCGCTCGCCCACGGTGAAGTGGCGGTCTTCATGAGGCAGCTCAGGGGGTGTGAATTTGTAGCTGCGCGCGCGCTTGAGTTCACGATTCTGACTGCCGGCCGCACAGGGGAGGTGATCGGCGCCACCTGGGACGAGATGGACCTTGAGGCAGCTATCTGGAACGTCCCGGCCGAACGGATGAAGTCGGGTCGTCCACACCGGGTGCCGCTCTCCCGCCCGGCTTTGGCCGTGCTCGAGAAGATGAGCGGAGTGCGGGAGTCAGATTATATTTTCACAGGAGCGCGACCGGGCAGGGGCCTCTCCAATATGGCGATGCTCAAGGTCATGACCCGGCTGGGACGAGACACCCTGACGGTCCACGGCTTTCGGTCGACCTTCAGGGATTGGGCGGCCGAGCTGACCACGCACCCGAATGAGGTGGTCGAGATGGCGCTCGCGCACGTCATCCAAGGCAAGGCTGAAGCGGCGTACCGCCGCGGGGACCTGCTGGAGAAGCGACGCAGCTTGATGGAGGACTGGGCGGCGTTCTGTAACCACGTGATCTAGGCCGAAGGCCATCGCTTCGCCCCTCCACCTGGCACGTGGAGTCTTCAGCTTCTTGCACCTGCGGCGGTCGTGACGCGCGATTCGATTCCGTCGGGAAGCGACGTGATTTGAGATGAGAAGGAGCTCCCGCGAATGAGCACGAGCCCGCAAAAGACGATCGAACGGCTTCCCGAGGTGATTGCCAGGACTGGGCTAGCCCGAAGCTCGATCTACGCCGCAATCGCGGCAGGTGGGTTTCCCAAGCCCATCAAACTCTCGGCGCGCGCAGTCGGGTTCTTGTCCAGCGAGATCGACGAATGGATCGCCGGACGAGCCGCGGCACGGGCTCACACGACCGGACCGGGCCTGGCCTGAGAGGCCAGCGACCGTCCTACCCCGCAACGACGTAGCGGACCGCCTGCCAGTCGCGGTCGGCAGAATTCACGAGGTGGGCGGCCGCCGGCCGACCAATGCGACTAGAGTTCGCTCTCGGTGGACGGCTGCCGCGAGGACCCCTTCTTCCGCCGGCTACCCCGAACCTCGGCGACCGTGCACTGATACCTCGCGTGAGCACCTAGCGAGTTCGCT
>DASVVG010000170.1:0-2212 GCA_036386655.1 Caulobacteraceae bacterium | reverse complement strand
TTACACTTATATGGATAGCTTCGAGATTTGGCTTCGCCACTTCTGGAAAAAGGCGTGGTTATCCGGACAGCGGCGGTGCCATGTCGATAGTCGCTAGCCCGGAAAATTCGTGAGGTCAGGAGCGAGGCCTGAAACAGCGCTGGATCGCTCGCCGCGTAGTTGTGCAGTCGTGCGTTGCCGATGCCGGCTTCAGGGGCGGCGGCTTGCTGCAGATTGCGGGGTTGGCTGGTTGCGGTTCGGAGGGCTCGGCTGGGGCATCCGCCCCGGCAGTCAACAGACCAGCCGAGGCATGCGCTCGAGAGCGAGGCGCATGATGGCCTTGGCCGGATAGGCGCTTGGCAGGTGCAGCATGACCCTGGTCTTCAGCGCGACGACACGCACGGCGAGCTTGACCAGGCGCAGGCGAAGGGTGTCGAACTGGGCCACGCGCCAGGTCGAGCGCTTCGGCATGAGGCTGCGCAGCGACCAAAACAACCAGCTTGGCTTCAACCGGTCGTCGCAACACCTATGTGCGCCGTTCGCAGTACCTCGTCAAAAGCTTCGGCGGGCGTTCTCCAACCAAGCGTCTTGCGCGGCCGGGTGTTGAGCGTCGCGGCCACTGCCGCGAGGGCTTCCGCGCTATGCATGCTCAGGTCAGTGCCCTTCGGAAAGTACTGCCGCAAGCCCATTCGTGTTCTCGTTTGTCCCACGCTGCCACGGACTGTGCGGATCACAGAAGTAGACCTGCACGCCAGTGTCGATCCGCAGCTGTGCGTGCTGGCTCAACTCCGCCCCTTGATCCCAGGTCAGCGATTGTCGCAGCTGTGTTGGTAGGTTGGTGATCGTGCGCCTGATGGCGTCGCGCACCGCCTCGGCACCATGGCCGGCGAGCGCGGGGCCGTTCTTCACGCGTACCCCATCACCATGGCCCGGCATGCGGGGCAGGTGGAGCAACATCGTGAACCGTGTCGTGCGCTCGACCAGCGTGCCAATCGCCGAGCTGCCCAGGCCCAGAATGAGGTCTCCCTCCCAATGGCCAGGCACCGAGCGGTCGGCCACCTCCGCCGGCCGTTGGCTGATCAGGATTTCTGCGCCAATGAAGGATTTGCCCCGGCCGCGGCTGCGCGCCCGCGGCACGCGCAGCGCCCGCCCAGTGCGCAGGCAAGCGCTCAGCTCGCGCCGTAGCGCCCCACGGCCTTGTATGTAGAGCGCCTGGTAGATGGCCTCGTGGCTGATGCGCATCGTCTCGTCCTTGGGGAAGTCGAGCCGTAGGCGATGAGCAATCTGCGCCGGACTCCACGCCCTGCCCCATCGCCGGTTCTGCCGCGGCCCATGCCGGCGGCCCTTCCAGCGCACGGTCGGCCCGTGGACCGCCGCCCCGCCCGGAGCGGTCACTACGCCGGCCAGCCGGTCCTGCACGTAGCACCGCAGCGCCGCGGAGACCGCCAGTTTCGCTGGCTTCGGACGCCGTGCCGCCCGCTCGGCATGCCACTGCGCCGTGCTGGCCCGGTACTCCAGGCCGCCGCTGGGCGTCGCAGCATTGCGCCGCAGTTCGCGCGAGAGCGTCGACGCTGCTCGCCCCAGCCGGCGGGCCATCTCCCGCACCCCTTGGCCCTGCCCGCGCCAGACCGCAATCTCCTCCCGCTCCGCATAGGATAGGTACCGCCCAGAGGGCGGCTTTGCCGAAGTCGCAAGTGTTGCTGGTGGCATCCCGCCGGCCTCCCGGAACCATCGAGTTCCTACCGCCTGCGACACGTCCGCGTCGACCGCCGCCGCCTCACTCGACAGACCCGCCGCGATCGCCGCCCAGAACCGCCGCCGATCCTCACGCCGTGCCACAGACGGCCGGCCAGGCGACCGCAGCACCCCTCGTCCCGCCCGATCCGAGACCCCTCTCCGTGTTCCCATCGCAACCCACTCCGTCAGGGTGTTGCGACGACCACTGGAATCCACCCACCATCTGCGGCTGCGGCGCCAGTTTCGCATCCAGCGCGAAGAGCGTGTCGTAGACCATGTAGCCATGGTTCCGCGCCATGTATTCCGGGCTGATGAAGGGGTCGATCGAGCGCAGGTCGCCGAACAGCTTGATGCGCAGGGCATTCGGGTCGCCGCGGCCTTGGGCGCCTGCCTGGGTGGCGGGCAGCAGCAAGGCGGCGGCGAGCAGCGCGACAACGGGACGCACCCCTGGGTCCTCCGGTTATTTTCGTTCCCGGCACGATCGGCCGAAGCGCAA
>DASVVG010000169.1:0-16861 GCA_036386655.1 Caulobacteraceae bacterium | reverse complement strand
CGGCCTCGGCCTGCCGGACCGCGACTACTACCTGGTCGACAATCCCAAGTTCGTCGAGGCGCGCACCAAGTACCAGGCGCACATCGCCAAGATGCTGACGCTCGCCGGCGTCGCCGACGCCCAGGCGAAGGCCCAGCGCGTCTACGACCTTGAGAAGAAGATCGCCGCCTCGCACTGGACCCAGGTCGAGACGCGCCAGATCGACAAGCTCTACAACCCGACCGCCACCAACGAGCTCGGCGCGAAGTACGCCGGCCTCGACTGGAAGACCTACCTGACGACCGCCGGGCTGGCCGCCCAGCCGCGCGTCATCGTGGCCCAGCCGAGCGCCGTCGAGGGCGCCGCGAAGCTGGTCGCCAACGAGCCGATCCAGACGTGGAAGGACTATCTCACCTTCCACACCATCAGCTCCGCCGCGCCCTTCCTCCCGAACGCCTTCGTTCAGGAGAACTTCGAGATGCAGAAGGTGCTCACCGGCACCCCGAGGCTGAAGGATCGTTGGAAGCGCGGCGTCGACCTGATCAACGGCGGCATGGGCGAGGCCGTGGGCGAGCTCTACGTGGCCCGCCACTTCACCCCGGACGCGAAGGCCAAGGCCGACGAGCTGGTGCGCAACATCACCCGCGCGATGGACATGCGCCTGCAGAATCTCGAGTGGATGGCGCCGGAGACCCGCCAGAAGGCGCGCACCAAGCTCGCCGCCTTCCGCAGCAAGATCGGCTACCCGGACAGGTGGCGCGACTACTCGGCCCTGCGCGTCGACCGCAACGATCTCGTCGGCAACGCCATGCGCGCCACCGAGTTCGAGTACCAGCGCCAGCTGGCCAAGATCGGCAAGCCCGTGGACCGCGACGAGTGGTTCATGAGCCCGCAGACGGTCAACGCCTACGCCAACCCGCTGATGAACGAGATCGTGTTCCCGGCGGCGATCCTGCAGCCGCCGTTCTTCGATCCGAACGCCGACCCGGCCGTGAACTACGGTGCGATCGGCGCGGTGATCGGGCACGAGATCACCCACCACTTCGACGACCAGGGCGCCAAGTTCGACCCGGCGGGCAACATGTCCGACTGGTGGACGCCGTCCGACGTGGAGAAGTTCAAGACGCTCACCTCGGGCGTCGTGAAGCAGTACGCCGAGTACGAGCCGCTCCCGGGCAGCAAGGTCAACGGCGAACTGACGCTGGGCGAGAACATGGCCGACCTGGCCGGTCTCACCATCGCCTACGACGCCTACAAGCTGTCGCTGAACGGCCAGGAAGCGCCGGTGATCGACGGCTACACCGGCGACCAGCGCTTCTTCCTCGGCTTCGCCCAGGTGTGGCGCAACAAGTACCGGGATCCGTTGCTGCAGCAGATCCTGACCACCGACCCGCACACGCCGGGCCACTTCCGCCCGACCGTCGTGCGCAACCACGACGCCTGGTACAAGGCGTTCAACGTGCAGCCGGGCGACAAGCTCTACCTGCCGCCTGAGCAGCGCCTGAAGGTCTGGTGACCCTCTGAAGGCCGGGAGCCCAGCTCCCGGCCTTCTTCGCATCCGGTGCTATGATGCGGCGATGAGCGAGCCCGGCTTCGCCTTGTTCGAGACCTCCGTCGGCCGCTGCGGCGTCGTCTGGCGCGGCGCGAAGCTGGCCGGCGTCCACCTGCCGGGCTCAGGCGATGCGCCCGCGAGCCTGCGCCGCCGTTTTCCCGACGCCGTCGAAGCCGCGCCGCCGCCCGCCGTCGCGGCCGCCATCGAGGCGATCACCGCGCTGCTGGAGGGCGAGCCCCGCGGCCTCGCCGACCTGCCCCTGGACACCAGCGCCGTTCCCGACTTTGAGCGGCGCGTCTACGAGGTCGCCCGAACCATCCCGCCGGGCGCCGTGCTCACCTACGGCGAGGTGGCCGCGCGCATGGGCGAGCCCGGCGCCGCGCAGGCGGTCGGCCGCGCGCTCGGCCGCAACCCCTTCCCGATCGTGGTGCCCTGCCATCGCGTGGTGGCCGCTGACGGCAAACTCGGCGGCTTCTCCGCGCCGGGCGGACGCTCCACCAAGCTGAAGCTCCTCGCGATCGAGCGCGCGCGGCGCCGCTCGGACGAGCCGGACCTGTTCGACGCTGACGCCCGTCTCACGAGAAAAGACTCGCCGCGCCCGAGCGGGGACGGGTACAAGCGCGGCCATAAACCTCCGGGGGGAGTCCGATGAAGCAGCCGAAGAAGACCATTGCGCCCGGCATGTCGCTCGAGGACGGCGTGCTGACCATCCGCCACGGCGGCACGGTGGCCATCACCGAGGCTGCGAACGGCGACTGGCATTTAGTTCAGGGCGCCCGGACCTGGGTCATCCCGGCGGCGCAGGTGGCGGGGATCACGAGTATCGACATCGGCAAGGCGACGCGCCTCGGTGTGCACGGCTCCGCGCTGCACAACGACAACTTCAGGTTCACCGGCGATGGACAGCTCAACGTCAGCGGGATCGTCTTCACGCAGGCCCAGAACGGAAACGGGGTCGAGACGAACTACGAGCTGAAGGACATCGATCTCTACTCGGTCGCCACGACCGTGAACGGCACGCAGGCCGACTTCATCAAGCTGCGTTGGGAGATACTGGACGACCAGTACGTCGCGCAGGGCTACTACGCGACGGTGAACGAGGCGTTCGTGCGTCTCGGGCTTGAGTATGTCGCCTACCTCGAGGCCGGCGGCGAGCCCTTCACGGACTTCATCGCCAAGGGCTCGGCGACCCGCTCGCAGCTCCTTCACGACAACCTGCTGGGCAACCTCACCCGCGCTTCGATCGAGAGCCGCAACTTCTCCGACGCGCTGGAGGCCGAGCTGCTGGCGCTCGTTCCGGACGCTTACGAGAACCGCGCATACTTCGACGGCAACTTCACCAATTACGGGGGTGCGGCCCACGATGCCGCCCGCGCCTTCGACTACGATCGCGACTGGAGCCGGCCCGACTACACCGACAGGAACTTCGACGGGACGGTCGACGGCCGCTCGAGCCAGGACCGGAACGGCGACGGCGTCGACGAGCAGATGTACTACGGCACCGGCAACCCGGTGACCGACTGGAACGTGCTGCGCCATGAAGGCGCGGGGGTCGAGCTCGCGCTGAAGGTGAAGGAACGGGGCGGCTCCGCGTACAATCACGCCTCGGTCGACGGTGATGGCACCGCCCATTATTACGTTCCCGAAGGGACCTCCGTTCCCAACCGGGCGCGCTGGAACTTCGACTTCGCGGCGACGGTGCTGCCATCCGGCGACGACGACGCGTTCGTCTTCAAGGTGTTCTACGACGCCGACCCCGGTGCGGGCGTCCAGCTGGTCGACATCTCCAGTGTGCTCACCGAGTACGGGGCTCAGCAGAACTCGTCCAACTACGGCTTCCTCGACACGGACCTCTCGACGCCGGGCGTGCAGACCTACGGTTTCGGCGACGGCGAGTTCACGATCGAGCTGCACGCCTACGACGCGGCGGGGAACCTTGTGGCTGTCAACCGGGTGGTGGTGCACGTGGGCGACGGGGCGGCGGCGCTGTCTCCATCGCCGACCGTGGCGGGCTTCCGCGACGCGGCGAACTTCGTCGGCGGGAGCGACTGGCTGTTCTGATCAACTCCGGCGGCGGCTCGGCGCCGCCGGTCACTCCGTCGGCGCGTTCAGCAGGCCGCGGCACGACGGCGCCCCGCATCCGCAGGCGTACTCGTCGTCGCTGTCCAGCCGGTAGTCCACCAGCAGCTCTTCGCCCGGATAGATCCGGCGCAGGCTCGAGTACCAGATGCGTCCCCGGTCCTCGCGCGCGATCACGTTCGGTTCGCAGCTGTGGTTGATGAACTCGGCGCCGCTGCCGCCGACAGCCCCGTCCACCATCCGGCCGTCGCTCAGCGAGAACAGGTAGATGTGCCGGCGAGCGCTCCGCCGGTTCGCCTGCTCCTCGGTGATCTTCTCGCCGGTGTACTGGATGATCCGCCGCTTGGCCGGGATCTCCTCGTCGGCGAAGACGCCGTGCCGGTGGATGGGGGAGGGGTGGATCACGAGGCGGTACCGGCAGTGGGCCGGGTCTATCCGCACAGGGTGCCGCTGCCGCGCGGGCTTCGGCTTCGGGTCCTCGGCCGGCCAGGATCCGTCGGGCATGCTCACGTCCCTCATACGCGCACTCGAAGCGTCGGCGGCGGAGCTGGGTTCCCGCCGGACCCGCGCCACTTCCACGAGTCGCGGGCGGGCGCTACTCAGGAGCCGACATAGGACCGAGACACCTGATGAGCGCGAAGCAGCACATCCCGAACTGGCTCACCGCGGGGCGGCTCGTCCTGGGCTTCGTGATGTTCATCTGCCTCGCGGGCGCGGCGGGCTCGATCCCGTTCCTGTCCGAGAACCTGACGCCCGAGGCCCAGTTCGGCCTGCAGCGGTGGTCGTTCGTGGCCTTCGCGCTCGCCGCTGTGACCGACTGGTTCGACGGCTGGGCCGCGCGCAAGTTCGACGCCGCCACCGTCTGGGGCGCCATCCTCGACCCCATCGCTGACAAGATCCTGATCGCCGGCACCATCCTGGGCCTCAGCGCGCTCGGGCCGAACCCGCACATCGTGGCGCCGGGCGCGCTCATCCTCTTCCGCGAGTTCTTCGTCAGCGCGCTGCGCGAGGTCGGGGCGGGCCGTAACGTCACCTTCCCGGTCACGAAGCTGGCCAAGTGGAAGACCACGATCCAGCTCGTCGCGCTGGGGGCCCAGCTGATCGTCGCCTCCTGGCCGGCGTGGGGCCTGCAGACCGACCCGGCGATCTACAACCCGGCCATCCTCATCGCGAACACGCTCATGTGGGTCGCCGCCGCCCTGACCCTCTGGACGGGCTGGGGCTACTGGACGGCCGCCCAGCGCGGCTTCCGCGAGAGCGGCGCCCGCTAGCGCTTCACCAGCGCGGGTCGGCCGCCGCCCCGCCGAACACCTCCGCGATGCGCCGTCGCGTGCCCGGCGTGGCGCCCTCCGGCAGCTCGCGCCGGGGGAAGAACCCGACCCGGTGGATCTCGCCCCGCGAGGTCGCCTCCACCGGCTCCCAGTCGGTGATCCGGTAGAGCAGGATGTGATCGCCGGGGTACCTGGCCCCGTTGTCGTGGAAGGACACCAGCCGCGGGCGCCCGATGGCGCGCACGCCGGCCTCCTCGACCAGTTCGTTCGCCATGGCCTCTTCGGCCGTCTGCCCGCGCTCCACGCCGCCGCCGGGAAGGTGCCAGCCGTGCACGTAGGTGTGCTCGATCAGCAGCACGCGCCCCTCCGCGTCCGTCACCACCCCGCGCACGCCTAGCGTCATTCCGCGCGTCGCCCGCGCCCACGTTCGGATGGCGGGGCGCGTCCACGGCTCGACCGTGCGTCTCCAGGTGCTCATGGGCCGCTCATAGCCCGCGGCCGGCGGCCTTGCGACCGCTCCGCCTCGGGAGTAGGTCTCCCGGCCATGGCAGCCATCCTCACCATCGTCGCCTTCATCGCCGTCATCGTCGGCCTGAACTGGTACGAGTTCGGCCGCATCGATTGACCGCCGCAGAGCCCGACCGGGGAGTCGCCCTCGTCACCGGCGCGGCCCGCCGGATCGGCCGGGCGCTCGCGCTCGAAGCGGCCGCGGCGGGCTATGACGTCGCCGTCCACTACAATCGCTCGAAGGACGCCGCCGAAGCGCTCGCGGGCGAGATCCGCGAGCTGGGCGTGCGCGCCGAGATCGTCCCGGCCGACCTGTCCTCCCTGGACGACGCGACGCGCCTGCTGCCGCAGGCGGCCGGCCTGCTCGGCCCCGTCACGCTGCTGGTCAACAACGCCTCGCTCTTCCTGGGCGACCGGATGGGGACCCTGACGCCGGAGACCTGGTCGGCGCATCTCGACGCCAACCTGCGCGCGCCCATCTTCCTGGCCCAGGCCTTCGCGGCGCAGCCCGGCGCGACAGGGCTGATCGTGAACCTACTCGACCAGAGGGTCTGGAACCCGAACCCGCTGTTCTTCTCCTACACGGTGTCGAAGGCGGCGCTCTGGTCGGCGACGCGCACCATGGCCCAGGCGCTCGCGCCGGGCGTACGGGTGAACGCTATAGGTCCCGGGCCCACGCTCCCCAGCATTCACCAGAGCGAAGCCGACTTCCTCGCCGAAGCCAGCCAGACCCTGCTCCAGCGCCGCGCCACTCCGGCGGAAATAGCGGCGGCGCTCCGCTACCTGATCGACGCGCCCTCGGTCACCGGCCAGATGATCGCCGTCGACGGCGGTCAGCATCTCGGCTGGCGCACGCCGGACCTCAAGGACGCATGAGCGAGCCGCGGCTGACCCGGCGGCGCGTCTACGTGCGCGGCCTGCGCCTCGACATCGAGATCGGCGTGCACCTGCACGAGCACGGCCGCGTCCAGCCGGTGGTGGTCGACGTCGAGATCGACGTGCCGCCCGCGCCGGTTCGCCTGCTGGCCGACACGGTGAACTACGAGGCGGTGGTGGAGCGCGCCCGCGCCATCGCCGCGGAAGGCCACGTGATGCTGGTGGAGACCTTCGCCGACCGTCTCGCGCTGGCGCTGTTCGAGGACTCGCGCGTGTTCCGCGTCCGGGTCCGTGCGGAGAAGCCCGAAGCGCTGCCCGCCGCTGACGCCGCCGGCGTCGACGTGGTGCTGGAACGCTGAGCGTGCGCCGCATCTCCAGCGTCTTCCTCGCCGGACCGGACGTCTTCTTCCCCGAAGCGCCCGACCTGTTCGCCCGCAAGCACGGGCTATGCGAAGCGGCGGGCTTCACCGCCCTCTCCGCCGACGAGGCCGACATCGTCGAGCAGGAGCCCTCGGAGGCGATGGCGCGTGAGATCTACGCCGCCGCGGTCGCGCGCCTCCGCCGCGCCGACGCGCTCATCGCCAACCTGACGCCATGGCGCGGGCCGGGTTGCGACCCCGGCACCGCGTTCGAGGCGGGCTTCGCCGCCGGTCTCGGCAAGCCGGTCTTCGCCTACATGAACGTGCCGCTCGAGGAGGACGCCGAGTATCGCTCCCGCGTCCTCGACCACATGGGGGGCCAACTCGGTCACGACGGGCGCTGGCGCGACGCCGAGGAGGGGGAGATCGAGGACTTCGGCCTGCCCGAGAGCCTGATGCTCTGGGCCGAGGCCCGGCGTCTCTACGTCATCGTCACCCCGGACCCGATGTTCGACCTCACCGGCCTCGAACTCTGCCTCGAGGCGCTGAAGCTCTACGCCGACTGAAGGGCGTGCTAAGCTGGGCCGTCCGGGGGGATGCATGGACGACGCCGAACACGAACGACGCGTGGAGGCCCTCGAGCTCCGCGTCCGCGACCTGCAGAGCCAGGTCGCCGCTCTGAAGCTCGCGCTCTACGCCGCGTTCAATTCGCAGAACCGGACGGCTTACGAGGCGCTGGACGAGGGCCGCGCCGGCCTGCTCTCGCAGTCGGTGGAGGTGGAGCACGTCATGCACCTCATCTCGCTGGCCAAGGACGACCTCGTCCTGCTCGGCCTCGTGCCGGAACAGCAGCCCGCCGAAGGCTAGTCCCACCCGAGCGCCGCCTCGCCCCGGAGGATCGCGTCGGCCTCGGCCGTGGGCCCGCCGCCGCGCTCGTGCAGCACCAGTGGCGGCAGCAGCACCAGCGGCGCCCGCCCGGTCTTCACCGCCCGCACCAGCACGCGCTTGGCTGGTTCGTCCGCGAACGGATGCACCGGCCGCACCCGGAACGACCCCGCGGTCTCGCCCAGCTGTGCCAGCAGGTCCGCGAGACGGTCGGCCCGGTGGATCACGGTGATGCGTCCCCCCTCGCGCACCGCCTTCAGCAGGAAGCGCGTCCACGCCCTCAGGCCGCCTTCGGCGATCCACGCTCCCCGCTTGTCCCGGTGCGGCGCCCGCAGCGCCGCCTCGTCGTCGAAGAAGGGCGGGTTGGAGAACGCGGCGTCGAACGCCTTGAGGCCCAGCGGCGCGAAGCCGGCGTCAACGTCGCCCTCGATCGCCTGGACGTGCTCCTGCATCTCGTTGAGCGCGATGCTCTCCTGGGCCCACGCCAGGGCCATGGCCGCCCGCTCGACCCCGGTGAACCGCGCGCCCGGGGATCGGACGGCGGCCTGCAGCAGCGCCGCGCCCGTTCCGCAGCCGGCCTCGATCACCCGCTCTCCGGCCGCCGCCTCGACGGCCGCGGCCAGCAGCGCCGCGTCCATGCCGGCCCGATAGCCGCTCTTCGGCTGCAGCAGCCGCACCCGGCCACCGAGCAGCGCGTCGAGCGTTCTCTCCTGCGTGTCCATGCGCCGCGCTCGCCTTGACCCTCCGGGGTCCCCTCACCATTGTGCGCTCGCGTCCAGTAGGAGCGTAAGGGCTTGAACGTAATCAGCAGGGCCGTCGTCCGCCCCAGCGGTTCCGTCGACCGGCTGATCGAGCTGGCGCGGCCCGACATGGCCGCCGTGGACGCCCTGATCCTCGACCGGATGGACAGCCCGGTCCCGGTCATCCCCGCGCTCGCCGACCACCTGATCTCCGCCGGCGGCAAGCGCCTGCGCCCGCTGCTCACCGTCGCCGCCGCGCGCCTCGCGGGCGACGCCGGGGAGGGGGCCTGGAAGCTCGCCGCCGCCGTCGAGTTCATCCACACCGCCACCCTGCTGCACGACGACGTGGTCGATAGCTCCCGCCTGCGCCGTGGCAAGGTCGCCGCCCACCTGATCTGGGGCGCGCCCACCAGCGTGCTGGTCGGCGACTTCCTCTTCGCCCGCGCCTTCGAGCTGATGGTCGAGACCGGCTCGCTGCGCGCCCTCGAGATCCTGAGCCGCGCGTCGCGCGTCATCGCCGAGGGCGAGGTGCTCCAGCTCACCCGCGCCCACGACCTGGCGCTCGGTCAGGAGACCTATCTCGAGATCATCGGCGCCAAGACCGCCGAGCTGTTCGCCGCCGCCGCGGAGGCGGGCGCGGTCAGCGCCGGCGCGCCCGACGCCCGCGTGAGCGCGCTGCGCGCCTACGGCCGCAACCTCGGTCTCGCCTTCCAGCTCGCCGACGACGCGCTCGACTACGGCGGCTCCTCGGACGTGCTGGGCAAGAACGCCGGCGACGACTTCCGCGAGGGCAAGGCGACGCTGCCGCTGCTGCTGGCCGTCCAGCGCTCCGGCGCCTCCGAGGCCGCGTTCTGGACCCGCGCCATGGGCCAGAACGAGCGCGCCGACACGGACTTCCGCCGCGCCCGGGACCTCGTGCTGCGCACCGGCGCCATCGACTCCACGCTCGAACTCGCGGGCGGCTACGCCGAGCAGGCCAAGGCGGCCCTGGCGCCGTTCCGTCGCGGCGACTGGCGCGACGCCCTCGAGCAGCTCGCCGACTTCGCCGTCAGCCGCGTCGCCTAGGCGCCCAGCCGCCGCACCATCTCGCGCCGCGCGAGCACCCAGCCCGCGCTCAGCGCCGCCACTCCGGCCGCCAGCGCCGGCGCGGTCCACTCGGTGAAGTAGAAGTCGACCACCATCCCGCCGAACGTGCAGGCGGCCGTCAGCGCCCAGAACCGCCAGGCCAGCGCCGCGTGGCTCCTGCCCGTCGCGTCCAGCCACAGCTGGTACAGGTGCTCGCGGTGCGCCACGAACAGCGACTGCCGCCGCCGCGCCCGCGACAGCAGCGTCAGCAGCACGTCCGTCAGCATCGGTAGGACGGTGAAAACCACGAAGTAGGGCGTGGTCACCCCCGCCTGCGCGAGCAGCAGCCCCACGCCCCCGATCATCGCGGCGGTGAACAGCGCGCCCGCGTCGCCCTGGAACACCCGCCCCGGCCCGTTCCAGGCCAGCAGCCCGAGCCCGGCGCCCGCCGCCGCCAGCGCCACGCCCGCAGCAGCGGCCGGCGTCTGCGGTCCGCCTTCCACGGTGGTCCAGATCCCCGACAGCGCCAGCCCGGTCAGCGCCACCACGCCCGCGCCCGGCGCCAGCCCGTTCGACCCGTCCATGAAGTTTACCGCGTTCAGCAGCACCACCAGGAACAGCACCGTCCCCGCCGTCCCGAGCAGCACGCCGACCGGCAGCTCCAGGCCGGGCGCCAGCGGCAGCGCCTCCACCCGCGCCACCCCCACCGCGAACCCGAGCGAGAGCGCCGCCTGCACCGCGAGCTTCAGCTTGGCGCTCACGTCGAACAGGTCGTCCGCCGCCCCGAACAGCGCCAGCGTCGCCGCGAACGCCAGCAGCAGCCCCACCGGTCCGAAGCCGTCGATCGGAGCCAGCGCGGCGAACAGCGCCGCGCCCGCCGCCGTGCCCGCCAGCACGCCCACGCCCGCGCTGGTGGGGGTGGGCCTCGCGTGGCTCGAGCGTTCCTTCACCGGGTCCACCGGTCCGCACCAGCTCACCGCCCACGCCAGCGCGAGGGCCGTCGCCAGCGCCAGCGCCGCGCCCGCGAGCGCCGCCTGCAGGGTCGTCAAGAGAGGCTCGCGCAGAACCGCTGGATGCGCGAGCAGGCCTCCTCGAGCACCTCGGTGCCGACCGCGTAGGAGACGCGGAAGTGGGGCGACAGACCAAACGCCTCGCCGTGCACCGCGGCCACGTTCTCCTGCTCCAGCAGTTCGGTGACGAAGATCTCGTCGTTCTCGATCACCCGACCGCTCGGGCTCATCTTGCCGATCAGCTCGTCGACGCACGGGTAGACGTAGAACGCCCCCTCCGGCGTCGGGCACGACAGCCCGCGCGCCTGGTTCAGCATCGACACGACGAGGTCGCGCCGCTCCTGGAACGCCTTCGCGCGCTCGGCGATGAAGTCCTGCGGCCCGGTCAGGGCCTCGATCGCGGCGTACTGCGCCGGCGAGGACGCGCAGGACGTCGACACGCCCTCCACCTTGGCCATGGCCTTGATCAGCGGCGCAGGCCCCGCGGCGAACCCGATGCGCCAGCCCGTCATGGCGTACGCCTTCGACACGCCGTTCATCGTCAGCGTGCGGTCGTAGAGGTCGGGCACCGCCTGCGCCATCGTGGCGAACTCGAAGCCGTCGTAGACGAGGTGCTCGTAGATGTCGTCGGTCAGCACCCACACGTGCGGGTGCTTCTGCAGCACGTCGCCCAGCTCGCGCAGGTCGCGTGCGGTGTAGGCGCCCCCCGAAGGGTTGTTGGGCGAGTTCAGGATCACCCACTTGGTGCGCGGGGTGATCGCGCGCTCCAGCGCCTCCGGCTTCAGCTTGAACCCGTCGTCCTTGTACGTCTGCGCGAACACGGCCTCCGCGCCCGCCATGCGCGCGATCTCCGGATAGGAAACCCAGTAGGGCGTCGGCACGATGATCTCGTCGCCGGGCGAGAGCGTCGCCATCAGGGCGTTGAACAGCACCGCCTTGCCGCCGGGCGACACGTTGACCTGCTGGGTCGTGTACTCGAGCCCGTTCTCCCGCTTGAACTTCTCGACGACGGCTTCCTTCAGCTCGTGGACGCCGTCGACGTCGGTGTACTTGGTCTGCCCCTCGCGGATGGCGCGGATCGCCGCTTCCTTCACGTTGTCCGGCGTGTCGAAGTCAGGTTCTCCCGCGGAGAGCCCGATGACGTCCGCGCCCTCACGCTTCAGCGCCCGCGCGCGCGTGCTCATCACCAGCGTCGCCGGCGGCTTGATCCGCTTCAGCGCAACGGATTCCTGGAACATCGCGGCCTCGGCTCCTCGAACGCGGCCGCAACCTAGAAACCTCGGCCACGGGTGTCCATCGAGCCTGCCTGTGAACTCTGGCCGCGAACCCCGGACGAGCTGAGCCGTTGATCAGCCGAACCGGAGGTCTCGTCATGCTTCGCCCCGCCGCCGTGATCGCGCTCGCGCTCCTCGCCGCCGCCTGCGGCCGTGAGGAAGGGCAGGGGGACGCCGCCGGTACGCCCCCGGCCGCAGACGCCGTCTCCGCCGCCGAGACCCCGGCCGCGGTCGCTGCTGCGCCTCCGGGGCAGGCGGTGACCACCGTCGGGCCGAGCGGCTTCGTCGGGCGCTGGGCGGCCCAGCCGAACCTCTGCGCCGCCGGGGCGTGGACGTTCGCGGCCGATCGCCTGACCACCGCGGGCGAGGTCTCCTGCACCTTCGGCAAGGTCGAGCGCACGCAGGCCGGCTGGGAGATCGCCGCCCGATGCACCGCGGAAGGGCCGCCGCAGGACGCCGGGCTCACCCTGACGCTCACGGACCCCGCCCCGCCGGAGACGATGACCGTCGCGGGCGGCCCCTTCGAGTCCGTCACCCTGCGCCGCTGCCCGTGAGACGGGTCCTGCTGACCGCCGCGCTGCTGCTGGCCGCCTGCGGCGAGCGGGCGGAGGAGCCCGGCCCCGCCGCGCCGCTCGCCGCCGCTCCGGCCGCCGGCGAGCCCGCTCCCTCCCGCGTGCCGGCCGGTCCGACGGGCTTCGTCGGCCGCTGGGGACCCGACCCCTCGGGCTGCGCGCACTCGCAGTATGTCCTCACCCGCACCGCCCTGGAGGCGCACGACGGCACGTTCTGCAGCTTCCAGCGCGCCGCGGAGACCGACACCGGCTGGGACATCGACGCCACCTGCGGCGCCCGCGAACGCGGCGCGCCGGCGAAGATCCTGCTCGAGCGGCTCGGCGATGGCCTCCGCGTCCGGATCAGCGGCCGCGAGCCGGTGACCCTGCGCCTCTGCCCCGAGAACTGGGCCGCCCGACCCGCGGCCGCGGCCAAGGACCCGAACGCTCCGCTCGACCGCGCCGCGGCGATCAACGCCCGTATCGCGGCGAAGGGCGGCGTCCGCCCGTACGAGTTCAAGCACCAGGGCGTGATCCACGACGCCTGGCGCGAGAACGACCAGGTCCTGAAGATCGTCGAGAAGGTCGCCGACGACTCCGGCGCCATGACGGGGGAGGTGGTCTGGTACTTCGCGCCCGGCGCCGAGGAGCCCTTCCTCGTCCGTGAGCCGATGGCCGCCTTCGCCTTCGAGCGAGGTCGGCTGGTCACATGGTTCGACGAGGCGGGGAGGGTGCTCGCCGACGTCCCCGAGCGCGACCGCGCCGCGCGGGAGGCCCGGCTGATCGCCCGCGGCCGGGCGCTCCGCCTCGCCGCCGACGGCTGAGCGGGAAAGGATACAAAAGCGTAAGTTGGCGCCGAGGCCCGCCCGCCATATCGTTTATCGAGAGGGCCGGTTGCGGCCCCGGAGGGACTGAAAACGATGACCGACGTATCCACCGCGCCTTCGGACCCGGGGATCGACCTGACGCCCGGCGCCGACGCCGACGCCAACGCGCGCCTGCTGACCAGCATCATCTACGGCCTGTACCTGGCGGGCTTCATCTCCGGCGGCCTCACGGCCATCGCCGGCGTCATCATGGCCTACGTCGTCAAGGGCGGCGCCCCCGCCTGGGCGCAGAGCCACTACACCTTCCAGATCTGGACCTTCTGGATCGGGCTGGTGCTGATGCTGGTGATGATCCCCTTCATCATCGCCTGGGTGGTGACCGGGGCGGTGCTCAGCATCGTCGGCGTCGGCATCCTGATGCTGATCGCGACCGTGTTCGTGGCCGCGGCGCCGTTCATCTGGTTCGCGGCCCGCTGCGCCGTCGGCCTCAGCTACGCCGTGCAGACCCAGCCCTACCCGCGCCCGCAGACGCTGCTCGTCTAACGGGCACGAAAAAGGGGGAGCGCCTCGCGGCGCTCCCCCTGACCTCGGGAGAGAGGTTTTTACTGAACTCAGGACTCGGTGGCCGCGTCCACGATGGCGTCGAGCGAGTAGCTGGCGGGCTTGGAAGCCGCTTCCGCCGCCGGCGCCGCTTCGGTGTTCGAGGCCAGCATCACGCGGCCTTCGTCTGACGACTTCCGGGCCACCTTGTAGAGGGTCCCGCGCTCCGGAGCGGCCGAGGCCGTCTGGAACACCTGGCCCTTGGCCATCAGCATCGAAGCCGAGCCGCGGGCGCCGGCGTGGCGGTAGAACACGTGGCGGCCGACGGTGGCCACCCGCGTCAGGCCGCGCCAGTTCGGGGAAATCCGCGTGGCGTGGAAGAAGGTGGCGGTGCCGACCGGGCTGCGCACTTCGCCGTCCAGCGTGCGGCCGGCGATCTGGCG
Organism: Caulobacteraceae bacterium; assembly: GCA_036386655.1. GTDB lineage: Bacteria > Pseudomonadota > Alphaproteobacteria > Caulobacterales > Caulobacteraceae > JAHWJX01. The sequence continues at coordinate 2,903 of DASVVG010000169.1, read as the reverse complement.
GGCGCGGTCCCACAGCGGGCCGGACACGCCTTTGCGCATCGAGCCGTCGCAGGCGAAGCTGAACTGGCAGCCGCGGCCCTTGCCGGCGCCCTGGTAGATCACGCCGCAGATGGACTTCGGGAAGCTCGGGTGGCGGGCGCGGTTCACGATGACCTGCGCCACCGCTTCCATGCCGGCGGTGCCTTCGCCGCGAGCCTCGAAGTAGACGCCCTTGGCCAGGCAATCGAGTTCGCGCGACGAGGTGAGGTGGCTCAGGCGCGCGGGCTGGAACCCGTCGGCGGCCTGCGAGTTTCCACCCTGCTCCAGCACGCTGGGCAGCTCGACGCCGCGCATCTCGCCGACGGTCTGGCGGCCACGCAGGGGAGCGCCGGCCACGGTGTAGGGGTCATGCCGGCGGGCGACTGCCAGGGCGGCCTCGTCCCAGTCGGCGGCCGCGCCGATCAGGCTGGCCTCGGAGTATCCGCCCTTGGCCGCTTCGGCCAGGCGGGTGATGTCGGCACGCCGGTCAGCGGCGTTGGCCATCCCTCCGGCGGTGTAAGCGCCGGCGAAGGTCAGCGTCATGACGGCCCCGAGCGCACCTGCGCCAGCGACCGCACGGGCTTTCGCCCGCGCTTGCGGATAATTGAACAATGCTCTCGCGTCCCTTTCGGCGAGGGCGGATGCGCCCCCCGACAAGTCACCCCTCCGGCCTCTCGACAGGCTCCCGGGGGCGTTTCAAAACCGGCTGCAAACGCGACTAGCGGCCGGGACGTGATCCTTAACGCTTCGAAATGTGGCGTGATTGCGACACTAAGGTCAAGCCCTGAAGCTTGGCTGCGCCCCGCCCATGCCGTCGCCTAATCGGGGAATTCCCATGCAAACACTGGGCCGTCCCGGGGTGAAACACCCCTGAATCGAGGCTTCCGGGGCAGGTCTGCATGCGGCGTCCTGCCGCGCCTTTTCTGTGGAACTTCTGGCCCGCCGCCGGTTCGGCGCCGTTCCTCGGCAGGCGACTCGGCCCCCGCAGTCGTCGCTAGTTGCAGGATTTCGGGGCTTGGCTCATCCTCCTGCGGAGCCTGGGAGGGTTAGGATCATGAAGATGCGCGTATTGGCGGGCGGCGCTCTGGCCGCCTTGATGATCGCCAGCGCCGGCTCGGCCGCCGCGCAGGACCGCCTCATCGAGCGGCCGAGCCGGCACCAGCCGACGTCGCTCCACGGCCTGCAGGGCACCGCGTGGTGGACGCAGCTCGCCCGCTGCGCCGGCTTCTTCGACTCGGTGGCGAACGGCAGCGAAAGGTTGGGGCGCGCCGCGGACACCCGGGCCGCCGAGAAGCAGGCCGACAGCTTGTTCGAAATGGCGGTTCGGCGCGCTGCGGCGGATCGGGGGCTGGCCCGTGAAGCGGTCCTCGACATCGTCGCGCCCGAAGTCGCGATCGGGCGGGGCGTGGGCGAGCGCCTCTGGGCGCGTCGGGATCGTACCGCCAGCGGCTGGAACATGTTCCGCAGCCAGTGCCTGGACGTCGGCTCTACCTACGCTTCGATGGGCTTGAGCTCGTAGGACCGCCCGCGTTGCGCATGCGCCCGCTCGGGCGCATCCTCCCCCCTTCGTCTCGTGAGGGGGAAACCACGATGTCGACCCTGCGTCTCGTCCTCGCCGCCGCCGGTGCGGTTTCCGTTTGCGCAGCCGCTATGCCGTCCCTCGCCGCTGACCGATCGGCGACCGTGGACGCCGTGGTGGCCGCTGACCGCCTGATCGACTCCAAAGTCAGCCGTCGTTCGCCTTGGGCGGGCGACCTGGCCGGGAACGCCTGGTGGCGGCAGCTCGCCCGCTGCACCGGCTTCTTCATCGCCAGCGCCGACGGCTTCCAGGGTGCCGGCGAGCGTGAGGCGGCGGCGGAAGCCCGTGGGCGCGCCCTGCAGTTCCAGCGGGAGGCGATCCGCCGCGTCTCAGAGGACCGCGGCGTCGGCGACGCCGCCGCCCTCGAGGTGATCCGCCCGCATGTGGGGCAGGGCATCGGCCTCGGCGACCAGACCTGGCGCTCGCACCGGCAGGCCACCGCCGCCTGGAACCGCTACCGGAGCCAGTGCCTCGACCTCGGCGAGATCCACGCCTCCCTGCGCTGACCTAGCCCTCGCGCGCTCGCGCGCCTAAGTAGCGTTCATGCCCCGTTCCGCAGAGCCCGCGGGCGTCTCCGACGTCTCCGCACCGTTCATCCATGACTTCCCGACGGGGATCGCCTCCGCGTGGGCGCCGCACCGCCCTGCGCGCCCGGAGAAGCGGGAAGGGGGCCGCAAGTTCCGCATCCAGTCGCCCTACGAGCCCGCCGGCGACCAGCCCGCCGCCATCGCCGAGCTCGTGGCCGGCGTCCAGGCCAAGGAGCACGACCAGGTCCTGCTCGGCGTCACCGGCAGCGGCAAGACCTACACGATGGCCAAGGTCATCGAGGCCACCCAGCGCCCGGCGCTGATCCTCGCCCCCAACAAGACCCTCGCCGCCCAGCTCTACGGCGAGTTCAAGAGCTTCTTCCCCGACAACGCCGTCGAGTACTTCGTCTCCTACTACGACTACTACCAGCCCGAGGCCTACGTCCCGCGCACCGACCTCTACATAGAGAAGGACTCCTCGATCAACGAGACGATCGAGCGCCACCGCCACTCCGCCACCCGCGCCATCCTCGAGCGCGACGACGTCATCGTGGTGGCCAGTGTCAGCTGCATCTACGGCATCGGCTCGGTCGAGACCTACACGGCGATGACCTTCACCCTCGCCGTCGGCGACACCGTCGACGACAAGAAGCTCCTCGCCGATCTCGTGGCCCTGCAATACAAGCGCAACGACGCCGCCTTCGGGCGCGGCACCTTCCGCCGCCGCGGCGACGTGGTCGAGATCCACCCCGTCCACTACGAGGACCGCGCCTGGCGCG
>DASVVG010000168.1:0-3542 GCA_036386655.1 Caulobacteraceae bacterium | reverse complement strand
GGACCATGCTGGCGCTGACGCTGCTGCAGAGCGGCGGCCCCCACTGGGACACGGTCCGGCTGGAGCCGATGGGTTGGACCGGGCGCAGGGGAAACGATCAGGCCCTGCTGTTCACCCGGCCGGCGGTCGGGGGCGTGCCGTCCCTGAAGCGGATCTGGGCTCGTTACGAGAACCATCCGGACAGCGACCCCGCCAGGCGGCACGGCAGCACGGTGCAACTGTGGGATGTCGACTGCTCCCAGATGCGCGGCAAGCTGCGCGCGCAGACGCTGTATTCGGGAAACAACCTGGGGGGCGAGAGCCACGCCTCGGACCCCGCGGAGGAGCCGCAGTGGGCGTTCTCCACCCCGGGCAGTCTGCAGGAGACGCTGTTCGAGACGGCCTGCGCCGCCCGCTAGGCGACGCGCCGACGCTGGACAGGGCGGCGGGGCGGGCGTAAGCGCCGCGCCGCCATGAAGCATCGCTCCTCCAAGGCCCCGACCGGGCCGTCGCAGCGCCAGCTCCGCGCCGGCGAGCTGATCCGGCACGCGCTGGTCGAGGTGCTGCGCGAGGAGGAACTGCAGGACGAGGCGATGTCCGGCGTCTCGGTGACGGTGACCGAGGTGCGCCTGTCGCCCGACCTGCGCCACGCGACCTGCTACGTGGAGCCGCTCGGGGCCGGCGTGGTGGGCGGCGACACGCGGCCGATCGTCGAGGCGCTGAACCGGCACGCCAAGTTCCTGCGCGGGCGCCTGGGCCGGAACATCGACATGAAGTTCACGCCCGACCTGCGGTTCGTGCACGACGAGACGTTCGCGGCGGCCGCCCACATGGACCGGCTGTTCCACGACCCCCGCGTCCGCCGAGACCTGGAGGCGGACGAGGACGATGGGTCGCCGACGTAAGGGCGACCGGGTCCACGGCTGGGTCGCGGTCGACAAGCCCTACGAGTTCGGATCGACCGACGCGGTCACGCGGGTGCGCCGGCTGTTCAACGCGCAGAAGGCGGGACATGCGGGCACGCTGGACCCGCTGGCCACCGGCGTGCTGCCGATCGCGCTGGGCGAGGCGACCAAGACCGTGCCGCACATGATGGACGCGGCGAAGAGCTACCGCTTCACCATCGCCTGGGGGAGCGCCACGACCACCGACGACAAGGAAGGCGAGGTGGTCGCCACCTCAGACGTGCGGCCGACGCCCGAGCAGGTGTCCGCGATCCTTCCGCGCTTCACCGGCGAGATCGAGCAGGTCCCGCCCGCCTTCTCGGCAATCAAGGTGGCCGGGGAGCGGGCCTACGACCTCGCCCGGGCCGGGGCAGCGCCGGAGCTGCAGGCGCGGCGGGTGGTCATCCACGCGGCGCGGGTGGCGGGGGCGCCCGATGCCGACCACGTCGAGGTGGAGATCGACTGCGGCAAGGGGACGTACGTCCGGGCGCTGGCGAGGGACCTCGCGGCGGCGCTAGGGACCTGCGGGCACGTGTCGGCGCTGCGGCGGACGCGGGTGGGCCCGTTCGGCGAGGGCTCCGCGGTCACGCTGGCGAAACTGGAGGAACTCGTATATGAGGGCCGCGGCTCGGAGGCACTGCTTCCGGTCGAGACGGCGCTGGACGGCATCCCGGCGCTCGCCTTGACCCAGGAAGAAGCCTTCAGGCTCAAGCAGGGACGCTCCGTCGTCCTCCTTCCCCGTCAGGTGGAGACGCTCCGCCCTCAGTTCGCCGAGGGCTCCCGGACCGTTTCAGCCATGGGATCGGAGGGGATCGTCGCGCTCTGCGAGATGAGGGCCGGACGCCTCGAGCCTGTCCGGGTTTTCAACCTCGATGCCGGAGACTGACGAATGTCCATCACCGCCGAGCGCAAGACCGCGCTCATCGCCGACCACGCCCGCACCGAGGGCGACACCGGCTCCGCCGAAGTGCAGGTCGCGATCCTCTCCGAACGGATCTCGAACCTGACCGAGCACTTCAAGACCCACAAGAAGGACAACCACTCCCGCCGCGGCCTGCTCAAGATGGTGTCGCAGCGCCGGAGCCTTCTCGACCACCTGAAGAAATCCGACGAGGGCCGCTACCAGACCCTCATCGAACGTCTGGGATTGCGCCGCTAGGCGCCTATCTATCGTCGTCCCGCCCCGTCGACAGGCACAGGGCGGAGACGACGGAGAGCCCGCGAGGCTCTCGAACACGCCGAGGGCTCAGACGCAGTCCTCATCCAAGCCTGTCGTTGGGACGAGGACTCCGGCTCCGCAAAACTCGCGCCTCCGCACATCCGTCCGCCCCGCCGGGAATACGCCCGCCGGGATACTGAAAGAGCGAAATGTTCGACATCAAACGCAAGACCATCGAGTGGGGCGGCCGCACCCTGACCCTGGAGACCGGGCGCATGGCCCGTCAGGCCGACGGGGCGGTCCTCGCCACCTACGGCGACACCACCGTGCTGGCGACCGCCGTGTTCGCGAAGGCGCCGAAGCCGGGCCTGGATTTCTTCCCGCTGACGGTCAACTACCAGGAGAAGACCTACGCCGCCGGCAAGATCCCGGGCGGCTACTTCAAGCGTGAAGGCCGTCCGACGGAGAAGGAGACGCTGGTCTCCCGCCTGATCGACCGCCCGATCCGCCCGCTGTTCGTGAAGGGCTTCAAGCACGAGACCCAGGTTGTCGTGAACGTGCTGAGCCACGACCTCGAGAACGACCCCGACATCATCGCCATGGTCGCGGCCTCCGCCGCCCTGACGCTGTCCGGCGCGCCCTTCATGGGCCCGATCGCCGCGGCGCGCGTCGGCATGATCGACGGCGAGTACGTGCTCAACCCCACCCTCGACCAGATGCAGACCTCGGACCTCGACCTGGTGGTCGCCGGCACCCAGGACGCGCTGATGATGGTCGAGTCCGAGGCCAAGGAACTGGCCGAGGACAAGATGCTGGGCGCGCTGATGTTCGCCCACCGCGGCTTCCAGCCGGTGATCGACGCGATCATCGAACTGGCCGAGCACGCGGCCAAGGACCCGTTCGACTTCCAGCCGGAAGACATGAGCGCCCACGTGACCAAGGTGCAGGGCCTCGTCGGCGACGAACTCCGCGCCGCCTACGGCAACCAGAAGAAGGCCGACCGCCACGCCGCCATCCAGGCGGCCAAGCAGAAGGCCGTCGAGCAGCTGGCGAAGACGGAAGCCAACCCGGACGGGATCGACCCCTCCAAGCTGGGCGCCGCCTTCAAGGAAGCCGAAGCCCACATCCTGCGCCGCGACATCATCGAGCACGGCCGCCGCATCGACGGCCGCCCGCTCGACAAGGTCCGCCAGATCGTGAGCGAAGTGGGCGTCCTGCCCCGCGCCCACGGCTCGGCCCTGTTCACCCGCGGCGAGACCCAGGCCTTGGTGGTGACCACGCTGGGCACCGGCGAGGACGAGCAGTACGTCGACGCGCTGTCGGGCACGTACAAGGAGAAGTTCCTCCTGCACTACAACTTCCCGCCGGTCTCGGTGGGCGAGACCGGCCGCATGGGCGGCGCGGGACGGCGCGAGATCGGTCACGGCAAGCTGGCTTGGCGCGCTCTGCGTCCGATGCTG
>DASVVG010000167.1:0-5020 GCA_036386655.1 Caulobacteraceae bacterium | reverse complement strand
GGGATGGAAGCCGGTCGGGTCGGGTCACTCAAGGACGGCCCTGAGGGCCGCCGCGGAGCGGCCGGCCGGAGGCCGGTCCTTGACTGACCTGACCCGACCGGCACGCTGGCATCCAAGAGAACAAGGCCGCAGAGGGCGCGTGGCCGCGCCTCTTCTCACCGGCTGCGGCGGGCGGACGTCACTTCTTCTTGCTGCTCGTTTTCTTGGCGGCGGTCTTTTTGCTCGCCGTCTTCTTTGCCGCCGCGTGCTCGGGTTTGCCCTTGCGCTTGGTGGAGGCGAGCTCCTCGAGCTGCTTCTCGCTCATGGACTCGGCCATGCCCTTGGACGGGCCCTTGAGCTTGGACTTCGGGGTCTCGCCGCGCTTGGCGGACAGTGCGGCGCCGGCGGCCTTCTGTTGCGCTCCGGATTTGGCGGGCATGGGCGGGGCTCCTGTTTCCGGCTGAACAGCCGATCTCCGCGGCGGTTCCGCTTGCCCCCGCACGCACGGAAGGCAGGATGCGCTCAACTTCGGAGAGCACCCATGCGCCGCCTCACCTTCATCGCAGCCCTTGTCGCCGCCGGGGCGGCGTCCGCGCAGACCCAGCCAAACGCTGATTTCGAGCACCCGGTGATCGCGGTGACCGGCGCCGCGCGCCACCCGCGCGGCCGACTACGCGGAGATCCACGCCGAGTTCCGCGGCGACGGCCGCACGCAGGTGGAGGCGCTCAGGACGCTGAAGGCGCAGCAGGACCGGGTGACCGAAGGCGTGGCGGCGGTCGAAGGCGTCAGCCGTCTGAACGTCCACAATCCGGCGACCCACGTCGTCGAAACCTATTCGCCACAATGCGAGGGGGGGGTGCGCGACCGGGCGCGCCCCGCCGGGGAATGCGCCCCGACCGGGTACGTGGCGTACGTGTCCGCGCGGATGAAGGTCTGGCCCGCCGAGCGCGTGGGACAGGCGGTGTCAATCGCAGCGGAGCGGGGGGCGATCGGCGTCAGGCTGGAAGAGAGCGGGCTCGACGATCCGCAGGCGCTTCGCCGGGAAGCCGTCGCGGGCGCCGTGCGCGAGGCGCGGCTCCAAGCCGAGGCGGTCGCCAAGGCGAGCGGGGTGGTGCTCGGGCCGCTGGAGCGGGTGGTCGACCCCGACGCGAGGGCCTCTCTGGCGCCGACCGACAACGTCGAGAGCGTGGTGGTGACCGGCTCCCGCATCCGGCCGGCCGTGAGCCTCAACGTGACGCCGCAGCCCGTCATGTTCGACGCACGCGTGACGGCGGTGTTCCGGATCGGGCGCTAGTCTTCGGCGGTCCACGAAGCTCGGCCGTTCCGCCCTACCAAGGCGCGGGGGAGTAGCTCGGGCGCTCCAGCTCCCGGAGGACGCCCGCCCAGTGCGGAGCCACCATCCTGCGGGCGATGCGGCCGACGACGCGGCCGGGCACGCCGGTCAGCCCGCGACGCCTCGCGAGGTGCTCCAGGACGGCGTCCCGGACGACCTCCTCGTTCCAGCCCGCCCACTCCCCGGCCACCGAGATCGCGTTCCAGCCGAAGGTGGGGGCGACCTCCGTGCGGAGGATGCGCTCCAGCGTCGGGGTGTCGTAACCGGAGGCGGCCAGCACCCGGGCGACGTAGGCGGCGTCGCCGTCGGTGAACTCGGTGTCCCGGAAGAGGTCCGCCAGCGCCGTCCAGACCGGCACGCGCCGGGCCAGCTCCTCGGCGCTGAAGGGAGAACTCACCCCCCCACCAGCTCCCGGCCGATGAGGAAGCGGCGGATCTCGTTCGTGCCGGCGCCGATGTCGTAGAGCTTGGCGTCGCGGAGGAAGCGCTCGACGGGCCACTCCTTGGTGTAGCCGGCGCCGCCGAGGGCCTGGATGGCTTCGAGGGAGGTCTTCACCGCGTTCTCGCTCGCGAACAGGATGGCGCCGGCGGCGTCGAAGCGGGTGGTCTTGCCGGCGTCGCAGGCCTTGGCCACCGCGTAGACGTAGGCGCGGGCGCTGTTCAGGGCGACGTACATGTCGGCGACCTTGGCCTGCATCAACTGGAAGGAGCCGATGGGGCGGCCGAACTGCTTGCGCTCGCGCACGTAGGGCAGGACCACGTCGAGGCAGGCCTGCATGATGCCGAGCGGCCCGGCGGAGAGCACGGCGCGCTCGTAGTCGAGGCCGCTCATGAGGACGCCGGCGCCGCCGTTGAGCGGGCCCATCACGTTCTCCTCGGGGACCTCGCAGTCCTCGAACACCAGCTCGCCGGTGTCCGAGCCGCGCATGCCCATCTTGTCGAGCTTGCGGGAGACGTGGAAGCCCTTGAACCCCTTCTCGATCAGGAAGGCGGTGACGCCGCGGGAGCCCTCTTCCGGCGAGGTCTTGGCGTAGACGACGAGGGTGTTCGCCTCGGGCGCGTTGGTGATCCAGAACTTGGTCCCGTTGAGCACGAAGCGGTCGCCGCGGCGCTCGGCGCGGAGCTTCATGCCGATGACGTCGGAGCCGGCTTCGGCCTCGGACATGGCGAGCGCGCCGACGTGCTCGCCGGAGATCAGCTTGGGGAGGTAGCGGCGCTTCTGCTCGTCGTTGCCCCAGCGGCGGATCTGATTGACGCAGAGGTTCGAGTGGGCGCCGTAGCTGAGGCCGATGCTGGCGGAGGCGCGGGAGACCTCCTCCATCGCCACGCAATGCTCGAGGTAGCCGAGGCCGAGGCCGCCCCACTCCTCCTCCACCGTGATGCCGTGCAGGCCGAGCCCGCCCATCTCGGGCCAGAGCTCCACGGGGAAATGGTTGGACTCGTCGATCTCCCTGGCGAGGGGGACGATGCGGTCCTGGGCGTAGCGTTCGGTGGTCTCGCGGATGGTGTCGGCCATCTCGCCGAGGCCGAAGTCCATGGAGGGGGCGGCGTTCGGGATCATGCGAGGCGATTAGCACTCCCGCCGGGGTGAGCTAAAGGGGCGGCATGGAGACGGCCGAGCTTCCCATCGTACGGACACCCGGGGCGCTGAAGGCGCGCGTGACGGCGTGGCGGGAGAAGCGCGAGCGGGTGGCGCTGGTGCCGACGATGGGGGCGCTGCACGAGGGGCACCTGTCGCTGATCCGCATGGCGAAGGCGCAGGCGGACCGGGTGGTGTGCTCGATCTTCGTGAACCCGAAGCAGTTCGGGCCGAACGAGGACCTGGACGCCTATCCGCGGCAGGAGGCGGCGGACGTCGCGCTGCTGGCCGGCGAGCGGTGCGACCTGCTGTACGCGCCGACGGGTCAGGCGATGTACCCCCCGGGGTTCGCGACCAACGTCAGGGTGGGCGGCGTGACCGAGGGGTTGGACGGGGCGGCGCGGCCGGGGCACTTCGACGGGGTGGCCACGGTGGTGGCGAAGCTGCTGATCCAGTGCGGGCCGGACGTCGCGATCTTCGGCGAGAAGGACTACCAGCAGCTGTTGGTTATCAGGCGCCTGGCGCGGGATCTGGACCTGACCACGGAGATCCTGGCCGCGCCCACGGCGCGGGCGGAGGACGGCTTGGCCCTGTCGTCGCGCAACGCCTACCTCGCCGACGACGAGCGGCGCGTGGCGGGAAAGCTGAACCTGGTGCTGAAGACGGCGGCGGCGGCGGCGAAGGCCGGCGCGGACGCGGCCGTCGTGGAGGCGGCGGGGCGTGCGGGGCTGGAGCAGGCCGGGTTCGAGGCGGTGGACTACTTCGAGGTGCGCGCGGCCGAGGACCTGCGGCGCTTCGAGGGCAAGGTGGACGCGCCGGCGCGGGTGTTCGCCGCGGCGCGGCTAGGCCGCACCCGCCTGATCGACAACTGGCCGGTCTGAGCCGCCGAGCAGCAGGCCGGCGAAGAGCACGGCGCACCTGGCGTAGCGGGCGGCCATCCGGCGCGGGTTGGTGAGCAGCCGCCAAGTCCACTCGAGGCCGGTCTTCTGGAACACGGCGGGGGCGCGCTTCTGCTCGCCGGCGATGAAGTCGAGCGCCGCGCCGACACAGAGCCAGCCCACGGGGAAGCCGCGCTGCGCCATGCGGTCGGAGAACAGCTCCTGCTTCGGCGCGCCCAGGCAGACGAAGCAGAGGCGCGCGCCGGAGTTGGCGATCTGCGTGCCGAAGGCGTCGGCCTCCATGGAGGCGGGGTCGAATCCGTGGCGCGGCGCGAGGCAGCCGCGGACGTCGAGGCCCGGGGCTCGCTCGCGCAGCACGTCGGCGGCGCATTCCAGCACGTGCTGGTCCGAGCCGAAGAGGAAGACGGGGATGCGCTCCGCGGCGGCGGCCTTGCACAGCGGCAGGACGAGGTCGGCGCCGGTGGTGCGGGAGAGGCTGGCGCCCTGCTTCCGGGAGAGGGCGACCACCGGGGCGCCGTCCGCGGTGACCAGGTCGGCGCGGGCGTAGGCTTCGCGGAAGCGGCCGTCGGTGCGGCGCTTGACCAGGTGGTCGAGGTTCAGGGTGAAGACGGTGAAGGGCTCGGCCTTCTGGACCTTGCGCACGATCTTGGCGATCGCGTCGGGGAGGCTGCCGACGTTGACGGGCTGGCCGTCGATGGTGGCGAGGCAGGCGGCTTGACGGTGCATGGCGGACGGCCCCGGGAAGGGCCGCTGCACCGTCCTGATACGGCGTGAAGCCCCCTGCCCCCTTGGGAGCAAGGTTCGCGCCGCAGGCGAATTACCAGGCCCCGAGGGCGCGGAGCTGGGCGGTGATGTCGCCGGGAAGGTCGGCGGCCAGGCCGGCGTCCAGGTCGGCCGGCGCCTCGTCGGGGGCGAGGTAGCGCCAGCCCTGGAAGGCGCGGCGGGGCAGCGGCTCGGTCAGGATCAGCTCTTCGTGCAGGCGGATCTCGCAGCGGGTCTTGGGGCCGTCGTCGAGGGTGTCGACCCCAGTGATGGTCTGGCGGCAGCGGACCACGCCCTTGATCACCCAGTAGAGGGAGCCGCCGTCCAGCACGTCGGCGCAGCGCTTGGGCGACTGGCGGGTGTTGACGATGCAGGCGCGGCCCATCCGCTTCTGCTCGGCGCGCCAGGCGCGCAGCTCGTCAACGGTGTCGGCCCCGACGCAGAGCTTGATGATGTGGAGCGGCATGG
>DASVVG010000166.1:0-13575 GCA_036386655.1 Caulobacteraceae bacterium | reverse complement strand
TGTGGGCGGCGCTCGTCGCGCCGCCGCTGATCGGCGCCTTCGCGCTCGCGCTCGACGTGGCGCGCGTCTACAGCCTCGAAGCCGAGCTGCAGACCGCGGCGGACTCGCTGGCCCGCGCCAGCGCCGTCGAGCTCGACGGCAACCCGGACGCCATCACGCGCGCCACCGCTGCGATCGCCAACCTGGTGGAGAACCGCCAGACCCTGGCGACGCGCGGCCACAGCGAGGTGGTCGTCGGCGGCCTGCGCTTCTTCAGCTCGCTGCCCGCCAGCGACGACGCGCCGATCACGTCGGCCTACGAGACCACCAACCCGAACGCGGCGCGCTTCGTCGAGGTCGCGATCAAGCCGGAGGCGGTGCGGACCATCTTCCCGCCGTCGATGGCGCAGGGCCTGGTCTCCGTGTCGCTGTCGGCCAAAGCCGTCGGCGGGCGCGTGAAGCGCATGTGCGGCGCCGCCCCGCTGTTCATCTGCAACCCCTTCGAAGGCTCCGGCCAGTCGCTCGAGGCGGCGCTGAAGGACCGCACGGTCCGCGGCCGCCTGGTCGCCTTCAAGAGCAAGGGCACCGAGGCGACCTACTTCCCCGGGAACTTCGGCTACCTGGAGCCGCCGGGCGGCAACGGCGCGAACGAGCTCCGCGACATGTTCGCCAAGGTGAACCCCGGCGCCTGCTACGACGCCGCCGGCGTGGTGCTGCGCACCGGCGCGGTGAACTCGGCGGGGCAGGGGCTCAACGTCCGCTTCGACATCTACGAGGGCTCCTTCAAGGGCTCCAAGAACGACCCGGCCTTCGCGCCCGCGGTGAACGTCACCAAGGGGTGGTCGGGCGCGAACTGCAACAACGCGCCGAACGCGTCCGCCATGGGCCTGCCGCGCGACAACTGCTTCGCGACCGGCAACTGCCCGCACATGAGCGGGCGAATGGGCGACGGCACGTGGAACGTGGCCGCGTACATGAAGGTGAACCACGGCAGCCCGGCCAGCGCCGTGATCGGCGGGGTGACCTACACCTTCAACTACGCCTCGAACACGGTCACCCCCGCCACCCCGCCGACGCGCTACGAGGTCTACCGCTGGGAGATCACCAACGGGAAGATCCCCGGCACGAGCGGCTACACCGCCTCGACCACCCCGGAGAACGGCGCGCCGCAGTGCTACTCCGGCGGCACGCCCTCCGACACGCCCGACCGTCGCCTGCTGCCGGTCGCGGTGATCGACTGCCAGGCGCTGGACGACGCTTATGACCTGAACGGCGGCTCGACGCCGCCGCTGCCGGTGCGCGGCTTCGTCAAGGTGTTCCTGACCGAGCCGATGGGCGGCAGCGAAGACACCATCTGGGGCGAGATCGTCGGCATGGTCGAGTGGGGCGTCGACGTCGTCGCCCGGGACCAGGTCGAGGTGCGCCGATGAGGTCCTTCCTCGCCTGTCGCCGCGGCGCGGCCGCGGTCGAAGCCGCGCTGGTGCTGCCGCTGCTGATCAGCGTCGGTCTCGCCGCCGCGGACGCCGGCTGGCTGTTCAGCGAGACGCACCGCACCAAGGCGGGCCTCGCCGCCGGCGCGCGCTACCTCGCCAAGGCGCGCGTGCCCACCGCCGTGGAGGCCGACGCCGAGAACATCGCCGTCACCGGGCGTCGCACGGGCGGGACCGCGCGCGTGAAGGGCTGGACGGTCGCCCACGTGACGGTGAGCTACCGCACCATCGACAACAGCACCCAGGCCTACACCGGGCCGGCCACCATCCGCATCGTACGGCTGCGCAGCGTGCGCCCCTACCAGGGCTTCGGCCTGCTGTCCCTGATGGGCGTGGGCGCCCTGAACGTGGCCGCGGTGCACGAAGAACGCTGGACGGGGAGCTGACGTGACCCGCCGCTCCTCCTTCCTCACCGACCGAACCGGCGCCGCGGCCACCGAGATCGCGTTGCTGGCCCCCGTGTTCTTCGTCGGCCTGTTCGCAATGTTCGACCTCGGCCTGTACTTCTGGCGCTGGAACCAGGCGGTCGAGGCCGCGCGCGTGGGCGCCCGCCTCGCCGTGATCTCCGATCCGGTTGCGTCGGACCTGTCGAGCATGACCGGTCTGGAGACGGGCGTGCAGCCGGGCCAGCCCGTGGGCGCCTACGAGCGGGTCTGCGCCCCCAGCGCCTGCACCAACGGCGTCTACAGCGCCGCCGCGATGAATCGGATCTTCTACGGCCCGGGCGCGCAGGGCTGCAGCAACACGGCGCGCACCGAGAACTCGGGCATGTGCGACGTGCTGCCGATCCTGCAGCCGTCGAACGTCACCGTCACCTACCGTTCGTCCGGCGTGGACACCGCCGGCGTTGTCGGCGCGCTGAAGCCGCTGGTCAGCGTCCGTGTGTCGGGCGCGCGCCCGAACCTGTTTTTCATCGATCACTTCGTCCCGGGGCGTTTCACCACGCTGCCCGACGCGGAGGTCACTGTCCTGGCCGAAGACTTGAGAACCTCCGCATGACCGCTTTCAACGCCCGCCGCGTCTGCGTGGTCGGCGACCGCCTCGCCCCGTTCGTGCGCGAGGCGCTGCCCGCCGCCGCCGTGGAGCTGATGGGTCCCGAAGGGCTGCAGTCCCTCCCGCTCGGGCCGGCGGCGCCGGACATCGTGATCATCGACGCCGAATGCGCCGCGCCCGACCTGCTGTGCATCGCCATCGAGGCGCTGAGCCGCCGCGCGCCCGACATGGCGACGGTGCTGGCCGGCGCCCGCCTGCCGACGTCGCTCGTGCGCGCGCTGCTGCGGTTCGACCGCTCGGACGTGCTCGAGGCGCCCTTCGCCGCCGAGAACCTGGCGCGGATCGCCGCCGCGCTGCTGGCCAACGCCGCCGCCAAGGAGAGCTCCGCCTCGCGCTGCTGGAGCATCGTGGGATCGGTCGGCGGTTGCGGGGCCACGACGATCGCCATCGAGACCGCCGCGACGCTCGCCGCCGAGGGCAGGGGCGGCTCGCGCGTTTGCCTGGTCGACCTGAACCTCGCCGACGGCGCGGCCGCCGCCTACCTGGGCGCCAAGCCTGCGATGCTGCTGAGCGATGCGGCGTCGGCGCCGGAGCGGATCGACGCGGCGCTGGTGCAGGCCTTCGCCGCGCCGGTCGCCGCCGGCTTCGACCTGCTGGCGTCGCCGCGGGATCCGCAAGCCTTTGCCCAGGTTCGCGCGGAGACGGTGTGCCGTCTGCTCGAGGTCGCCTGCCAGAGCTACGACTCGGTCGTCGTCGACATCCCGCGCCACCGCCAGTCCTGGACCCTCGACGTGCTCGCCGGGTCCGACGAGGTGCTGGTGGTGTCCGAGCTGACCGTGCCGGCGCTGCTCTCGGCCCGCGCCCTCGCGGGCGAGATCGAGACCGACCTGCAGGGCGCCGCCGCGCCCAAGCTGATCCTCAACCGGCTGAAGTCGCAGATGTTCGGCCCTGCGCCGTCGCTGGCCGAGGCCGAGAAGGCCATGCAGCGCAAGGCCGCGGGCGGGATCACCTCCGACTGGGAGGCCGCGGCCGCCTCGGTCAACCTCGGCGGCTCCATCCGCCAGCAGCGGCCGAAATCGAAGATCGTGAAGGACGTGGAGCGGCTGGTCGACGACCTCCTCGCCGAGGCCGCCGGCAGGGCCGCGCCCCTGACGAGGAGCGCCTGATGAGCCGTTTCAGCCTGAAGCGCGGCCCGGCCGCCCCCGCTGCCGAGGCGCCCGTTGTCGAGGGGCCGAAGCCCGCCGCCTCCGCCGTCGCGGAGACCGTCGTCATCGCCGCGCCGGAGCCTCCGCCGCCTCCGCCCGCGCCGCCGAAGAAGGACACCCTCGACATCAAGCTGCGCCTGCACGCGCAGCTGATCGACGAGATCGACCTCTCGAAGCTGGAGAAGCTCGACAAGGGCGAGATGCAGAAGCAGGTCCGCAGCCTGGTCACGGAGTTCGTCCGGGCCGAGCGCTTGGCCCTGAACTCGACCGAACTCGAGGAGCTCGGCGGCTCGGTGTTCGACGAGATGGTCGGCCTCGGTCCCATCGAACCGCTGCTCAAGGACGACAGCATCTCGGACATCCTGATCAACGGGCCGTTCCAGATCTACATCGAGCGCAAAGGGGAACTCGAGGTCGCGCCGGTCCGCTTCCGCGACAACGAGCACCTGCTGCGCATCGTCAACCGTATCGCCGCGGGCGTGGGACGCCGCATCGACGAGTCATCGCCGATGGTCGACGCCCGCCTCGCCGACGGCAGCCGCGTGAACGCCGCCATCGGTCCGATCGCCATCGACGGTGCCGCGGTCTCCATCCGTAAGTTCACCAAGAAGAAGCTGACGCTCGAGCGGCTGGTCGAGGTGGGGGCCATGCCCGCCTGCGCGGCGGAGTTCCTGCACGCGGCCTGCAAGTCGCGGGTCTCCATCGTGATCAGCGGCGGCACCGGCTCCGGCAAGACGACCATGCTGAACGCGCTCTCGGCCGCGATCAGCGAGAAGGAGCGGATGATCACCATCGAGGACGCGGCCGAGCTGCAGCTGCAGCAGCCGCACGTCGTTCGCATGGAGACGCGTCCGCCGAACCTCGAAGGCAAGGGCGAGATCCGTCAGCGCGAGCTGGTCAAGAACGCGCTCCGCATGCGTCCCGACCGCGTAATCCTCGGGGAAGTCCGGGGCGAGGAAGCCTTCGACATGCTGCAGGCCATGAACACCGGCCACGAAGGCTCGATGGCCACCATCCACGCCAACAACCCGCGCGAGGCCGTGACTCGTCTGGAGCAGATGGTCGCCATGGGCGGCCTGAATCTCTCGAACGAAGCGGTGCGCGGCCAGATCGCCTCGGCGGTCGGCATGATCGTGCAGGTCATGCGTCTCTCGGACGGCCAGCGGAAGGTCACCCACGTGACCGAGATCACCGGCATGGAAGGCCAGGTGGTGCAGATGCAGGACATCTTCGTCTTCAACCGCACCAGCACCGACGACGACGGCACCGTTCGCGGCGAATTCCGCGCCACGGGCCTGCGCCCGCGCTGCCTCGACGAGATCCTGCGCCGGGGCATCAAGTACGACACCGCCAACTTCGACCCGTCGCGGGCGCTGGGGTAGTTCCGATGAACGGCGCGCCCGTCAACGCTTCGGCCGTCTTCCTGGTTCTCGTGTTCGCCGCGGTGTTCGCGGCGGCGCAGGCGATCTGGGGCGTGCTGCGCGTGTCCCAGACGCGCCGCAAGGTGAACCACCGGCTGAAGGTGGTGGAGCGGCTGGCGTCGCTGGGCGACCTGGTGCTCGAGCTGCGCAAGCAGCGCGGCCTGAACGAGAAGGGGGAGAGGGGCAGCAAGTGGCTGGCCTCGCTGATCACCCGTTCGGGCGTTCCGTTCGACCGCCGCAAGTGGTCGCTCGCCGTGGGCGTCTCGGCGCTCGCCTGCGGCGTCGCGGGCTTCGTGCTGCTGCGCAACCCGCTGGGGCTGCTGCCCGGCGGCCTGTTCGGCGCGATCTTCGTGCCGCTGATGTTCCTGAAGATGAAGGCGTCGAAGCGCGAGAAGGCGCTGGCCGCGCAGCTGCCCGAGGCGCTCGAGGTCGTCGTGCGAAGCCTGGAGGCCGGCCACCCGATCCCCACCGCCATCGCGCTGGTCGGACGCGAGATGCCGGACCCCATCGGCTCCGAGTTCGGCATGGCCGCCGACGAGATCAGCTTCGGCGCCACGCTGGAGCAGGCGGTGGGCCGCATCGCCGACCGCTGCCAGCAGCCGGACATCGACCTCTTCGCCGCCACGGTGCGCCTGCAGGAGCGCTCGGGCGGCAACCTAGTCGGCCTGCTCAAGATGAACGCCAAGACGGTGCGCGAGCGCCTGAAGATGCGCCTGAAGATCAAGGCCGCGTCGTCGGAAGCCCGGGCTTCGGCCCTGATCCTCACCGCCGCGCCCTTCGTGGTCGTCGGCATGCTGCAGCTGATGGCGCCCGGCTACTACGGCGAGGTCATTCACCGGACGATGATCCACATCGGTCTGGGCGTGGTCGCGGTGTGGATGACGATCGGCGTCGTCATGATGCAGCGCATGGTCAACATGAAGGTCTGACGCCGTGGATCCCGCCCTGCTCCAGACCGTCACCACCGGCGTCGCCGTCCTGCTCATCGGCGGCTCCATCGTCGGCGCGCTGCTGACCTTCACCGCCCAGGCGCGCACCGGCGCGAAGCTGAAGGCGCGCCTGGCCGACCCGCAGCCGGGCCGTCGCGGCTCCGCCGGCGGCGGAGGCGTGGCGCAGGTCAAGATGCTCGGGTTCATGCGCAAGCTGGGCGAACGCTCGGCGGAGCAGGACCCCGGCCAGGTCTCGGTGCTGCGCTCGAAGCTGACGCACGCGGGCTTCGTCAGCCGCGAGGCGGTGCCGATCTTCCTCGGCGTCAAGCTGGCGGCGCTCGCGGCCACGGCGATGATCTGCATCCTCGCCGTCCCGGTGATGATGCGCGAGTTCGGCGGCCTCGGCGCCGCGGCGACCGCCGGCATCGTCAGCATCGTCGCCATCATGGGCCCCGAGAAGTACCTCAAGGGCCGCCAGAAGAAGCTGCAGCAGGAGTACACCGACGGCTTCCCCGACCTGCTCGACCTGCTGGTCGCCTCGGTGGAAGCCGGCCTCAGCCTGGACGCCGCGGTGAGCCGCGTGGGCGAGGAGATGACGCGGCGCTACCCGCACCTGGCCGAACACATGCTGATCCTGACGCGTGAGCTGCGCGCCGGCCGCTCGCGGAAGGACGCCTGGGCCGCCTTGGCCGAACGCCTCGGCATCCCCGAGGCCCGCGGCCTCGCCACCATGCTCCGTCAGGCGGAGGAGATGGGCACCAGCCTGGGCGAGACGCTCGCCGTCTTCTCCGAGGACATGCGCAGCAAGCGCACGCTGCGCGCCGAAGAGAAGGCGATGGCGCTGCCCGCGAAGCTGACGCTGCCGCTGATCCTCTTCATCTTCCCGTGCCTGCTCGGCGTGCTGATGCTGCCGGCCGCCGCGCGCGTGACCGAAGCGCTGGGCGGCCGCTAGCTCAGGCGGCGGCGCGCACCGCGTTCTGCGGCAGCCCCGGCGTCTCCACCCGGAACCGGAACAGCCCGCCCGCCAGGGGCTGCGCCGCGCGCTGCTCCTCCGAGAGGTGCAGGCGCGCGGTGGTGGCGTAGACCGTGCGCAGGTCGTCCCCGCCGAACGCCACCTTGGTGATGTTGGCGCACGGGAAGCGGACGAACGCGAGCAGCTCTCCCGACGGCGAATAGCGGCGCACGCCCCAGCCGCCGAACTGCGAGGTCCACACGCAGCCCTCGCTGTCGATCGCCGGCCCGTCGGGGTTGCCCTCGTCGCCGCCGAAGCGGCGGAACTCGCGCTTGTTCGACAGCTCGCCGTCGGCCGAGAGGTCGAACGCGTAGATCACCTTCGCCCGCGTGTCGGTGTGGTAGAGCGTGCGCCCGTCGGGGCTGACCGTCGGCCCGTTGGTGATCGCGTAGCCGCCGTCCATCGCGCGCGGCTCGCCCGCGCCGTCCCAACGGTAGAGCGACCCCGCGACCGCGCCTTCGCTGTCGTGCATGGTGCCGAACCACAGCCGCCCCCGCGCGTCCACGTAGCCGTCGTTCAGCCGGTTCTCCGGCTTGTCGGGCTCCACCGGCTGCAGCATTTCGAAGCGCCCGCTCTCCGGATCGAAGCGGTGCAGCCCGCCGCGCACGCCCGCGACGAACCCGCCGCCCTGCATCGGCAGCACGAAGCCGGTCTGGTCGGGCGTGTCCCAGCTGCGGGTCTCGCCGTCCTCGCCCCAGCGGTGGATCTGCCGCTTCTTGATGTCGACGAACCAGACCGCGCGCTCGGCCGCCGACCACATGGGTCCTTCCCCGAGTTCGCAGCCCAGGTTCCACACGCACTCGGGTTCGGACGGCATCAAACGGTCTCCAGGGCGAGCAGGGCGAACGTCGCGAGCCAGTGCTCGCCCATGTAGTCGCCGCTGACGTGCGGCAGGCTGGCCTCCAGGTGCCGCTCCGCGGCGTCGAGCGCAATCGGCCGCAGATGCTCCGGCAGGTCGCGCGCCAGGCAGCGCCAGCACCACGCTCGGCTGAGGTTGAGCCCGTCGAGGTGTGCGATCTTGCCGTCGCTGCGGTCGCTCACCCGCACCGGCCGCAGCAGCGTCGCGGGCTCACCCTCGCCGAGGTCAGGGAGGAACATGGCGAACCACAGCGAGAACGCGGCCTCCGGTGCCAGGCGACGCATGCATTCCGCCTCCATCAGGGCGGGAGATAGGAAGTCATCGCCCGACGGCTCCCACGCCTGGCATTCCGTGTCGCGGCCGTACCAGTCGCGGGCCTTCTTCCGCAGCAGCCGCCCCAGCGCCTCGTCGCCGCACGTCCGGGCGTAATCGTCCGCGAGCACGAGGGCGAAGGCGGTGTTGAAGTGCGTCCCCGTGCGGACGGGGTAGTCGGCCTTCGGCAGGAAGTCGGTGAACCGGCGGGCGAAGGCCTCCGCCAGGGGCGCGAGCGCCGCGGCCCAGTGATCGTGCGGCAGCCGCGTGAGCTCCGCCTGCAGCATCAGCAGCCAGGCCCAGCCGTACGGCCGCTCAAAGCTCCGGCTGGTCGGACGCTGCAGATAGGCGACTTCGACCGCGACCTTCTCGGGCGTGAGCTGCCGGTCGAACAGCGCGATGATCTCACCGGCCTCCGGCAGGTCCGGAAACCGGCGCAGCAGCCGCGCCAGCAGCCAGTAGCCGTGCACGCACGAGTGCCAGTCGAAGCTGCCGTAGAAGATCGGGTGCAGCATGCGCGGGCCCAGCGCGTCGGCGTCCGAGCCCTGCACGTGATCGAGCTTGTTCGGGTACTCCTGCTCCACGTGCCCCAGCGCGAGCCGGGCGAAGCGCGAGGCGGTCTCCGGCGTCAGCGCGTGCACGTCAGAACCGGAACGCCAGGAAGTACATCAGCAGGATGTTCGCGACGAGCAGCGGGACCGCCGTCGGGATCTGCGCGCGGATCACGCCGTTCAGCGGCGAGTTGCGGTCGGGCAGCTCCAGCAGGTTCGCCGGCACCACGTTGAAGTTCGCCGCCATGGGCGTGCAGAGCGTGCCGCAGAAGCCCGCGAGCATGCCGATCGCGCAGACGATCGCCGGGTCGCCGCCGTAGCGCTGCACCACGAACGGCAGCCCGACCGCGGCGGTGATCACCGGGAAGGCGGCGAAGGCGTTGCCCATGATGATGGTGAACAGGGCCATGCCCACGCAGTAGGTCGTCACCGCCAGGAAGCGGGTGTCGAGCGGCACGTACTCCGAGATCAGCCTGCCGATCACCTCGCCCACGCCCGCCAGCGCGAACACCGCGCCCAGCGAGGCCAGCATCTGCGGCAGGACGCCGGCCCAGCCCACGGCGTCCATCAGCCGGCGGCCCTCCTGCAGGGGGGCCAGCAGCGGCGGCCGCAGCCAGGCGGCGCCCACGGCCAGCGCCAGCACCACGCCCAGCGCCAGCGCCACCAGCGTCGGGTCCTTGGCGTCGATCAGCTTCGCCCCGCCGAACTCCAGCTTCGCCAGCACCAGCGTGCCGAGCAGCGCCGTCACCGGGATGATCAGCGCGGGCAGGAACAGCCGGTCGCCGCGCTGCTGCGCGCTCGCCAGCCGCTCCTCCGGCGTCGTGGTGGGCGGCTTGCCCTGGCCTAACCCGCCGATCCCCGCCAGCAGCACGAGCACGATCACCAGCAGTCCGTTGCCGAGGTCGCCCAGGTAGGAGCCGAACAGGAAGCTGACGGCCAGCACGCCCCAGAAGGCGGCGTTCTTCAGCCGCTTCGGGTTCTCCGGATCGCGCAGGCTCAGGATCCCGAACGCGGCGAAGGTCAGCCCGGCGACGACGTAGACCCACTCGAGCGTGATCATCGCGCGACCTCCGCTGCCGGCTGCGCGGGCGCGGGCTCGCCCAGCTCGCGCACCAGCCCGCGGTCCAGCCACAGCATGCGCGCGCCGTGGATCACCAGCGCCACGATCGCGGTGGGGATGGCCCACTTCGACAGGTCGAGGGGCTGCACGATGATTCCGTTCTGCTCGAGGAAGCCCTTGATCAGCAGGATCGACGCGATGGCGATGAAGATGTCCTCGCCGAAGAACAGCGCGATGTTGTCCGCCGCCGCCGAGTGCGCCCGGATGCGCCAGCGGACCTTGTCGGGCAGGGCGCCGTAGCGGGTCTCCGCCGCCGCCTCGGCCATCGGGGCCACCAGCGGCCGCACCATCTGCGGGTGCCCGCCGAGCTTGGTCTGCCCCAGCGCGGAGCTGATCTGGCGCAGCACGAAGTAGGCGGTGAGGATGCGGCCCGTCGTGGCCCCCCGCATCTTCGCCACCAGGATGCGCGCGCGCTCCTGCAGCCCGTACCGCTCCAGCAGCCCGATAACCGGCAGCACCAGCCACACGACCGTGATGTAGCGGTTGTCGTTGAAGGCCTTGCCGAACGCCTCGATCGTTTCGACCGGGCCGAGGCCGCCGGCGATCCCCGTCACCAGCGCCGCGGCCATGATCACCAGCAGCGGGTTGAACCGGGCGATGAACCCGATCACCACCACGGCTATTCCCAAGAGCACGAGCAAGGGCGCCTCCCGTTCGGACGGGCACTAAAGCGCGCCGTGCGGTGCGAGGCTAGCGGAGCGGCGATGCGGATCGATCTGGGCGGCAAGTCGGTGCTGGTGACCGGAGGCAGCCGCGGCATCGGCACGGCGATCGTGCGGGCGTTCGCCGGGGCCGGGGCGCGGGTGGCCGTGCACTACGGCCGCGAGCGCGAGCGGGCGGAGGCGCTGGCGGCGGAGGTCGGCGGCGGCGCGGCGGCGTTCGGGGCCGACCTGCGTGAGGTCGAGGCGTGCGAGCGGCTCTGGGCGGAGGTGGCGGAGGTGTTCGGAGGCGTCGACGTGCTGGTCAACAACGCGGGCGTCGCCCTCTCTTCGCCGCTGGAGGCGGACACCGCGACCTGGACGGAGGCGTGGGAGACGACCATGGCGGTCAACGTGCGCGCGGTGGGCCTGCTCAGCCGCGCGGCGGTGAAGCACTTCCAGGGCCGCGGCGGCGGGCGCATCGTGACCATCGCCTCGCGCGCCGCCTTCCGGGGCGACCAGCCGGACTACCTCGCCTACGCCGCATCGAAGGCGGCGGTGGTGGCGCTGACCCGCTCCATCGCGCGCGGGTTCGGTAAGGTCGGGATCACCGCCTTCGTGGTGGCGCCCGGCTTCACCCGCACGGAAATGGCGCAGGACTTCATCGATCAATACGGCGAGGAGATCGCGCTGCGCGACAATGCGCTCGGCTGCTTCACCGAGCCGGAGGACGTCGCCCCGACGGTGCTGTTCTTGGCCAGCGGCCTCGCCGACCACGCCACCGGCACGACGGTTGACGTGAACGCGGCGTCCTACGTGCGCTGACCGCGCGTCAGGTCAGGGGCTTGCTGAACCGCCAGCTGGTCTTCTCGAACCCGAGCCGGTCGTAGAAGGCGTGCGCCTCGGTAAGGCGCAGGTTGCTCGTGACCTCGAGCAGCCCGCACCCGGCGGCGCGGGCGATCCGTTCCGCTTCAGCCAGCAGGGCCCGTCCGATGCCGCGGCCCTGGTGCTCCGGCAAGACGGTGATGGTGCTGACCCGGCCCACCGGCTGGGGGCGATGCAGCACCGGCATCACGTGGACGACGGCGAACCCGATCACCTCGTCGGCAGTCTCCGCGACGATCACTCGCTCGCCCCGTCCGGTGATCCGCTCCAGGCGCTCGGCGACGACGTCGGGGGGAGTCCCGAAGTCCAGCACCGCCATCAGGCGGGCGAGCTCGGGCGCATCGGCAGGCCTCGCGTCCCGAACAGTGTGCGCACTCATTTCGGCGGTTCAGCGCCGCCCGCGGCGGAACAACACCAGGGCGAGCGGGATCAGCGCGAGGCCGGGAAGGCCCGCCACCACGTTGCGGGTGACCACGGCCGCCGTGAGCGAAGCGATCATCGCCACCACCATCAGCAGGAGCACGAGTCTAGTGGGGTCCATCGCGTGTCCTTTTAGGGCTGCCCATAGCCCCCGCCGCCGGGCGTCTCCACCACGAACACGTCGCCCTTCGCCATGTCCACCACGGCAGTGGACCCGAGGGGCTCCACCGCGCCGTCCGCTCGCTCGACGCTGTTGCGGCCGACCTCGCCCGCCGCGCCGCCGTCCACCCCGAACGGCGCCACCCGGCGGTGGTTCGACAGGATCGCCGCGGTCATCGGCTCGCGGAAGCGGATCCGGCGCACCACGCCGTGGCCGCCGCGCGACGCGCCCGCGCCGCCGGAGCCGCGGCGGATGCTGAACGCGTCCACCAGCACCGGGAAGCGCGTCTCCAGCACCTCCGGGTCGGTGAGGCGGCTGTTGGTCATGTGCGTCTGAACCGCGTCGGCGCCCTCGAAGCCCGGCCCCGCGCCCGCGCCGCCCGCGATCGTCTCGTAGTACTGCCGCGCCTCGTCGCCGAAGGTGAAGTTGTTCATCGTGCCCTGGCTGGCGGCCAGCACGCCCAACGCGCCGTAGAGCGCGTCGACGATCACCTGGCTGGTCTCGACGTTGCCCGCGACCACCGCGGCGGGCGGCCGGGGGTTCAGCATCGAGCCCTCCGGCACGATGATCTCGATCGGCTTCAGGCAGCCCTCGTTCAGCGGGATGTCGTCGTCCACCAGCGTACGGAAGACGTAGAGGACCGCCGCGCGCGTGATCGACAGCGGCGCGTTGAAGTTGCTGTCCAGCTGCCGGCTGGTGCCCGTGAAGTCCACCGTCGCGCGCCGCCCCGCACGGTCGACCGACACCCGCACCCGCACCACCGCGCCGTCGTCCATCTCATACGCGAAGGCGCCGTCCTGCAGCACGTCGAGCACGCGGCGCACCGACTCCTCGGCGTTGTCCTGGACGTGGCGCATGTAGGCCTCCACGACCTCGCGCCCGAACTGGTCGACCATGCGGGCGATCTCGTCGGCGCCCTTCACGCAGGCGGCGACCTGCGCCTTCAGGTCGGCGAGGTTCTGGTCGGGATTGCGCGCGGGGCAGGGGCCCGAGCCCAGCAGCGCCCGCGTCTCCGCCTCGCGCAGCGTCCCTGCGTCCACCAGCAGGAAGTCGTCGATCAGCACGCCTTCCTCCTGCACCGTGCGGCTGAGCGGCGGCATCGAGCCCGGCGTGATCCCGCCGATGTCGGCGTGGTGCCCGCGCGCGGCGACGTGGAACGCCGGCTCCGCGTCGACCCCCAGGAACACCGGCATGATCACCGTCACGTCGGGCAGGTGGGTGCCGCCGTTGTAGGGGGCGTTCAGCATGTAGACGTCGCCCGGCCGCATCCCGCGCCCGTCGGCGCCGGCTCCGCGCGAGCGGATCACCGCGCGGATGCTCTCGCCCATCGAGCCCAGGTGCACCGGGATGTGCGGCGCATTGGCGATCAGCGCACCCTCGCGGTCGAACAGCGCGCATGAGAAATCGAGGCGTTCCTTGATGTTGATGGACGTGGCGGTGGCCTGGAGGGCGACCCCCATTTCCTCGGCGATGGCCATGAACAAATTGTTGAAGATCTCCAGCCGGACGGGATCGACTTCGGTGCCGATCGCGGCCGGCTGCGCCAGCGGCGCGACACGGTTGAGGATGAGGGTGCCGTCGTCCGCACGGTCGGCGTTCCA
>DASVVG010000165.1:0-1906 GCA_036386655.1 Caulobacteraceae bacterium | reverse complement strand
GATGGCAGCGTGCTGGTGCCGGAGGTACTGCGGCCCTGGATGGGCGGCTTGGAGCACATCGCCGCCGCCTGAGGGCGCCGCGGCAGGGGGCCATGCCCCATACGCGCTAAAATAGCGCCCGGACGGGGTAGTTGACGTGCGGTCTTCGCTGTCGCGGTGCGTTGGCGAGGTTGCGATGCACCGCGGGCTTGGCGGCGAGGATGCTGGTGAGCGGGATGGCGCCGATGACGATGCCCAGCAGGACCATCAGCACGGTCTTCTGCACAGCCCAGAGGGACGGCGTGTAGGCCGCGTCGAGCAGGTCCTCAGGGGGAAGATGCCAGGAAATCCTGGCTCAGGTCGTCGCACAGCAGGGCCAGGATGAGGTGCGCGTAGAGCCAACTCTGCGACCCGCGCTCGGTGCGGGTCGGCAGTCGGTCGATGTGCAGCAGCGACTTCAGGCGCTTGAAGGCGAGTTCGATCTGCCAGCGCAGCCGGTAGGCGGCGAGGATCGCCGGGGCGCTGTAGCCGCACTTCGGCAACGAGGTCACCAGCATCATGAACTCCGCCGCGATCAGGCTGCGAGGGTCGAGCGCCCTGCCCTTTCTCGCCGCCGCGCGATGCAGCGCCTGCCGCGTGGCTTCGGCCGCCTCGGGCGGCTTGCGCTGCACGATCAGACGGACGGCCAGGGCCGGCTCCGTACCGCCGACCGCGGCCGAGAGGGTCACCTCGTGGGCACTGGCTCCGGGCGGCAGGCATTGCAGATAGCCGATCAGGTCGAACGGCCGGTCGGCCCGGTTGCGCAGTTGCAGCGCGTTCCAGCCCAGCCGCACGATGAAGTCGGCCTGCCCGCCGCTCTCGGCGCGGAACCGCCGCAGCGCCGAGGCCCGGGCGTAGTTGCGGTCGCCAATGCGGATCTCGCCGGCCAGCGGCGCGCCCCGCGCCAGGGTTTCGCCGGCATGCCGGTCGGTCAGTTCGAGATGCGAGAACCCGCCGCGTCCAAGGTCGAACACGCCGTGGATGCGCCAGTCGGTGCCGGTGCTGCCAGGCTGGCTGACGCAGGTGCCGTCGGCGAGCCGCAGGCTGCGGCCCGGCCAACGCAACTCTGCGCCGGGCGCTTTCGCCGCCAGCAGCCGGTCCACCAGGGCGGCGAGAAACCCCGTCGCTTGGTTCAGCCGATACTTGACGCCCGGGTTGCTGAGTTCGGCGATCCCCAGCAACGACGCCCACGCCGCCGTCTGGCGCAACGACAACCCGCCCGGCCCCCGCGCCAGCGCGATCCGCAGCAGACCCGCGCCATCCACCACTTCCCGCCGGCGCTGGATCGCCTTTGTCTCCAGCGCCATCGCATCAAGATCGAGACTGGCCGGAAGTCGCGCCAGCAACTCCGGAAACTGGTCGCTCAGGACAGATGCTGCATCGGGCATCCACCCCTAAAATCAGACCTGTCCGCGTCGAGGCAAGACCTATTTTAGCGCCCATGGGGAGCAGCCCCCTCTCGGCCGCTAATGTCTGCCCATCTCGACGGGCGCCGATCGGTGCTGCGAATGGACCAGAAGGCGTCATCGTAGAGTTCCGAACAGGTTCTCGCGTAGCGTTCGGCCGGTGTAATTCCTGCGGAATGCGCCGCGCCGCTGCAATTCTGGCATCAGGGCCGTGGCGATTTCCTCGAAGATACCGGGGAATACGGTCGGTGCTACCACGAAGCCGTCGCAGGCCCTCGCCTCGAACAAGACTGGTTCTGTCAGAACTCATGCCAGAGCCGATGACGTGGGGTGAAGGCCGAGTTCAGCCTACGCTGCTTCGAGAATGGCGAGCACACTGCTGGCACGACGGAGATGAAGCAGGCGACGGCGGCGTGCAGAGGCGTATTGGTTGTGGCGGGTGCAGGGACGGAGGAAGTTGCGGAGCTCGTCATAGCTGCGAC
>DASVVG010000164.1:0-14544 GCA_036386655.1 Caulobacteraceae bacterium | reverse complement strand
GACGGGACATCCGGACGGCTCGCGCGAAGGATCGCCCGATCTCAGCCGAGCAACGTTAAGTCATCGCTAACCATGCCGAACGAACGCCGCCGGGCGGAGCAATGCCGCGTTAACCATGCGCCGCTAGCGTTTTCTTAGCCTGGGCGCGGTAGGCCGCAGGGGTCGGACGGGCGTACACAGTGCCGTCGGCCGCCGATCGCTGGAGTTCGAATGCCTCTCAAACTGTCGCTGAAGCCCGGAGAGAGGTTCGTGCTCAACGGCGCCGTCGTGCAGAACGGGGACCGGCGCGGGACCCTGATCCTGCAGAACAAGGCGTCGGTCCTGCGCGAGAAGGACATCCTGCAGCAGGAAGACGCCAACACGCCGGCGCGACGCGTCTACTTCCCGGTCATGATGATGTACCTGGATGAGGCGGACGCCGGGAAGTACTACGACGAATTCGCCCTTCGAATGAACGAGTTCATGGGCGTCATCCGCAATCCGGACATCCTGACCGAGTGCGTGGGGGTGTCGAAGCACATCCTCAACCAGGAATACTACAAGGCCCTGATGGGCTGCCGGAAATTGATCGAGTACGAGGACGAGAGGCTGGGAACGTCCAATGTCGCTTCAGGCGTATAAGCAGGCCGCCCAGCGGGCGGAAAACCCGCGCGAGGCGGAGTACCGGCTGTTCGGCCAAGTCACGCGCGCGTTGCTGGACGCCGAGAAGCTCGAGCCGCTCGACCCGAGCCGCGTCGACGCCCTCGACTGGAACCGCCGCCTGTGGTCGGCGCTCGCGACGGACTGTTCGGATCCGCAGAACGGCCTTCCCGCGCCGCTGCGCGCGTCCATCATCTCGCTGAGCCTGTGGGTCAGCCGGCACACCAGCGCCGTCATGCGCCGCGAGGAAGAGATCTCCGACCTGGTCGAGATCAACCGTCTTATCATGCAGGGCCTGGCGCCCTCCGGCGGCCCCGCGGCCGCCTGATCGTTCCGGCCGCTCCGGAAACCCGGAGCCCTGCCGGAATTGCCGGGCGCCCGGCAGAATTTGCCGAGCGAGGCGCCTCCGGCGGCAGAAAACGCCGACCCCGCAAAACCGGAAATCCCTAGCTTCTACAGCGACCTGACCTGTTTCCGACGGCTGGCCCGGGGCTTGCTCCTTCTCCTCCCGAGCAAAACGCTCACGGCCTCAAAACGAGGCTGCATCCTGAGAAGAAGGGACACGTGCCATGGGCATGAACAGCGTCAATACGAACATCGGGGCCATGGTCGCCCTGCAAAACCTGAACGCCACCAACAACGAACTGGCGACCGTTCAGAGCCGGATCAACACCGGCCGCAAGATCAACTCCGCCCGTGACAACGGCGCCATCTGGGCCATCGCCCAGTCGCAGCGTTCGGAATCCACGGCGCTGAACGCGGTGAAGGAGTCCCTTCAGCGTGGTCAGTCCACCATCGACGTCGCCATGGCCGCCGGTGAAAGCATCTCGGATCTGCTGATCCAGATGAAGGAGAAGGCGCTCGCCGCGACCGACTCCACGCTCGACACGAACTCCCGGACCTATCTCGCCAACGACTTCAAGTCGCTGCGGGACCAGATCAAGAAGATCGTGGCGAACGCCGAATTCAACGGCACCAACATGATCAAGACCGGCGGCGTCGCCGTCGCGGCCCTGGCTAACGCCAAGGACGGTTCGACCCGTTCGACGATCACGGTGGCGGCTCAGTCGATGCAACTCGGCGGCGCCAACATCACGGTGTCGGCTGCGGCGACCTTCAGCAGCGTGGCGACCGCTTCCGCCACCCTGATCGAGGTCAACAAGTCGATCGCCAAGGTGTCGACCGCTCTGACCGCCCTGGGCACGGGCTCCAAGGCTCTGGAGACCCACCTGAACTTCATGACGAAGCTTCAGGACACCCTGGACGCCGGCGTGGGCAACCTCGTCGATGCCGACCTCGCGAAGGAAAGCGCTCGCCTGCAGGCTCTGCAAACGAAGCAGCAGCTGGGCATCCAGGCGCTGGCCATCGCGAACAGCTCGTCGAGCACGCTGCTCGGCCTGTTCCGCTAACGGATCCGCAGGGGGGCCGGGCTCAGGCCCGGTCCCCCGACGTGGCGCTCCCGCCCTCCCGGTGAGGGGCTCCGTGAGGTTCGCAAATGGAAGGAGGCGTCGTCCAGAACGGGCGGCGAAAGCAAATGAAGGAAGTAGGAGCCGTGCCCATCGTGGCCGACCCCGCGTCCAGCGCTCCTCAGCCGGCCCCCCGCAAGGAGGCCCCGGCCAAGGCGCCCGAGATGCAAGCGGTCCGCCTGGTCATCGAAGAAGACCAGAGCAGCGGATCGTTCGTCTACAAGACCCTCGACCGGATCACCGGTGAACTGCTGAGCCAGTACCCCCGCGAAGAGCTGCTGCGCATGCAGCATCGTGAGGAATACGCCGCCGGCGACGTGATCAAGACTCGGGCCTGACCTAAGGGGGCCAGGCCCCTTCTTTTTCGGACCTACCGCCCGCCCGGCCCCCGCCGCGGCGGCGCAGACGCGTGGGCGGCGTTAACCTTTCGCTCACGAAGCGCTCCTAGCCTTCGGCCTGAAGTGCGCTCGCTGAAAGCGGGTCGCCGGTCGAAGCGCCGAGGAGAGCCCGAGAGATGACGATCAGCGTGAACGCCAACCGATCCGCGCTGAACGCCCTGCAGACCCTCGCTCGCGGCGCCGACCCCGCCGCCGCCCAGACGCGCACGGGCGCCGCGGCCAAGCCCGGCTCCGACAAGAGCGCGAGCGCCGCCGTCGCCTCCGGGGGCCTGCGCGCCGAGGTGGTGTCGCTGGCGCAGATGAAGCGCGGGCTCGACCGCGCCGCCTCGATCTCCGACGTGGCCCTGAGCGCCGGGCAGTCCGTCTCCGACATCCTCGAGCAGCTGCGCGAGCAGGCGGCGGACGGGGAGGGGAGCCGGTCGGTCGCCGCCCGCCTGCAGGGCGCGCTGCGCCAGATCGAACAGGTGGTCCAGAAGGCGAGCTTCGACGGGGTGAACCTGCTCGACGGCTCGCTGGACGAGGACCTGCGGATTTCCCTCGACGGCCGGTCCGAGGTGACCCTGTCGCCGCGCGACCTGCGGCCGGGCGGGGCGTTCGTCACGCTGGCCGACGGCGCTGAGGAGGGCGACATGCTGGCCCGGCTGCGGTCGTCGACCGTGAACGTCAGCTCGGCGCTGGCCGACCTGCGCATCCAGAGCCGGCAGATCGAGTCGCACGGGCGCTTCGTGTCACGGCTGGGCGAGGCTCTCGTCTCGGAGCAGGCGGACGGGGACCTCTCGAAGGACTCCGCGCGACTGCACGCGCTGCAGATACAGCAGCAGCTGGCGGGCCAGCAGCTCTCGATCGTCAACCAGGCGCCGCAACTGGTGCTCCACCTCTTCCGCGGCTGATCGTTCCAGTTTGAGCGGGGGCTTGCGCCCCGCGCGGGCGCACCGACATCTTGGACGTAACGTCCACGCCGGCCGGGGAGGCCGCTGATGTCCAAGCTCCTGAAGACCATGGCCGCGGCCGCGGCCCTCCTGACCGTCGCGCCCGCCGCCGTCGCGCAGCCGTACGGGCGGGTCGACCTGGCCCGCTACGACGCCACGCGGGCGCGCTCGCTCTCCGAGCAGCTCGTGCTGTGCGACCTGGCCGCCTACTTCGGCACCGGGCCGAACCTCAGCGCCCACCGCGTGTACCTGAACCGCGACAAGACGTGGTTCGAACCGACCTTCCCGCTGGCGATCACGCGCGGGTCGACCTGGTACGACGAGGATCTGGAGGACGCCTATCGCCGCCACCGGGCGGCCGGCCGGGTGAGCGGCGAGGAAATCTACGAGCTCCGCCGCCAGTATGGGAGCGAGATGGAGCGGGCGTTCCAGCGCACGTCGCTGAACGAGCGGCAGTTCTTCCAGCGGCAGTCGCGGTTCTGCCGCGACCTGGCGCGGGCGTCCTGGAGCTAATCCTCAGGCGGCCGCGGTGGTGAAGGCGCCGCCGAGCATCTCCTGCAGCCGCCGGGCGTCGACGCGCTCGGGGTTGCGGTCGGAGGCGTAGCAGAAGCCCTCCGGCGTCAGGGCCGCGCCGCGCGCCATGTACTGGGCGTGCCGCTCGGGCGAGTTCGCGGGCAGGACGACGTAGCGGTCCTCGAGCTCGACGGTCGAGCGGGCGTCGTCCTCCGGCACCATCACCTCGTGCAGCTTCTCGCCGGGGCGGATGCCCACCACGCGGTGGGGCAGGTGAGGGGCGATGGCTTTCGCCAGTTCCACGGTGGTCATGGAGGGGATCTTCGGGACGAAGATCTCGCCGCCCTTCATCAGCGACAGGCTGGAGAGCACGAAGTTCACGCCCTGGGGCAGGGTGATCCAGAACCGCGTCATCCGCTCGTCGGTGATTGGCAGCTCCGAGGCGCCTTCGGCGACCAGCTTCTGGAAGAAGGGGGCGACGGAGCCCCGCGAGCCCACCACGTTGCCGTAGCGGACGACGCAGAAGGTGGTGCCGGTGTCGCCGGCCATTGCGTCGGCGGCGCAGAAGATCTTGTCCGACGCCAGCTTCGAGGCGCCGTAGAGATTGATGGGGTTGGCCGCCTTGTCCGTGGAGAGGGCGACCACGCGCTTCACGCCGGCCTCGATGGCCGCGGTGACCACGTTCTGCGCCCCGTAGACGTTGGTCTGGATGCACTCGAACGGGTTATACTCGGCGACGGTGACATGCTTCAGCGCCGCGGCGTGGACGACGTAGTCGACGCCGCGCATGGCGGTCTTCAGCCGGGCGGCGTCGCGGACGTCGCCGATGAACCAGCGCATGAACGGGTAGCGGTCGGCCGGGAACTCCTGCGCCATCTCGTACTGCTTGAGCTCGTCGCGGCTGAAGATGATCAGCTTCTTCGGCTTGAACTCGTCGCAGACGGTGCGCGCGAAGGCGCGGCCGAAGGAGCCGGTGCCGCCGGTCACCAGCACCACCTTGTCGTTCAGGTCGGCGCGCGGCTTGGAGAAGTCGCGGCCGAGGAAGAGGCGGTCGAGCGGCGCGGAGGGCAAGGGCGCGGGGGTCATTCGGGGCCTCGAATCTGGCCCTGAATGTCGGTCCGTCATGGTTAACGAGACGTGATTTCGCCGTTCCGTCGACGGTCGCGGCAAAAAGGCGACCCTGTGGCGCGGATGCGACAATCTGGCGACAATCGTCTGCGCCGCGCCCGCGTTGCTTGACCATTCCCGGCCCGGGCTTAACCGTGCAGGCAGCCCGGGGGGGAATCTGATTCCCGGCATTGAGCTTTTCGACGCTCCGACCTCGAGAACGAGGCCGCGCGCGTTCGTCTTGGAGGACGACAGTCTATGAAATCCGCTCGCGAGCGCCTTCTGGCCTCCACCATGTTCTGCGGCGCCGCCTTCGTGGCCTTCGCCGCCTCGCCCGCCTTCGCGCAGGAAGGCCAGTCGCCGACGCAAGGGCCCGTGGTGGGCACCGAGGATCCGGCGGACCGCCAAGAGCGGCCTGACGAGGTCGAGGAGCTCGTCGTCACCGGCTCGCGGATTGTGCGCCAGGATTACGTCGCCAACAGCCCCATCGTGACGGTCACCGGCGAGGCGACGACCGCCAACGCGGACATCACGCTCGAGACGTTCCTCAACACGCTGCCGCAGGTGAACCCGGCGGGCTCGACCACCTCCAACAACCCGGGCAACAACGGCCAAGCGAACATCGACCTGCGTGGCCTTGGCGCCAACCGGAACATCATCCTGGTCGACGGCCGTCGTCCGATGGTGTCGAGCAACACGCTCGTCGTCGACGTCAACACCATCCCTCAGGCGCTGATCGACAACATCGAGATCATCACCGGCGGCGCCGGCGCCGCCTACGGGGCCGACGCCATCGCCGGGGCGGTGAACATCCGCCTGAAGGACGACTTCGAGGGCCTGGACGTCCGCGCCAACTACACCAACAGCACTGAGTTCTGGGACGCCGAGGAGTACCAGTTCTCGGCCGTCTTCGGGGGCAACTTCGCCGACGACCGCGGCAACATGGTCGTCGCCTTCGACCGCGCCTACCGCGAGCCGCTGATCAAGTCGCAGCGCGAATTCGCCGCCCAGGCGACCTCGACGACGAGCTTCTTCCCGGAAGGCAACTTCTTTTACGCCAGCAGCAACGCGCCGACCGAGGCCGCCTTCGACGCGATCTTCGCGACCTACGGGTCCCCTGCGGCGAACCAGACCCTGGCCTCCGGTCGGATCGGCTTCAACCTGGACGGCACGCTGTTCTACTCCGGGGTGTTCAACAACCCGCTGAACGTCGTCAACTACCGGTATCCGCTCGATGGAACGGTGAACCTGCCGCTGTACCCGGACATCTACAGCTACAACTTCGACTTCGTGAACCTGCTGGTCCTGCCGATGGACCGCTACTCGTTCATGACCAAGGGCGAGTACAAGTGGGACAACGGCATCGAGGTGTTCGGCCAGGCGGGCTGGACCGAATACAACGCCGCCACGGCGCTGGCTCCGACCCCGATCCCGACCGTCAGCGGCCGGGCCCCGGGCAACACCACCTCGATCAACCAGTACACCTCGACGCTGATCACCCCCACCGGGTCGCTCGCCAACGTGCTGGTGATCCCGACCACCAACCCGTTCATCCCGGCTCAACTGGCCACGCTGCTGGCCTCGCGGACGGGTGACGACCCCAACATCGTCGGCGCCGGCGCGACGGAGCCCTTCCGTCTCCGCCAGCGCACGCTCGGCGTCGGCCTTCGTCTCTCGGAGTACGAGAACACCGTCGTCCAGTTCCTGGCCGGCGTGCGCGGCCCGATCTGGGGCACGGGCTGGAACTTCGAAGCCTACGTCTCGGAAGGCCGCACGGAAGTCGGCCAGACGCAGACCGGCAACGTCGACACCCAGCGGCTGCAGACGCTGCTCGAAGCCGCCGACGGCGGGGCGAGCATCTGCGACGGCGGCTTCAACCCGTTCGGCCGCCAGCCGATCTCGCCCGAGTGCGTGGAGTACCTCGAGGTCAGCGCTACGCTCACCACCGACATGAAGATGCAGGTCGGGCAGGTGTTCGTGACCGGCGACCTGTTCTCTCTGCCCGCGGGTACGGTGCAGGCGGTGCTGGGCGCCGAGTACCGCGGCTTCGAATACGCCTTCGACCCGGGTTCGGCCGGCGGCCCCATCTCGGGCTTCACCACGCAGAACCCCGAAGGCGGCACCAACAGCTTCCGCGACTTCTTCGGCGAACTGCTGGTGCCGATCGTGCGGGACTTGCCGTTCGCGCAGTCGATTGACCTGAACCTCGGCTATCGCCGCTCCTCGAGCGAGTTCACCGACGAGATCGGCGGGACCACGAGCGAAGGCGACGTCGCCCACGCCTACAAGGCCGAGATCGACTGGCGAGTGATGGATCCGCTGCGGATCCGCTCGTCGCTGCAACGTTCGGTGCGCGCGCCGAACTTCGGCGAACTGTTCGCAGGCGGCGGCTCGGCTCCGCAGTACTTCGATCCCTGCTCGATCACGTCCAACGCTCGCCAGGGCGCGAACGCCGCCCAACTCGCGGCGCTCTGCACCGCCACGGGCCTTTCGGGGGTCGACAGCTTCGTGCAGACGCCGGGCAACCAGCTGTCGATCACGACGGCGGGGAACGTGGACCTGGAGCCGGAGATCGGCACCACCTTCACCCTCGGCGCGGTGTGGACCTCGCCCTGGGAGAGCCAGTGGCTGCAGCGGCTGCGGGGTTCGGTGGACTACTACCGGATCAAGATCGAGGACGCGATCCTGGTGCCGACGCCCAACCAGATCGTGGCGGCCTGCTACAACTACTACGGCACCAACCCGACCTACAGCGCGGCCAACCCGAACTGCGGCGCGATCGTGCGGGCCGGCGGCGACATCCTGGTGCTGTACAACCCCGCCGACCCGGTGAACGGCTTCTTCAACAACGAGAACGACGGGTACCAGGAGACGAGCGGCATCGACTTTCAGGTCGACTACGGCTTCGACATGGAGTGGCTGGGCCTCCCGCAGTGGGGCTCCTGGCGGATGAACCTGGTGCTCACGCACCTCCTCAGCTTCGAGCAGCAGGACCCCGTCGAAGGCGCCCCGCCGATCGAGTTCGCCGGCAGCGTCTCCTACTTCGGGGCCGGGCTCGGCACGAGCTTCCCGGAATGGAAGGGCGTGTTCAACGCGCGCTGGGACCTGGGGAACTTCAACCTGACCAACCGCGTCCGCTACATCGGCGAGATGGAGAACCGGCTGGCGCGGGAATTCCCGGGCGAGGACGAGTTCACCGGGCCGGAGCGCACCTTCTACTGGGACGCCATCGCCGGCTACAAAATCACCCAGCAAGCCGAACTCCGGCTGGGCGTGAACAACGTGCTGAACCAGGAAGCCCGGACCTACGCTCCGAACGTGCAGTCTGGCACCGATCCGTCGACCTACGACGTCATCGGCCGCCGGGTGGTGTTCGGCGTAAACCTGCGCTTCTGATCTTCCGGATCAGGGACGACGAGAGAACGGCGGGCCGAAAGGCCCGCCGTTTTTCTTTGGGAGACGTGAAAGGCGCCGCGCGGCTACGGCTTGGGCTGGTGCGCCCGCACGTAGTCCATGTAGGCCCCGGTGAACGCGTGCGCGCCGACGTGGACCGTGGGCGTCACGACGTCGGCCCAGAGCTCTCCGCCGCAGGCGCGCCAGCGCCAGCAGAAGGAAAGGTCTTCGGAAAGGGCGCCGCCTTCCTCCGGGACGTCGGCGGGGTTGAAGAAGCCCCAGTTGTGCCGGAAGCGGTCCGAGGGGAGCTCTAGCCTGTTAAAGCCGCGTCCCTCCAGCTCGGGATAGGCCTCTTCAAGGCGGGTGAATGCTTCGCGGCGAACGACGAAAACGCCGGTGCCGACGTGCAGCGCGCGGGCGAATCCGTTGCGGGTCTCGACCTGGCCGTCGGGGCCGGCGTCGAGCCGGCCGACGTACTGGGAGGCCTGCTGCACGATCCGCCCCATGTCCGAAGCCGCTTCGTTCGAATGGACGCGCGACCAGTCGTACGCGCGCTTGGGATAGAGGCATCCGACCACCGGAAACTCGCTGTCCAGCATCCGCATCACTCCGGCGCCCGAAATCCCCTGATCGGAGTCCAGCATCAGCAGCACGTCCGCTTCGCTGCTCAGGAAGTCCGCCACGATGAGGTTGCGCACGGTGCTGATCACCGAGCCGCTGTGGAACTTCGCCTGGAAGGCGCCGCCCCGTTCCAGCAACGCCTTCTGGGTCTGAAGCAGCGTCTCGACGGTCACGCCGTGCGCGGCGCCGCTCAGGGTCGGGACGGCGGCCATGACGCTGAGGCTCATGCTTCGTATCCGAGCAGAGCGCGGAGGCCGGGGGCCGCGTGGTCGACCAGCCGGCGTTGCGTCTCAGGCAGTGCGGCGGGCAGACCGATGTCGCCGGAGAGGTGCTCTCGGGCCGTCGCGCTGTGCTCCCGGGCGGAACCGATCCTGACCCGCTCGCGCCAGTCCGGCGGCAGGGAAGCGATCCCGAGGTCCCCCAGCAGTTCAGCGAAGAACCCCTCGGCCTCGGGGCCGTCGAGCGCTTTCAGGTTTGCCACGACGTCCTCGTAGCGGACGATCCGCACGCCCGTGCCCATCCACGCCAGCGCGTGCCCGACGTACACATCCTGCAGCGCGGGGGCTTTCCCGACGAGCCCGAAGATCATCATGTTGAGCAGGTGGTCGGGCTTCACCACGCCGCCCTTGAGGTGGTCCATCAGCGGGTGGCGGAACTGGTCGGAGAGGATGAAGCGGGCGCGCGCCAGAACGTAGTCGTACGGGTCGCGCACGAGGTTGACCTGCCGGGCGTGCTTCAGCGCCGCCGCCGACGCGTCGGTGAAAACCAGATGGCCGTTGCTGAACTGCGGCGACGCCGGATCGAGCGCCACGGCGTGCTGCTTCAGGTTCTGGATCTGAATGAACTCGCGGGCGTAGTGCTGTTGAATCGGCACGAACATTCGGACGATGTTGCGGAGCAGGTGTGTGCCGGATTTCGGGATGCTGTTGAGGAAGGCGGTCTCCCGCAGCGGCGCCTGCTCAAAGCGGGCGACGTGCTCGTCGAGCGTGTCCGGCCGGCTGAGGACCACTGCTGCTTTCACCCGCCGCTCCCTGCTGCACCGTCGCGCCATCGCTAAGGTTCGTCGATGAGGGACGCAACCGCGCTCGCCTCGCGTTGACGCGGGGCGGGCCCGGCCCGCAAGCTCGGCCGATGCCCCCTCTGCTGTCCCGCCGCAGCCTGAACATGAGCCTGGCGGCCGTCTTGCTGGCGGCCGGAGCCGCTCGGGGACGGGCCCAGGAGACGCCGGAGGCGGACGTCGCCGCAGGGCAGGATCGCGCGCGGCGGCTGACCGTCCAGGTCATGATCGGAGGCGAGGGACCGTTCGCCTTCGCGGTGGACACGGGGGCGAGCCGCTCCGTGGTGTCGGCGGAACTCGCGGCGGCG
Organism: Caulobacteraceae bacterium; assembly: GCA_036386655.1. GTDB lineage: Bacteria > Pseudomonadota > Alphaproteobacteria > Caulobacterales > Caulobacteraceae > JAHWJX01. The sequence continues at coordinate 4,113 of DASVVG010000164.1, read as the reverse complement.
CTGAGGCTGCCGCGGCGCGGCTCCGTCCGGGTGAACGGCATCGCGGGCGCGGAGCTCGTGCCCGCCGTCGAACTGCCCGGGCTCACAGTCGGTGCGCTGCGAGCGGGGCGGACAGCGATGGCCGTGATGGCCCAGGGCCAGCTCGGCGCGCAGGGGCTGCTGGGTGTGGACCTGATGCGGAACCGGCAGGTGGAGCTGGACTTCCGCAACGGCCGCGTTGTCCTCGGCCGGGCCGAGCCTGCGGACGTCAAGCGGCTTTCCCGCGGACGGGCCTATCCGTTCCCACCAGCGCGGCCGGGGGTGGAGGAGGTCGTGGTGCCCGCGCGGCAGCGGAACGGCCAGCTGATGATCATCGACGCGGACCTGAACGGCGCGCCGATCGCGGCCTTCATCGACTCCGGCGCCGAGAGCACGGTGGGCAACCTGCGGCTGCGGACCGCGGCGCCGGCGCGGGGGCTGGAGCCCTCCGCCGCGACCATCGTGGTCACCCTCCAATCGGCGACGGGGCAGACCATCTCCGGCGACCTCGCGCCCTTGCCGCTGCTGCGGCTGGGCGGGGTGGGGCTGAGAGGCGTGCAAGTGGTCTACGCCGACCTGCATCCGTTCAAGCTTTGGAAGCTGACGGCCGAGCCCGCGGTGCTGGTGGGCATGGACGTGCTGCGCCATTTCGATTCGGTGGTGCTCGACTTCGCGCGCTCGCAGGTGCGGTTCCGGGTTCCCGCGCGCTGATTTGACCGCCGCGGCGGCGACGGCGAGAGATGCGGTCATGCAGCCGATCGACGAGGTCCACCGGGCCGCTCAGGCCGGGAACGCGGAGGCGCAGGAGCTGCTGGCGGCGGTGCTGGACGAGCTCGGCAGGCCTGAGGACGCGGTGGGATGGCTGCGGCGGGCGGCGGAGGGAGGACGCGCCGGGGCGGCGGTCCAGCTCGGCCTGCGGGAGATCGTGGGGCAGGGGACGGCGCAGGACCCCGGCAGCGGCGTCAGGCGCATCGTCGCAGCGGCGGAGCGCGACGCCGCGGCGGCGCACATGGCGGCCGTGCTCTACGCCGGCGGCGTGGCGGCGCCGCGCCGCCTGGACCGCGCGCTGGAGTTGCTGGCGCGGGCGGCCCGCGGTGGCGACGCGCGGGCCGCCTGCCAGTTGGGCTTGCTGGTCGGGACGGAGGGCGACGGGGCCGCGACGGGCCTCGCGCTGCTGGAGCTGGCGGCGGCGGCGGGGTTCGACCCGGCCCAGCATGCGCTCGGCGCGGCGCTGATCCGGGGGGACGCCGGGCAGCAGGCGCGGGCGCGGGCCTGGCTGGAGGCGGCGGCCGCCGCTGGAAATCCGTGCGCGGCGAAGCTGGCGGACCCGGCGGGGGGCTCGGTTGCCCCGCCGGCTGGCGTCGAAGGGCCGATCGACTGGGATCGCGCCGCCGCGGCGGACCTGTCGGGCTGGTCGGCGCGGACGGCTTGGCGGGAGGAGCGCGAGTCGCCGCGGATCGCGACGGCAGAGGACTTCCTGCCGGACTGGGCGTGCGACTACGTGGCGGGCCTGGCGGCGCCTGCGCTGCAGCGGGGGAAGGTGGTCGACGAGCACGGCGGCGAGAGCGTGCGCGGCGTGCGCACGAACGCGGTGACGCACTTCGGGCTGGGCGACAGCGACGTGCTGCTCGAGCTCATCAACCAGCGCACGGCGGACGCCGCCGGCATGCCGCCGGAAAACGCCGAGGGCCTGGGCGTGCTGCACTACCGGCCTGGCGAGACCTATGCGCGGCACGTGGACTACATCGACCCGTCGGCGCCGCAGAACGCCGCGCATCTCGCGGCGCGGGGGCAGCGGGTGAAGACGCTGCTGGTGTACCTGAACCACGATTTCGAGGGCGGGGAGACCGAGTTCGTCCGACTGGGAATGCGGTTCAAACCGCCGCGGGGGGCGGCGCTGCTGTTCGAAAGCGTGCTGCCGTCGGGCGAGATTGACCCGCGCACGCTGCACGCGGGCCTGCCGCCCACGCGGGGCGAGAAGTGGCTGATCTCCAAGTGGTTCAGGACGAAGGCTTTGCGGCCGACGTCGGCGGCCTGATGCCCCCTTTCGGAAGGTGGCGGAGGGCGGCGCGGGCCTTTATGTGTGCGCCCCCGAAGCGGTGGAGGACGCGCAGGCGATGATGGATTTCGAGGATCCGCTCGAGGCGATCTCGCGCGACATAGCGGACCTGCGCGGCGAGATGCTGAGCGCCAACGTCATCGCGAGCCTGGCGCTGGCGCAACTGGTGATGCTGTCGCCGGACCGGAGCGCGATGTTCGAGGCGCTGGCGGAGCGCCTGCGGAGCGCGGTCGGCAACGCCAACTTCGAGGGCGGCGACCCGGAGATGATCGAGCGCGCCAAGCAGACCGCCATGCGCCGCACCGAGATGTTCCTCGCGCAGCTGAAGCCGGCGACGCAGAAGCCCGGCGGCCGCGCCTAGCCGGCGGCGAAGGCCTCGGCGCGGACCGCCTCCTCCTCGAGCAGGGGCCACACCGCGTCGATCGCGGGCGCGCGCCGGCGCCACTTCTCCGGCTCCGGCGGCGAGACGGTGTGCCGCGAGGGATCGAGTCGAGGTCCGAGCGCCGCCGTCTTGCGCCAGCCGAATGCTGAGCAGAGGCGCGCCACCTCTTCGTCGGGCGCGGTCACGAAGGTGTCGTAGCGGCAGACGAGACGCCGCTCCGGAGGCAACTGGCCAAGGTCGTTGAGCAGGATGCGCGTGGTGGCCAGCCACTGCATCGCCACCACGTGCGAGAGCGGCTTGCCTTTCAGCTCCCGCCAGCCGGGCACCAGGAGCAGCGACCACGGCAGGGGCCCCGGCCAGCCGGGGACGGCGTAGGTCTTGAACCGGCCGGACTCCCACGCCTCCATCATGCTGGCGATCACCGCGCGCGGGTCCCGGTGCAGGTAGAGGAACAAGGCCTCGGGGAAGGCGCGGACGAGGAAGGGCAGGCGCAGGGCGTTCTTCGGCGTCTTCTCGATCATCCGCACGCGGCCGCGCGGCTTGGCTCGGTCGCGGTCCCGGAGGGAGCGGTAGAAGCGGGCGCGGAGCACGGCGAGCACCGCAGGGTCGGCGTCCTGTTCGGTCAGGCGGTTGGACTCCCACTCCTTCGACAGAGGATGGAGCGGAGCCAGCTCCTCGATGACGGCGTGGCTCTCGCCGCCCACGGTAAAGGCGTCGGTGCTATGGGCGAGTGTCTCGAACAGGACGCTGGAGCCGGAGCGCGGGGGGCTGACGATGAACACGGGACGGTCGAACACCGGATCGGGCCCGGCGGCGGGTGGCGCGAACGGATCGGGCATCTAGGCAGCAGCGTCCGGAGCGGCGCCGGCGGCGCTCTCCACGGCCCGGCGGGCCCGGCCGCTGAGGGCGGTCTTCAGCAGCATCAGCACGACCTGATCGAAGAACCTCACGCCGTTCGTCAACAGGATCCGCTGGGCGCGCATGCGCTGCAGCGTGGCCGTGAAGTCCTGCGAGGCGGCGTAGTAGGCGGGCCAGCCCGCTTCGGCGTCCCCGTACTGCGACCACAGCCCGTGCCATGCCGCCACGAACCGCGAGCACGCCTCCGCGACGGGCCGCAGCATGGCGGGGTCGGGCTGGGCTTCCGCGAGAAGGAAGTCGAGGTGGCTCCGGAGCTCCCACGGCGTCATCACCGTGGGCGAGTTCAGGGTCTCGAACGCGAGCGGGGGGAGGGGCCCCTCCACGGCGGCGGGCCGGGGGGACCAGCCTTCGCGCCGATCGTGCGGCCGGCCGGCGCGGACGAGCTCCCAGAAGGCGGCGGAGCCCACGGTGTCGGCCACCAGGTGGATGCGCGCGTGCTCCGCGTCGTTGATCACGCGGTGCGGCCGCCATGTGTCGAAGATCCAGGCCTCGCCGGGCGCCATGTTCAGCTCGGCGTCGCCGCAGATGAAGCGGACGGTGGGCTGGGTCACGATCGGCACATGCAGGCGCACCCGCTCGCGCCAGTAGTAGTTCACGTCGACGTGGCCGATGACCTCGGCATGCCCGGACAGGCGCATCAGCCGGGTGCGGCCCCACACGGCCCCGAGGGCGGCGAGCACCCGCGTGAGATGCGGGCAGGCCCCCAGGTGCGGCGTCGGCCGCATCGGCCCTTCGA
>DASVVG010000163.1:0-3363 GCA_036386655.1 Caulobacteraceae bacterium | reverse complement strand
AAACGCTGGGCCTGCTCGGGCGACTTGAACCGCTGCATCTGTCGCTCTCGGCGCCGCGTCGGCCGGTGCGAGTTCTCCGCTCTGTTGGACCTGCCCCGCTTCTGCGGCTCTTCCGCAAGAAGCGTGGTTCAGGCGGCGAGGAGCACACGACGCCGGAGGAGGTCGAACCTGGCACGCCCGAAGGTTTGCCGCTTCAGTAGCTTCAGTTTGTTCACTTGTCCTTCGGTTTGCCCGCTGCTCCAGAGCGTGGTGAGCGCAGCCTTCACTGCAGCGCCGTCCTGCTGCAGCCCGGCAGCGAAGGTGACGACGGCGGCCACACCGCTCTTCGATGCGTCTGCAAGCCAGGCCTTGAGCGTGGTGAGCGGTGCCCGGCATGCAGCCTTGCTGCCGATGCAGCAGCCACGCAGGAGGTCGGCGAACCTGCCGGCCAGGGCGGTGACGGTGGCAGCCTCCGCGTCCTGCTTGAGGCGGGCAACAGCGGCAGTCTCTTCCTCGGTCAGCTTGTCGCGCGGCCGTGTCAGGTACCAGGCGAGTTGCTTTGGTGAGGGCAGTGCCGGTGCGCTGTCCGGTGCAGGAGAGGGCGCCGGCACCGGCTGCACTTCTGGCCCGCGCTGCGGGCCGTGTTTCGATGGCGCCTTGCGCCGCGGGCTCAGCCAGCGATGGACCTGCCGCGGCGTGCCAGGGAAGCCGAGCTCCCGCAACTCGCGCCACAGCGCCATCGCGTTCTCGCAGCCGGCCGCGAACCGTGCCTCGAGATGGGCGAGATAGGGATCCAGAATGCTGCGACCGGGTGCCCGGGCGGCACGCTCCGGGAAGCTCTCGGCCTGCGCCAACTTCCGCACCGTCCCGCGGGCCAACTCCATGCGGCGGCTGATGGTGAGCAGCGGCTCACCGGCAGCATGCCGGCGCCGGACCTCATCGTAGAGCGCTCTCCAGCGCGCCCGGCTGTCAGCGCTGGCCGCCCTCTCGGCGCGGGTGCGCGGGAAGGCGCTGGTGCGCCTCGCCGGAGCAGGCCGCCGACCCGGGATGGGCGGCAGGCGCCGGAGCCGGCCGTGCGCCCCGGCCAGCCAGCGCTCGATCATCTGCCGCAAGTTCAGCAGCAGATGCCACCGATCCGCGACCTGGACCGCCTGCGGCGCTCCGAGCGAGATACCGCGGGCGTACTCGCTCGAGCGATCACGGGCGACGGCGCGAACCCCGCGGTGGTGTCGAAGCCAGTCGGCCAGCGTCGGGGCGCTCCGGTCTGGCAGCAGGTCGACGACGCGATGCCGCTCCAGGTCGACGAGAATGGTCCCGTAGGTCTCGCCCTTGCGCAGGGCCCAGTCGTCGACACCCAGGATGCGAGGGGCTGGCTGCCGCGGCAGAGGCAGGCGGCGCACCAGGCGCAGCACCGTGTCACCGCTCGCGGGCATGCCGAGGTGCTGCAGCACCCGCCCGGCCGCCTCGCCGCCCAGGGCGACGCCGACCCGACCCTGCGCCGCGGCCAGGCGGCGCGTGCGATGCGCATGCGGCGCAATCAGCCCAGGCAGCCGCTCGACAAAGGTCTGCCGCAGACAGGCGGGATTGCGGCAGTACAGACGCCTCACTGCCAACTCGAGACGAACCTCGCGCCCGAGGCAGGGCAGATCGGCAGGCCGCCGCAGAGTGTGGCTGTGGACCGCTTGGCTCGGCTCGCCACAATCTGGGCAGCGTGCGCTGCGTTGTCGCGCCTCGGCGTGAATGTGGATGCAGCTGGGATCCGCGCGGCTCACCTCCCGGATCCGGCACCCCGGCAGGAAATGCAGGTCGTTCATTCCAGACTATATAGGTCACCGGACCGCCTGGCAGTGACCCGCACCTGCAATGACAGCGGCAACCACGCTTCTTGCGGAAGAGCCGCTTCTGCGGACACCCCAGGTAGGCTTTACGGTCTGAGAGGTGTCGATGGCAGAGAGCAACAGACAGCGCCGGGTGTTTCCGGATGCGTTCAAGCTGGAGGCGGTGGCGGCCGTGCGCGGCGGCCGTTCGGTGTCGACGGTCGCGGCCGAGCTCGGCCTGCCGGACCGTCTGGTCCGCAGCTGGCTCCGCTGGGCTGAGGGTCGCACGGCGGCAGGGAGCGGCGGGCCGGTGCCGACGCCCCCCAAGCAGCCGGCGGCACCGGCCCGCCGCGTGGGTCCGAGCCCGGCCGATCAGGCGGCGGAGATCGGGCGGTTGCGGCGCGAACTCGACCGCGTCCGGATGGAGCGCGACATCTTAAAACAGGCGGCGCTCATCTTCGGCCAGGCGACGGGCCGGAGATGAGCTATGGCTTCATCCGTGACCACGTCGCCGACTACCCCATCGAGGTCATGTGCGAGGTGCTGGAGGTGAGCCGCAGCGGCTACTACGCCTGGGCCAGCCGGCCGGAAAGCGCGCGAGCGGTCGAGGACCGCGCCGTGGCAGCCGAGATCCGCAGCGCGCACGAGGACAGTCGCGGGCGCTACGGCAGCCCGCGCGTGCACGCTGCCTTGCGCGCGCATGGTCGGCGGGTCGGCCGTAAGCGTGTTGCGCGCCTGATGCGCGGCATGGGCCTATCGGCGCGCCGCAAGCGCCGGTTCCGCCGCACCACCGACAGCACGCATGCCTATCCCGTGGCGCCGAACCTGCTCGGGCGCGACTTCACGGCGGACGCGCCCAATCGGGTCTGGCTGGCCGATTTGACCTACATCCCTACCCGCGAGGGCTGGCTGTACCTGGCCGTGGTACTCGATCTGTACTCGCGCCAAGTGGTTGGTTGGGCTATGGCCGAGCACCTCGGCCACGAACTCGCGCTGGCCGCGCTCGACATGGCCATCGCTCGCCAACGTCCTGCCCCTGGCCTCACCCACCACTCGGACCGCGGCGTGCAATATGCTGCCCATGAGTACCGCAAGCGGCTGCAGCAGCACGGCATGCTGTGCTCGATGAGCCGCAAGGGTGATTGCTGGGACAACGCGCCGATGGAGAGCTTCTACGCCACGCTGAAGGGCGAGCTCGTCGAGCAACGCGACTACTTGACGCGCGATGAGGCCCGCGCCGACGTGTTCCAGTACGTGGAAGGCTGGTACAACAAGCGCCGCCTTCATTCTGCGTTGGGCTATCTCACCCCCGAGCAGGCGATAGCGAGATTCCAAGCGGCTGCTTCAGCCGCGTAACACTGTCCGTGAAAGCGGGGGAAGGCCACTTCCTCCGGCTCTCCTCTACCCCCTTCGCCATCACCCTTCCTTGCGGTCGGGCTTCCACCTCGCGGTGGGACGATTGGGGCTTACCCTGTTGCCCGAGGGGGAGTTGCGACCGGGGTGGCTGCGTCCTTTCGTCCGGCGGGAGTTGCTGTCACCGTCGCCAGTGGCGCTGTCTGGCGATCCG
>DASVVG010000162.1:0-7588 GCA_036386655.1 Caulobacteraceae bacterium | reverse complement strand
AGGAATCGCGACAGCAGGGTGAAGGCCAGCGCCGTCGCGGCGATGAGCACGAGGGCGGCGAGCGCGCTGGTGTCCACCCGCCAGCCGAGCCAGACGAGGCTGGCGCGGCCGGGGTCGCCGGAGGCCGCGGCGTAGGCCGCCGCCGCCAGCACGGCGACGATGAGGATGAGGACCAGCGCGCGGATCATGCCGGGGGCGCCGGGGCCGGTTGACCGGCGACGAGGGCGAGGTCCTGCAGGGCGCGCGTGCGGACGGCGGCGACATGCCGGTCGATGGCGGCGCGGCGGTCCGCGCGGTTCAGCCAACCCGCCATGGCGTCGCGCGCCGGGCCCGGCAGCGACGCCAGCTGATCGAGCGCGCCATCGAAGTCGCCGGCCTCGAGCCGGGCCTCGGCGCGGGCCAGCAGGGCGTCCGGCCCGGAGCCCGAGACCTCGCCCGTGCGCCGGACCGAGACGAGCCGGGCGAGCGCGCGCGAGACCGAGGACAGCAGTCCGGGCTCCTCCGAAGGAGCGCGGGCGGCTGCGGCGGCGCGGGCGGCGGCTTCCGGGTAGCTGGCCACCAGCGCCGCGCGGGTGGGCGCTCCGGCGGGGGCCAGACGGCGCAGCGCGGCGAGGTCGGGGGAGGCGGGCAGCACGCGTTCGGCGGCGGCTAGGGCGTCGGCGAAGCCGGCCGGGCTCTGCGCGGCTTCGCTCAGGGACGCGGCCGCGAGCCCGGCGACGGCGGCGCGGGCCGTGCGCGCCTGATCCGCCTCTAGCCGGGAAATGCGCGCGGCCAGACCGGAGCCGTCTTCCCCCAATGCGTCGGCGGTGATCACCGGACCAGACAGCGGCGCCGAGGCCACGGCGGCGGGGGCGGCAGCGGCGGGCCGCGCCAAGGGGCGGGCGGTCGCCTTCTCGCGACTGCCCCAGACCTGCGAACCCTCGCGGCCGAGCCACCAGCCGGCGGCGAGGCAGACCAGGCCGAAGATCAGCAGGCCCCACACCCAACGCCCACCGCGGCGGCGGCCTTCAGAAGAGGATCGGGACACGGAGGGCGCGATCGGATCGGCGGTCATGGCTCGGTTCTACCGTCGCCTCGGCGCCCACGCACGTCCAGCAGATTCAACAGCGCCGTCTCGTCGGGCCGGTCCGCGACGAACACGCGCGGGCCGGAGCCCGCGAGCGCTCCGGCGACGGCGGCGGAGAGGCAGAGGACTGCGGGTCCTTCCGGCCAGCCGCGGGTCTGCGCAGTGAGCGCGCGCGCGGCCTTCGGCGAGTGCAGCAGGACGGCGGCGAGCCCGCTCCACGTCTCGGCCGCTTCGGCGGGGAGCGGCACGGCGACCGTCTCATAGACGACCAGCGGCCGCACCCTCACCTCGCCCCCGAGCAGCTCGGCCAGATCGACGGTGGGTTCGCTGGCGCGGGGATGGAGCACATCGCCCGCGAAATCCGGCCGTCGCCGCCGCACGAGCGCCGCCAGCGCGGTCGCGTCTCCGCGGGCCGACTCCACCCGACTGAAGCCGGCCTCGCGAGCGGCGGCGGCTGTGGCGTCGCCCACGGCGAACACGGGAAGATCGGCGGCGGCGAGCTCGGGCGGAGCGGCCGACACTGCGTTGGCGCTGGTGAAGGCCACCGCGCCCACCCCTTCCAGTTCCAGCGGCGCGTTCAGGCGGCGCACCGCCAGCAGCGGAGCGACCAGCGGGGTCCAACCGCGCTCGTGCAGGCGAGCGGCGGTCGCGGCGGCTCCGGGTTCGGCGCGCGTGACCCAGACGTGGGGCGCGGCGGCGACCATTCAGGCGGGCGGCAGGACGATCCGGTCGCCGGCCTCGTCGCGGATCTGCTGGCCCAGGGATAGGCCGAGGGCGGCGGCGGTGCTCTCCGGGTCGGGCTCGCCGACGAGGTCCACGACGTGCTCGCGCCGCCAGCGGGCGGAGCCGTCCGGCGCCAGCGCCTCGACCACCAGGCTCAGCACCCCTCCCTCGTAACGAGCGTGCGCGCCGATGGCCGTGCGGCACGACCCCTCCAGCGCCACCAGCGCGCCCCGCTCGGCGGCGACGGTGACGGCGGTATGGGCGTGATGCAGCGCCTGCACCCAGTCCGCGCCGGCGTCCTCCAGCCGCGTCTGGATGGCGAGGGCGCCCTGTCCCGGCGCGGGCGGCGAGGCGACCGGGTCGATCAGCTCCCGGACCACGCCGTCCAAGCCGAGCCGCCTCAGGCCCGCGTGCGCGAGGACGATGGCGTCCGCTTCGCCGCGCTCCAGCTTGGCGAGCCGGGTGTCGACGTTGCCGCGCATCATCTCCACGCGCAGGTCGGGCCGGCGGAACAGCGCCTGCGTGTGGCGCCGGAGGCTGGCGGTGCCGAGCCGCGCGCCCTGCGGCAGCGCATCGAACCGCGCGTGCAGCGGGCTGACAAAGGCATCGCGCGGGTCCTCGCGTTGCGGGGTGGCCGCGATCACCAGACCGGGCACGGCCTCGGCGGGCACGTCCTTGTAGGAGTGCACCGCGCAGTCGATCCGGCCGTCGAGCAGCGCCTCCTCGATCTCCTTGGTGAACAGGCCCTTGCCGCCGAGCTCCAGCAGCCGGCGATCCTGGATCTGGTCGCCGCTGGTGGTGATCAGCACGATCGGGGCGACGCGGTCCGCCTCCTCCGGCGACGCGCCGAGGGCGGCGGCGATGCGGGCCTGCATCTGGCGCGACTGCGTCTGCGCCAGCCGGGAAGCGCGCGAGCCGATGCGGACCGTGGGCATGGCCGCGCCCTACAGGAGCGGGCCGGAAGCGTCCACCTGCGGTTAAGCACGTCCGCCTACCCTGAGGGCGCCCGCGCCCTGCGGGCTGGTGAGCGTCCCATGTCCCCCGAGAGCCCGCGCGATCCCGCCCCGCCGCCGCGACTGCTGATCGTCGACGACGTGGCCGCCAACCGCGAGATTCTGGCCCGCCTGTTCACCGGCCGCGGTTTCCAGACGCTGGAGGCCGAAGGCGGCCGCGAGGCGCTGGAGCTGATCGGGCGCGAACGGCTCGACCTCGTCCTGCTCGACGTGATGATGCCCGACATCGACGGGCTGGAGGTGCTGCGCCGAATCCGCGCCGAGCACTCGCCGGTGGCCCTCCCGGTAATCATGGTCACCGCCCGCACCGAGAGCGAGGACGTGGTGGAGGCGCTGACCGCCGGCGCCAACGACTACATCACCAAGCCCGTCGACTTCCCCGTCGCGCTGGCCCGTGCGCAGACGCAGATCGGCCGCAAGCGCGCCGAGGACGAGGTGCGCGAGGTCGAAGGCCGCCTCCGCGCTTCGCAGAAGATGGAGGCCATCGGCCACCTCGCCGGCGGCGTCGCGCACGACTTCAACAACCTGCTGCTGGTCGTCGACGGCTATGCCCGCATCGCGCTGCGCTCGGCGGGCGACGCGGCCGCCGTGACCGAGGCGCTCAGCGAGGTGCTCCGCGCGTGCGACCGGGCCGAGAGCCTGATCAAGCAGCTGCTGGTGTTCAGCCGGCGGCAGATCGTGGACCGCCGGATCGTCCGGGTGCGCGAGGCGCTGTCGGAGGTGGAGGCGCTGCTACGCCCGCTGCTCGGCGCGCGCATCCGACTCGTGCTGGAAGTCGCGCCGGAAGCGGCCGGCCTCTGCGTCGACACCGACCCGACCGAACTCGCGCAGGCGATCGTCAACCTCGCCATCAACGCACGGGACGCCATGCCGGAGGGCGGCACGGTCACCATCGGCCTGCGCCGCGCCGAAGTCGCCGACGGCGTGCCGACGCCCGGCGCCTACGCCGAGGTCTCCGTCACGGACACGGGAAGCGGCATCGATCCGGTCGCGCTCACCCACATCTTCGACCCGTTCTTCACCACCAAGGAGCAGGGCAAGGGCACGGGCCTGGGCCTGCCGATGGTCTACGGCTTCGCGCAGCAGAGCGGCGGCGGGGTCACGGCTGAAACGGAGCTGGGCACGGGCTCCACCTTCCGCGTGTTCCTGCCGCTCAGCGATCAGCAGCCTGCCGCGGACGTAACCGACGTGGAGCCGGCGCTGCGCGGCCGCGGCGAGACCATCCTGCTCGTCGAGGACGACGACCAGCTCCTGCGGTTGGCGAGATGCACGCTGGAGGAGCTCGGCTATCAGGTGCTGGCCGCATCCAACGGCCTCGAGGCGCTGGAGATCGAAGGCGAGCAGCCGGTCGATCTCGTGCTGACGGACGTGGTGATGCCGGCGCTGGGCGGTTTCGAACTCGCCGCCATCCTGCGCGAGAGCCGGCCCGAGCTGCCGGTGGTGTTCATGTCCGGCTACCCGACCCGCGGGGCGCTCAAGAGCGTGAGCATCCCCGCAGGCGCGATCTTCCTGCCCAAGCCCTTCAAGCCGGCCGATCTGGCGCGCGCCGTCGCCCGCGCCCTGGCCCCGCAGCCCTCGAACCCAGAGGAGGTCGCCGCATGACCGCCCCCGCTCCCTTTGTCCCGCTGAAGGCTCCCTCGCTCGCGGAGCTCCAGGTGCTCGTAGTCGACGACCAGGCCAACGCGCTGAACCTCATCAAGGACATGCTGAAGAGCATGGGCGTGCAGTCCGTGTTCACCGCGGCCGAGGCGGCCGGGGCGCTCGAGCTGCTCAAGGAGCGTCAGGACCTCGTCGACGTGGTCCTGTGCGACTGGAGCATGCCGGAGATGAGCGGGCTCGAGCTGCTCCGGGAGGTCCGCAAGACGCACAAGGACCTGCCCTTCATCATGGTCACCGGCACCGCGGACCCGTCGTCGGTGCTGGCGGCCAAGGACGGCGGCGTGAGCGGCTACATCAAGAAGCCGTTCTCCAGCGAAGAGCTGCGCAAGAAGATGAGCTCGGTCGCGCGGGTGAAGGCCTACCGCTCCTGATCAGGCGCGCCGCAGCCGCCCCCGCTTGAAGTCGCGCAGGATCTCGCGCGCGGCGTTGTGGCCGGGCGCGCCGGTGACGCCGCCGCCGGGATGGGTTCCCGACCCGCACATGTAGAGCCCCGGCACCGGGGACCGGTAGTCGCCGTGGCCCAGCGCCGGTCGGGCGGAGAACATCTGGTCCAGGCTCAGCGCGCCGTGGAAAATGTCGCCGCCGACGAGGCCGAAGGTGCGTTCTAGGTCGAGCGGCGTCAGCGCCTGTCGGCCCACGACCGACGCCCTGAACCCCGGTGCGTAGCCGTCGACGGTGTCAATCATCAGGTCGGCGACCTCGTCGCGGTGGTCGTCCCACGAGCGGGCGTCAGGCAGCTCCGGCGCCACGTGCTGGCAGAACAGGCTGGCCACGTGCCGGCCCGCCGGCGCGAGGCTGTCGTCGAGCGTCGATGGGATCAGCATCTCGACGATCGGCTGCTTCGACCAGCCGTGCGTGCGCGCGTCCATGTACGCCCGGTCCATGTAGGCGAGGCTGGGCGCCATGATGATCCCGGCGGTGAGATGGTCGCCCGGCTCGGGAAGGCTGCTGAACCGCGGGAGTTCGGATAGGGCCACGTTCATGCGGAAGGTGCCGGAGCCGGATCGATAACGCCGCATGCGCTCGCGGAAATCGGGCGGCAGCACGCCGCCGTCGAGCAGCTTCAGGAAGGTGAGCTGCGGGTGCAGGTTGGAGACGACCGCCCGGGCGCGCAGCACCTCTCCGCCCTCCAGCACGGCGCCGGTGGCCCGGCCCTTCTCCACCAGCAGTTCGCGAACAGCAGCGTTCGTTCGAATGTCCGTGCCGCGTGACGCGGCGGACCTCGCCATGGCCTGGGTGATCGCGCCCATGCCGCCGATGGCGTGGCCCCAGGCCCCCCGGCGGCCGTTCACCTCGCCGAAGACGTGGTGCAGCAGCACGTACGCGGAGCCCGGCGTGTAGGGGCTGGCGTAGTTTCCGACCACGCCGTCGAACCCGTACGCCGCCTTGATCGGATCGCCCTCGAACCAGCCGTCGAGGTAGTCGCCCGCCGACTGCGAGAACAGCGCCAGCAGGTCGCGCCGCGCCGTGGTGTCGAGCTCGGCCAGCCGCCGACCTACGGCGGCGGACTTCAGCAGCTCGGGCAGCGCCGTTCGCCAGTTCCCCTCGACCATGTTGGGCGGCGTCTTCAGCACCAGGTCGCGCAGCACGTCGGCCACCGCGTCCAGGCGCGCCGCGTAGGCGTCGAGCATCTCGGCGTCGCGCGCGGAGAACTTCGCCACCTCGGCTTTGGTGCGGCCTTCGCTGACGATCAGGTGCTCGCGGTCGTTCAGGGGCAGGAAGTTGGAGACGTGCCGCTCGACGATGCGAAGCCCGTGCGCGTGCAGGTCGAGGTCCGCGATCACGCGCGGGTTCAGCAGGCTGACGGTGTAGCTCGCGACCGAGTTGCGGAAGCCGGGGTGGAATTCTTCGGTCACTGCCGCGCCGCCGACGACGCCGCGGCGCTCCAGCACGGTCACCTTCAGCCCCGCGCCCGCGAGGTAGGCAGCGCAGACCAAGCCGTTGTGGCCGCCGCCGACGATCAGGACGTCCGTCTCCATGGCCGTGCGTCGGCGGAAGCACGGCCGTTCGTCAAGGGGGCGAGCGCCCTTCCCGGCGAAGCTTCGATGGGTATATGTCGCCGCCGTGCCCGCCCGTCCCCTCACCGTCCTGGGTCTCGAGACGAGCTGCGACGAGACCGCCGCCGCGGTGGTGCGCCGCGACGCCGACGGCGCCGCGACCGTGCTGTCGTCCGTCATCTCCACCCAGTTTGAGCGCCACGCGCCCTACGGCGGCGTGGTGCCGGAGATCGCGGCGCGAGCCCACGTCGAGGTCATCGACGAGATCACCGACACCGCGATGCGCGAGGCAGGCGTGGCCTTCTCCGAACTGGACGGGGTGGCCGCGACGGCGGGGCCCGGACTCGTCGGCGGAGTGATGGTGGGGCTGTCGGCCGCCAAGGGGATCGCCCTCGCAACCGGGCTACCGCTGCTGGCGGTGAACCACCTCGAAGGCCATGCCGTCTCCGCGCGGCTGGGCGCGGAGGCGCCGTACCCGTTCCTGCTGCTGCTCGTCTCGGGCGGGCATTGCCAACTGCTGAGCGTCGAGGGCGTGGGCGCCTTCACACGCCTCGGTTCGACCATCGACGACGCGGCCGGCGAGGCCTTCGACAAGACGGCCAAGGCGCTCGGGCTCGGCTACCCGGGCGGTCCGGCGCTGGAGCGCCTGGCCGAGAGCGGGGACGCCTCGCGGTTCCCGCTGCCGGTGCCGTTCACCGGCCGCGACAGCTGCGACTTTTCCTTTTCGGGGCTGAAGACCGCCGCGGCGCGACTCGCCGAGGCCGTGGGCGACGACCGGGCGCGCGCGGACCTCGCCGCCGCCGTGCAGGGCGCCATCGCCCGCCAGCTCGCCGATCGCACGGCCAAGGCGATGCGCCGCTACGCGGCCGATCATGGTGCGCTCGGTCGGCTGTTCGTCGTGGCCGGCGGCGTGGCCGCCAACGGCGAGGTGCGCCGGCGGCTGCGGGACACGGCGGACGCGCAAGGTTTCGCCTTCCTGGCGCCGCCCCTCGCCTACTGCACGGACAACGCCGCCATGATCGCGCTGGCCGGCGCGGAGCGGCTGGCGGCGGGCCTGGTGGACGAGCTGGACGCGCCGGCGCGGCCGCGCTGGCCGCGGGATGAAGCGGCGGCCGCGCGCGCCCCCAAGC
>DASVVG010000161.1:0-8679 GCA_036386655.1 Caulobacteraceae bacterium | reverse complement strand
TAGAGGCAACCCGTCAGTCGCCGCCGTGTTCCGGCCGCCGAAGCAGCCCGGCGGTGGCCCCCCCGTCGTCGGCGGCGATGTCCGAAGGGCCGGCGTTCTCTTCCGCGCCGGCGGGACCTTCCGAGCCGACTCCGAAGGACTCCTGACCGCCCGCGGTCTCTCCGACGTGCCGGCCCAGAGCAGTGCCGCCCGCATCATCGGCGGCAATGCCGTCGCCGCCGTCGGGATCGTCCGAAGGAAGGTCAGTCACCGGAGGCACGATCGCTCAGGGGGCTACGCCCCTCGCCTTCGCCGGGGCCGCTCTGGCCCGTGCCCGGGGTCTCCTGGTCGGCGCGCTCGGCCACCGAGCGGATCGACTGAGGACCCTGCCCGCCGATCTGCGCCTCGTTGGGCATGCGCGTGGCCGGCCCGCCCTCGTCGTTGCCGAAGGCTCCGCCGACCTGGTTCGCGTCGGCGCGTTCGTCTTTGCGGATTTCGCCCATCGTCGTCTCTCCTTCAGTCTTCCCGAGTTCCGCCCTGCGCGCGGGTGAGTTCGCTCGCCGGAGTCATCACCACCTCGTCCGGCAAGGCGTCCGCGGCGCGGGCGCCGGCGGTGTGCACGTCGGTGCCCATGGGGGCGTGCGGGTCGAGCCCCGAGGTGAGCCCCGCGTTGCCGAGGTTCACCTCGCGGCCGGCCTGGTTGGCGCGCTCCACCACGTCGTCCCGCGTGAGCCGGCCCCCCTGAAAGTCGTTGGTGGCGAGCTGGTCGCGCGGCCCCCCCGCGGCGTCGTCGCCCCGGATCGCGGGGCCCTCGTTGGGCTGGTGTGCGGCCTCTGTGTCCGAAGAGCGGTCGAAGGAGCCGCGCTCCGCCGGAGGCTGGTCGCCGACCTGCGGTCCGCCCTGCGGATTGTGCAGGCCGCCCGTGCGCGGCTGGGACTGGTTCTCAGGCATGGTTCACTCCTTCGCCGGCGTCTCGCCGCCGGCTTCCGCTTTGCTCTCGTCGGTGGGTTGGGCGAGGCCCGGCTGGCCCGCCACGCTGGCCAGCGCCTGGCCGAGCGCGCCCTCCTTCAGCTCCTTCTGGAGTCCGGGGCCCGGCTGTTCGGTGCTCGAGCTCGCCGGGTCGCTTCCGTCGCCCATGCCGCCGCCCGCGGCGTCGATGGCGCGTTCGGGGTCGTTCGATGCAGGTCCGTCCTGGTCCATGAGGGCCTCTCCCGTCCTCCCTAGAGAAGCGGGCGAGACGCCGGGCTGTTCCCCGGCTCCGGAATCTCCGCTAACCCGCGGGCCATGAACGCCCCCGCCAAACCGACCGCGGAACTCGCCGCCGAGTTCGGGCTCAAACCCGACGAGTACGCGCTGATCCTCGAGCGGATCGGGCGCGAACCGAACGTGGTGGAGCTGGGCGTCTTCTCCGTGATGTGGAGCGAGCACTGCTCCTACAAATCGAGCCGCAAGCACCTGCGGAAGTTCCCGGTGACCGGGCCGCGGGTGATCCAGGGTCCGGGCGAGAACGCCGGCGTCGTGGACATCGGCGACGGCCAGGCCGCCGTGTTCAAGATGGAGAGCCACAACCACCCGAGCTTCATCGACCCGTACCAAGGCGCAGCGACGGGGGTCGGCGGCATCATGCGCGACGTGTTCACGATGGGGGCGCGGCCGATCGCGCTGCTGAACGCGCTGCGCTTCGGCGATCCGGAGCACCCGAAGACGAAGCGGCTGCTCTCGGGCGTGGTGTCGGGGATCGGCGGGTACGGCAACTGCGTGGGCGTACCGACCGTGGGCGGCGAGACGCAGTTCCACCCGGGCTACAACGGCAACATCCTGGTCAACGCCATGTGCGTGGGCCTCGCGGACGCGGACAAGATCTTCTACTCCGCGGCGCCGGAGCCCAGACTGCCGGTGGTCTATTTCGGGTCCAAGACCGGGCGCGACGGCATCCACGGCGCAACCATGGCGTCGGCGGAGTTCGACGAAGGCTCGGAGGAGAAGCGGCCGACCGTGCAGGTGGGCGATCCCTTCGCCGAAAAGCTGCTGATCGAGGCGACGCTGGAGCTGATGGCGACCGGGGCTGTGGCCGCGATCCAGGACATGGGCGCGGCGGGGCTGACCTCGTCGTCCGTGGAGATGGCGGGAAAGGGCGGCCTCGGGATCGAGCTCGACCTCGATGCGGTGCCGCAGCGCGAAGCCGGCATGAGCGCCTACGAGATGATGCTGTCGGAAAGCCAGGAGCGGATGCTGGCCATCCTGAAGCCCGGCCGCGAGGACGAGGGTCGCCGCATCTTCGAGAAGTGGGGCCTGGACGCCGCCACCATCGGCTGGACCACCGAAACGGGACGGATCGTGCTGCGGCACGGCGGCGAGGTTGTTTGCGACATCCCGCTGGACCCGCTTTCGGAAGACGCGCCGCTCTACGACCGGCCATACGTGAAGCCGGAACCGCGGCCGCGGCTGCATCCGAGCGAGGTCCCTTCCCCGGCCGATTACGCGGAGGCGGTGCTGCGGCTGATGGGAAGCCCCGACATGGCGTCCAAGCGTTGGATCTGGGAGCAGTACGACCGGCACGTCATGGCCGACACACTGGAGGACAGCGCCACCGGGGCGGACGCGGCGATCGTGCGGGTGCACGGCTCTCGCAAGGCGCTGGCGATGACGTCGGACGTGAACCCCCGCTACGTTTCGGCGGACCCGTACGAAGGCGGCAAGCAGGCGGTCGCCGAGGCCTGGCGCAATCTCACCGCGGTGGGGGCGGACCCGATCGCGATCACCGACAACCTGAACTTCGGCAACCCGGAGCGGCCGGAGATCATGGGACAGATCGTGGGCGCGATCGACGGGATGGCGGAGGCCTGCCGGGCGCTCGATTTCCCGGTCGTGAGCGGGAACGTCAGCCTCTACAATGAGACCGCCGGAGCGGCGATCCCGCCGACGCCGACCGTCGGCGCGGTCGGGCTGATCCCCGACTACGCCCGCCGCGCCGACTACGGGGGCCTGAGGGACGGGCAGGTGCTGGTGCTCATCGGCGACACCGCGGGGGAGCTGGGAGCCAGCCTGTATCTGCGCGAGTTGCACGATCGCGAGGACGGTGCCCCGCCGCCGGTCGACCTCGCCGTGGAGCGGCGCAACGGCGACTTCGTCCGCGAGCTGATCCGGTCCGGCCAAGTCAGGGTCTGCCATGACCTTTCGGACGGCGGCCTGATCTGCGCGGCGGCCGAGATGGCGCTCGCCTCCGGCGTCGGTCTGACGCTACACCTGCCGTCCGGCGGCGTGCACGCGCTTCTCTTCGGGGAGGACCAGGGCCGGTACCTGCTCGCGGTCGGACCCGGGGTGGACCTCCCGAAGCTCGCGCAGGCCGCGGGAGTGCCCGCCGCCGTGGTCGGAGGCGCGGGCGGCGACGCGGTAGCGGTCGAGGGGCTGTTCAGCCTGCCGCTGGAGCGGCTGCGGGCGGCGCACGAGGGCTGGCTGCCCGCGTACATGGGCGCGGCGGCCTAGGCGCGCGGGCCCCGAAGGGGCCGCAGCCGCGATCATCGTAAGCGCGATGTTAACGACCGGGACGGCAAAGCTCATCGGCCATGCCCATGTCCGCCGACGAGATTCGCGCGCACCTGCTCGAGGCGTTCCCGGACGCGGAGATCGTGATCCAGGACCTCGCGGGAGACGGCGACCATTACCGGGCGCGGGTGACCACCGCCGCCTTCCGCGGGCTGCCGCGGGTGCGGCAGCACCAGCTAGTCTACGCGGCGCTCAAGGGGAAGATGGGCGGCGAGCTGCACGCGCTGGCGCTCGAGACGTCCGCTCCGGCGGAGCAGGGCTGAACCGTGCGGTACCGGCCTTTCGGCGGTGCGGGTTCGGTGGTTTCGGCGGTCGCGCTGCGCATTCCGCAGAATTCCGGCATGGCCGCCGAGGCGTGCATCGCGCTGGTCCACGCCGCGCTCGAGCAGGGCGTCAACTACATCGAGTTCCCGGCGAACGAGCCGGAAGTCCTGTACGGCGTCGGCGAAGCCGTCGCGCCGGTGGACCGCAATCTGCTGGTGCTGGCGCTGCGCGTCGGCGGCGGGATGGTGCGAAACTTCAGCGCCGAGGGGCTCGCGCGGCAGATCACCGACGCGCTTCACCGGACCGGCCTGCAGCAGTTCGACGTGATCGTGCTGGACGACCCCGCGGGCGACGAGCTGTCGCCGCAGGCGCTGGCGACGATGAAGCAGGCCCGCTCGTCGGGCCGCTGCAAGATGATCGGCGTGGCGGGTGTGGACGAGGCCATCGACGCGTACATCTCGGCCGGCGCGTTCGACCTGCTGACGATCCCGTTCAACCTCGGATCGGGCTGGCGCGAGCGGCGGCGGCTGATCGAGGCGCAGAAGCGGGACATGACGGTCGTGTCCTACGACCCTTGGCCGGAGCAGTTCCGGGGGCGGAGCGAGGCGGCCCCGAAAGGGCTGCTCGGCCGTGCCTTCCAGAAGTCGCCGGCGAACCCGCTCGAGGGCGCGGGCACCTACGCCTTCCTCGACCGGACGCCGAAGTGGACGTCCGAGGAGATCTGCCTCGCCTACGCGCTCACCGACGTGAAGATCGCCACCGTGATGGTGGAGGCGCAGTCGATCGAGCACCTCGAGGCCCTGGCCTCGGTCGCCGACCGGGAGATGCCGGCGGGGCTGTCGGCGCAGGTGGAGATGGCGCGGTTCTCGGCCGAGCAGCTTGAAGGCGGCGCGCGGCGGGCCTAGCTGAGACCCCTGCCTGGAGGCCTGCCCGTGACCGACGCGCCCGTGAGCCCCGCTCGCGACTTCATCGCCAACACCGTGAGCCAGAATCCGGTGGTGCTGTTCATGAAGGGCACCCCCGACCAGCCGCGCTGCGGCTTCTCCGCGGTCGTGGTGCAGATCCTCGACCACCTCGACGTGCCGTTCGTGGGCGTGGACGTGCTGTCGGACGAAGGCATCCGGCAGGAGATCAAGAGCTTCACCGACTGGCCGACCATCCCGCAGCTCTACGTGAAGGGCGAGTTCGTGGGCGGCTCCGACATCGTGCGGGAGATGTTCCAGACCGGCGAGCTGAAGCCGTTCCTGGCCGAACAGGGCGTGCTGAACGCCTAGGCCTTAGCGGCCGCCTCCCATTTGTGCAGGTCCGTGCCGATGGCGTAGGCCTCGAGCCCGCGCCGGCCCTTCAGCACGCGGATCTTGTTGACCGCCTTGCCGAGCTCGACCGGCCGCCAGGTGACGCCGCCGTCGAGCGTCTCCACGCCGGTGGTCGTGCCGCCGATCCAGCCGCGGTTCTCGTCCACGAACCCGATCCCGAACTCGCGGAACGGGTGGCTGTCGATGACCGGCAGCTCGGCCCAGGTCTCGCCGCCGTCAACGCTCTTGGCGACGTAGCGCTGCGAGACCTTGGTGTCGGGATTGTAGTTCTGGATGGTGACGTAGCCGGTCCGTTTCGTCGGCCAGGCGGTCTTCCAGGTGATCTCGAAGAGGCGGTCGCCGCGCCAGACCTGCCGCCAGGTGGCCCCGCCGTCGGACGTCTTCAGGATGACGGGGTTGGACTTGCGGCTGTCGGCGTCGGAAGCGCCGCAGATGAAGCCGGTGCGCGCGTCCACGAACTTCACGTCGAGGATCATCTTCGTCAGGTCGGAGAGGTCCTGCGAGGCCCACGTCCGGCCGCCGTCGCGGGAGCTCGCGAGGATGGCCGGGCCGCCGACGCGGCCGCCGACGCGGACGCCCCCTCCCCGCCCCGGCAGCACGTCGATAGCGCAGACGCCCTGCAGCTCGGGCCCCTTCGGCGCGGGCGCGGGCGTCCAGGTCATGCCGCCGTCCTGCGTCAGGTAGAGCGAGGTCTTGTCGGTGGCGGTCGGGTAGTAGCCGGCGATGTTGCCGAGGTAGCCGACGTTCTCGTCCTGGAAGCCCAGCGCTCGGATGTAGACGCCGGGCTTGTCCCAGACCTTCGTCCACGAGGCGCCGCCGTCGACCGTCTTGTAGAGCTTGCCCGTGCCGTTGCCGTACCAGCCGACGCCCGAAGGCAGCATGAAGACGTCGTCCTGCTTGCCCCGGAAGGGCTCGGTCGAGAGCTTGGTCCAGGCCGGCAGCGGGCCCGGCGGAACGGCGGCGGCTCGCGGAAGCGCGGCGCAGCCGGCCAGGGCGCCCGCGCCCAGGATGAGGCCGCGGCGGGTGTGGATCGTCATGGGAGCTCCCTCGTAGCGGGGGCAACGTGGAGCGTTCCCGCGGCGCTCGGCAAGTGACAAACCCGCAAGGTTAGAAGCGCGTGACGATCCACTCCCAGGTGCCGACGACGCCCGCGACGACGGTGCCCCAGACCAGGAAGAGCACCACGAAGGATCCGATCGCGGCGGCGAACCCCATCAGCACCAGAACCCCGTCCCGCTGGAGCAGCGCCAGCGAGAGCAGGATGACGGCGATCGCCGGCAGCAGGTTGCCGAACCAGAGCGGGAGGACCAGCACCAGCGCCATGACCAGGCAGACGAGACCGATGAGCCGCTCGGCGGCCGTGCTGGTGGCCCAGCGCATCCGCGGCTTCGTCAGCCGCTCCGCCTTCTCGATCCAGCGGAGCCAGCGCTGAAGGCCCTCGCAGAAGTTGGCGCGGCTCACGCCGCTCCTGAGCAGCTTGCGCGGCAGCCACAGGGTCTCGCGGCCCATGATCAGCTGCACGGCGACGAAGATGAGCGGAATGCCCGTGAGCGTGGTCGCGCCGGGGATCGGGATCAGGCTGAGCAGGCCGAGGAAGATCAGGATGCCGCCGAAGGCGCGCTCGTCGAAGGTGTCGATCACCTCGCCGACGCGGAGCTCCGGATCGCCGGAACGGCCGGCGAGCTCGCGCAGAACCTCCGACAGCGGCCGCGGGTCGTGCTCGTGGGGCGGCGGTCGCGGGTTCATCTCTGCTGCTCGATGTCGGGGGGCGGCGCGGCCGCGTCAACCCGCCGCAGGCGCGCGGGTCCGCGCCCGGCGGCCGAAGCGCCTTTCGGAGGCGGGATTCGGCGCCTACATTGGCGGTCCCTGTTCAACAGCTGAAAGGAGGTGATCCAGTGTCTCATTGCTTCAACCGTGGTTCGGACGTGAGCCTGGCCCTCGCTTGCGAGGCCGCCTCCTAGAGACTGGCTTGCGGACCGCATCGCGGTTCCGAAGACGATGGAAAGGCCGTCGCGGTTCGCCGCGGCGGCCTTTCGCTTTTCGGCGTTACGAAGATTTCACCCGCGCCGCCGCCTCTATGGCCACGCTTCAACGTCTCCTGCAGAAGATGACGAAGCATCCGGGAGGGATTTCTGATGAAACGCGTGATCGGCGCCTGCGCGGCGCTCCTGCTGAGCGCGACGCCCGCGCCGGCCCAAACCGCGGCGGCTCCGAGCTACGCGGCGCTGTTCGACGAGGTCTGGAGGACCGTCGACCAGAACTTCTACGACCCCTACTTCCACGGCGTGGACTGGAAGGCTGCGCGCGAGCGGCACCGGGCGAAGCTCGCGGGCGTGAAGACCGACGCCGAGTTCCGGCGGCTGGCGGGCGAAATGCTCGGCGAGCTGAAGGCCTCGCACCTCTACCTGGTCGCGCCCGCGGCCTCCGCGGCGGTGACCGGACACGCGAGCCCGGCGGTGCAGATGCGCACCGTGGGCGGGCAGTCGGTGATCTGGAGCACGGCGGAGGGATCCCATGCCCGCGCCGTCGGCCTTCATCCCGGCGAGCGCATCCTGTCCGACGCGGCGGCGACCTCCGGGCCGCTCGGCTCCATGGCCGACCTGCGGGTGGAGGGCTGCGACGGGAAGGCGCGCACCGTGCAGGTGCGTCGCGAGCGGGCGTTCTGGCCGCCGGCGGAGCCCTCGTTCCGCTGGGCGTCGGTGACGGTGAAGCCGGGCGTGAAGATCGGCTACCTGAAGGCCGACCGGTTCGACGACGGCTCCGACGCGCTCGCGGACGCGGCGATGGCGGCGCTGGCCGACACGCAGGGCCTGGTCATCGACATCCGCGACAACAGCGGCGGCAACATGAGCGTGCTGCGGCTGGGCAGCTATTTCAGCGAAGGCGTGCAGCCGGCGGTGGTGCTGCTGGCGCGGCCGTACCTGGCGGCGCTCGGCCGGCCCGTGACCAAGGCCGACGTGCTGGCAGCGCCGCGCGTGGACCGCGCCTACACGACCGAGGCCGTGATCAAGTCGCTGCAGGACAACAAGGGCGGCGCCGCCTTCTACAGCGAGAACCTGGGGGCGAAGGCCTATCGCAAACCCGTCGTGGTGCTGATCGGACCGGACAGCGGCAGCGCCGCGGACGGCTTCGCCTGGTACATGAAGACCCTGACCAAGGCGCGGCTGGTGGGGGCGCCCACGGCGGGCGTGCTGCTGAGCAGCGAACGTTTTCCGCTGAGCGGCGGGTGGGTGCTGGTGGCGCCGACGGCGGGGATCTGGAAGGCCGACGGCGAGAACGTTGGCGACAAGGCAGTGCCGCCGCACGAGGCGGTGACCTGGACGCGCGAGGACCTGTGCCGGGGGCGCGACCCGGACCTCGCGAAGGCCCTGGAGCTGCTGGTCCGCTGAGGCGCGGGCGCGGATCATCGTCCTCGCGCTTTCGGCTGCGAAGGTGGGAGGGCTGCGGAGCGCTTCGTGTCGCCCTCCTCCGGGTGCGAAGCCGGAGGCGAGCGGTTGGATTGTGTGAGCGACAGGAGGCGCTCCGCACGGCTCGTTGGACGTCCGCCCCCGGTCGGCGCCCTTCTTAGGGGCTA
>DASVVG010000160.1:0-7509 GCA_036386655.1 Caulobacteraceae bacterium | reverse complement strand
CTGTCGCTTCAGGGCCGTGACACGAAGGGAATCTGACGAGGGGCTGCGGAGTTCTTGCTCGATGGCCCGTTCCAGGAGCTGGTGACGGGAGTCGAGTTCACGGGTCCGAGCGTCGATCGCCATGTGTTGCGCCTCCATCGGTTGGCGCACAAGTTGAACACCCGAAGTCCCGGTCTGTCAGATCACATTGAGTTGCGGCGAGGGCGGTTGGGCGAGACGGAACAATCCAGGCTGGTGGTGGGCGTCTCCGGCGCCAGCGGCGTGGTCTACGGCGTCCGTGTTCTGGACGCCCTGCGGGACCTCGGCGTGGAGAGCCACCTGGTGGTCACCCGCGCCGCCGGCCTCACCCTCGCCTCCGAGACGGGCGTCACGCCCGAGGAGCTCTCAGCAAAGGCCGCGGTGACCCACCGGCTGGCCGACGTCGGCGCCTCCATCGCCTCGGGGTCGTTCAAGACGCTCGGCATGATCGTGGCGCCCTGCTCGGTCCGGACCATGAGCGAGATCGCCACCGGGGTGACCTCCTCGCTGCTGACCCGCGCCGCGGACGTCACGCTCAAGGAGCGCCGCCCCCTGGTGCTGATGGTCCGCGAGACGCCGTTCCACCTGGGGCACCTGCGCACCATGGTCCGGCTCGCGGAGATGGGCGCGATCATCGCCCCTCCCCTGCCCGCCTTCTACGCAAAGCCCGCCAGCATCGAGGACCTCGTCGACCAGTCCGTCGGACGCGCGCTCGACCTGTTCGGCCTCTCGTGGGCCCCGACCCGCCGCTGGGGCGAGGATCTGGACGCGATCCCGTGAGCGCCCTCTGGGACTGGGCGCTCGCCGCCTACGCCCGCGACGGAGCCGCCGAGGCCTGCCTGATCCTCCAGGACGCCCACGGCCAGAACGTGCCGCTCCTGCTCTGGGCCGTCTGGTCGTCGCGCGAGCGCCGCGCCCCCGACGATGCCGCAGTGGGCCAGGCCGCCGCGCTCGCCCGCCGCTGGGAGGCCGCGGCGACGGCCCCGCTCCGGTCGGTGCGGCGCGAGCTCAAGCAGGACATGGACGGCGTCCCCGCCGCCGAACGCATCGCCTTCCGCGACCACGTGAAGGCGGTCGAGCTCGAAGCGGAGCGGCTGCTCATGCGCAACCTCGAGCTGCTCGCGTCGGCCGAGCCCGCCGCGCGCGACGAGGCCGAGCTTCTCAGCGCCGTCGCGTCGGCTTACGGAGCGGCGCTCGAACCCGGCCGCTTCGGCCCGTTGCTGGCCGCTCTTTAACCGGCGCGGCGGTTTCCCTTATGACAGCGCCAGGCGGGTGCGATGAACGACCACGGCGAAGATCCCGAACGCGAAGTCGAGAAGCGCATCGCAGAGCTGCGCCAGGAGCACCACGACCTCGACGCGTCGATCTACGCGCTGGAGCAGGCGCCCCTGCCCGACCAGCTGCTGATCGCCCGGCTGAAGCGGAAGAAGCTCGCGCTGCGGGACCAGATCTCCGCGCTCGAGGATCAGCTGACCCCCGACATCATCGCCTGAGGCTAGGCGCGCTTGCGCAGGTACATGGCGGCGTCGGCCTCGGCCAACAGCGCCGCCGCGTCCTTGTCGGGGTCGAACGGCCGAACGCCCCACGCCGTCGACAGGAAGAACGACTGGTTCCGCCACTTCACCGGCTCGGCCTCGATCAGGGCCGCCAGCTGGCTGGCGCGCTTGGCCGCGTTCTCCGGAGCGGCGCGCGTGAGGATCACCGAGAACTCGTCTCCTCCCATGCGGCCCACAACGTCGCTGTCGCGAACATTGGCGGCGAGCACGTCGGCCACGTGCTTCAGCGCCGCGTCGCCGGCCGCATGGCCGTACGTGTCGTTCACGCCCTTGAACCCGTTGAGGTCGAAGTAGACCAGGCTCAGGTCCTCGCCGTAGCGGCGGGCGGACGCCATGGCCCGGTTCAACTCCCGCTCAAAGGCCCGGCGGTTGAGCACCGGGGTCAGCGGGTCCAGGTCGGCCAGGAGTTCGGCGTCGGCGAGTTTGCCCTGCAAGCGGTCGACTTCGTCCTGCAGGTGGGCGAGCGCGGCCCGCACCGCGGGCGTGAGCTCGCCCTCGCTCAGGCCGAGCCGCTCGCCCGCCCGCTCGACCCAGTCGGCGGGGACCTCGATCGCGGCGGCTGCCTCGGCGGTCGAACCCATACGGCACAGGTTAATGTGCGCCGCTTGCCGACGCAAAGCGCCGTCCCTATCGTGCCGCGCTTTCCGGAGGGGCGGGTCATATGAACGGCGCGACGCCGGTCGCCATCGTCATGGGGAGCCGCTCCGACTGGCCGACGCTGCAGGGCGCGGCCGAGGTGCTCGACGCCCTCGGCGTCCGCTACGACAGCCGCGTGGTCTCCGCCCACAGGACACCTGAGCGCCTGTTCGCCTTTGCCCGGGGCGCGCGCGAGGCCGGCTTCAAGGTGATCATCGCCGGGGCCGGCGGCGCCGCCCACCTGCCCGGGATGGTGGCCTCGATGACCGACCTGCCCGTGCTGGGCGTACCGGTGCAGGCGACCGCCCTCGCCGGCCTCGACGCGCTGCTGTCCATCGTCCAGATGCCCGCGGGGGTCCCCGTCGGCACGCTGGCGGTGGGACCCGCGGGGGCCAAGAACGCCGGCCTGCTCGCCGCCCAGATCCTGGCGCTCTCCGACAGCGGCCTCGCCGCCCGAGTGGCCGACCACCGCGCGCGCCAGACCGAGGCGGTCCCAGAAACGGTCGAGGACGCTTGAGCGGAGCCGCCTTCCCGCTGCCGCCGGGCTCCACCATCGGCATCCTCGGCGCCGGGCAACTCGGGCGAATGCTGGTGCTGGCGGCGGCCAGACTCGGCTTCCAGACCGTCGTGCTCAGCCCCGACAAGAACACGCCGGCGGGCCAGGTGGCGACGCGAAGCCTCCGCGGCGCCTACGACAGCGAAACCGCGCTCGCGGAACTCGCCACCGCGGCCGACGTGATCACCTACGAGTTCGAGAACGTCCCCGCCGCCGCCGTTCGCGAGCTGGAGCAGCTGCGCGCCGAGACGGCGCCGGGCGCCCGGGCCTTGGCCGTCGCGCAGGACCGCGTCTCCGAAAAGGACTTCCTGCGCGAGCACGGCGTCGGCACCGTCGATTATGCCCCGGTGGACGACGTCGACACGCTAGTCGCGGCGTTGGAGCGGCTGGGAGCGCCGGCGCTCCTGAAGTCGCGGCGCGAGGGCTACGACGGCAAGGGACAGGTTTGGGTCGCCGCCGCCTCGCAGGCGGAGGCGGCGTTCGACGCGATCGGCCGGAAGCCGGCCATCCTGGAGGCGCGGGCACCGTTCCGGCGGGAGCTCTCGGTCATCGCCGCTCGAGCGCGGGACGGCACGATCGCCAGCTACCCCTTGGGCGAGAACGTACACGAGGGCGGCATTCTGCGTCGGACGACGGCGCCCTCGCGCGTCGACACTCCAACGGCGGCTGAAGCGAGCCGGGTCGCCCGCAGCATTCTCGACGGGCTGGCGTACGTCGGCGTGATCGGGGTGGAGCTGTTCGAACTGGAGGACGGCTCCCTTCTGGTCAACGAGATCGCGCCTCGGGTCCACAACACCGGGCACTGGACGCTCGACGCCTGCGAGGTGGATCAGTTCGAGCAGCACATTCGGGCGGTGGCAGGATGGCCGCTGGGCCCGACAGCGCCGTTCGCCGGCGCGGTGATGGACAACCTGATCGGCGAGGAGGCGGACCGGTGGGCGGAGCTCGCGGGCGACGCGCGGGCGCGGCTGTGGCTCTACGGCAAGGACGAAGCCCGGCCGGGGCGGAAGATGGGGCACGTCACGCGGCTTCAGCCCCTGCCGTAGCGGACGCGGGCGAGCGCGACGGCGATCTCCGGTCCGAGGTGCCAGCGGGTCCGCCCGGCCTTCCAGCGCTCGAAGGCCATGACGTTGTCGATCCTCGCGTCGAGGTGCGCGTCGGCGGCCGTCTTGCCGGAGGTCATACGCACGGCGAGCGTGGTCGCGAGGATCGCCGAGAGGATGGCGCGCTTGGAGTAGTGGTTCTCGTCGACCGCGGTGTCGCCGGCCCAGCGCCAGATGGCGTCGGCGCTCTTCCAGAGCAGCGCGAGGGCCAGCGGCAGGTTTTGCGGCAGGCAGAGGAAGCCGGCGAGATTCCGGAGCGCGGGGCCGTCGTCGACGGTGCCCTCGATCTTCGCCTGCACGGCGACGCGGATGCGCTCGCGGACCTTGAGGGAGACGGGGTCGACGCCCTCCAGGCGGGAGAAGGCGCGGTCGAGGTGGCGGGCGGTGGCCAGGGCGGCCAGGTCCTTGGCGCCGTTCGGGAGAAGGAGCTCGGCGTCCCCCTTCGAGAGCCCGGCGGCGGCGGCGGCCCGGGCGACCAGGCGGCCGTTCCAGCCGGTCTCCGGGGCGAGGCGGAGGGCCTCGTCGAGGACCCTCTGCTCGGCGTCGGGGGCCCAATCGCTGTCGGAACTCATCGTTTCAGGGTACCACGGGGCGTTGAAAACGGGCGGAATCTGGTGTATCCGCCCCGGCTCAGTCCGGAGGGCCCTGTTCTCCGGGATGAGGGATGTCGTTCGCTCGCGTCCCTTTCTCTCACAATCCGGTTCAGCGGGCGTCCCTCAGGAGGGCCTAGTCATCGTTCAGATTTTCGTTCGCGACAACAACGTCGACCAGGCGCTCAAGGCCCTGAAGAAGAAGATGCAGCGCGAAGGGACGTTCCGCGAAATGAAGCGGCACGTGCACTACGAGAAGCCGTCCGAGAAGCGCGCCCGCCAGAAGGCGGAAGCCGTGCGCCGGGCCCGCAAGCTCGCCCGTAAGCGCGCCCAGCGCGAAGGCCTGATCCCCGGGCCGAAGCCCCGGACGCCGGGCGGCCCCGGCGGCCGCTAGGGTCCTTCCCTCCTCCGTTTCCTGAAAAGCCGCGCCTGCGAGGGCGCGGCTTTTCTGCGTCTAGCGCCTCAGCATGCCGAGCATGCCCTTCAGCGAGGGCTTGGACGTGGAAAGGGCGCCTGCGTGGAAGGCGCGACCGGCGAGTTGGACCACCAGCACCGTGGTGATCGCCATCAGCGCCAGCGTGCCGACGATCTCCCACCACGGCAGCTCGCCGGCGGCCCGGGCCATCATCAGGAAGGGCGTGAACAGCGGCACCCAAGAGAGGATGCGCAGCAGCTCGGCGTTGGGCTCCTTCAGCGCCAGGCCCATGAACAGGATGGGCACGGTGAGCAGGATCATGATCGGGCCGAGCATGGCCTGCGCGTCCCGGGTGGTTTCGCAGAAGGCGCCGATGGCCGCGAAGATGGCGGCGTACATCAGGTAGCCGAAGACGGCGTAGAGGGCGAAGTAGCCGAGGAAGCCGTTGCTCACGATCGCGCCGCTCAGGTCGCGGGCGAAGCTGGGCATGCCGATGTTGAGGGCGAGCAGACCCAGCACGGCCCAGCCGCCTAGGACGGTGGCGGTGAGCGCCGCGACGCCGAGGATCTTGCCGCCCATGATCTCCGTGGTGGTGGCCGAGGCGGCGAGGATCTCGAGCACCCGGTTCGACTTCTCCTCCATCACGCTGTTGAGGAGGATGCCGGCGCCGGTGATGACGGCCGACCAGAGCAGCAGGCCCAGCACGAAGCCGACCAGCGCGGGGAGCCGGTCGCGGAGCGAGACCTCCCCGCCCTGCTGGGCCTTGGGCGACAGCACGCGGACGGCGGGCGCGACGTCCTCGACCTGGCGGAGCACGTCGCGCGAGACGCCGGCCTGCGCCAGGCGTTCGCGGCGAACCTCTTCACGGACCGCGGTGCGGACGGCCTCCTCGATGGTCGGGTCGTTGAGGTTGGCGTTCCAGAGATCGACGGCCACGGCGCCGTCGGGACCCCGATGCAGCACGGCCGCGGCGTCGAGGGGCGCGCCGCCGTCGAGGGTGCGCTCGCCGGCGATGTAGGGGCGCAACGCCGCGTTCAGCTGGTCACGCCCCGTCGGCAGGCCCGGCGGCGACTCGACGAGGCGGAAGGGCACGCTCGGCGGGCGTACGGCTCGGGCGTCCGGGGCGACGCGCTCGAGTTCGCGGCGGGCGGCGGGCGGGCCGCCTTCCTCGAAGGCCTTTTCGACGGCGTCGGCGGCGTCGGGACCGCCGCCGACCAGCGCGGCGGCCTCCAGCGACCGGCCGAGGCGGGCGAGGCGCTGCTCGTCGAGTCGGGCGCGCACGCGGGTGTCCAGGCCGCCGCCGGTGAGGTCCACGATGGCGAGGTTCCGGGTCGGCGCGGCGCGGTCGAGCATGCCGGGGAGAAAGGCGCCCGCGGCCATGGCCATGGGCATCAGCGCCAGCGACAGCCAGAAGCCGCCGGTGCGGGCGTAGCTGAGGTATTCGCGCAGCGCGATGATCCAGAGGCGCCTCATGCGGCGTCCTCGGTTCGGCCCGGCGCATCGCCGGTGAGCACGATGAAGGCGTCGTGGAGGCTGGGCTCGCGCATCTCGAAGCGGTTGACGTCGTAGCCGTTGGCGAACACGGCCCGCAGGGCCTCCTGCACCGAGGCGCCGGGCGCCAGCAGGGCCGAGAGGCGCGGCGGGCCGCCGGCCTCCATGGGCGGGGCGGGCTCGACGCGGAGCACGCCGGGGAGCGAGGCGGCCTCCTCGGGCGAGAGGCCGCCCTCCAGCAGCAGCACGCGGGGGGCGGAGGCCTTGGCGTCGGCCACCTTGCCGTCGAACACCTTCTCGCCGCGGGCGAGCAGGACCACGCGGTCGCACAGGCGCTCGGCGTGCTGCATGACGTGGGTGGAGAACATGACGGTGGAGCCGCGCGCGGCGAGGTCGCGGATCATGTGTTCGAGGGTCTGCTGGTTGACGGGGTCCAGGCCGGAGAAGGGCTCGTCCAGGATCAGCAGGTCGGGGTCGTGCGCCACGGCGGTGACCAGCTGGACCTTCTGGGCCATGCCCTTGGAGAGGGACTTGATCGGCTTCCTCAGGTGCTCGCCCAGGCCCTGCGCCTCCAGCATCGCGCGGCCGCGGCGGCGCGCGTCGGCGGCCGACATGCCCTTCAGGCCGCCGAAGAAGACGACCGCGTCGAGCGGCGTCATGCGCTTGTAGAGGCCGCGCTCCTCGGGGAGAAAGCCGATGCGGTCGCGGGCGCGGCGCACGTCCTTCCAGCCGAGGACGGTGACGCGGCCTTTCGTCGGCGCGACGAGGCCCAGCAGCATGCGGATGGTCGTGGTCTTGCCGGCGCCGTTGGGCCCGAGGAAGCCGCAGATCTGGCCTCGGTCGACGGTGAAGGTGAGGTCGCGCACGGCGTCCTGGCGGCCGTATCGCTTGGTCACGTCTTCGAGCTGGAAGGCGGCGACGGCCATAGGGGACCTTGCCTAGCATCGGCGGGAGCGAGTCGGTAGGCGCGCACGCGCCGTGCGTCTCCGGCGCCGCTGAAGGCTGGGAGGGCTGCGGAGCGCTTCGTGTCGCCCTCCTCCGGGTGCGAAGCCGGAGGCGAGCGGTTGGATTGTGTGAGCGACAGGAGGCGCTCCGCACGGCTCGTTGGACGTCCGCCCCCGGTCGGCGCCCTTCTTAGGGGCTA
>DASVVG010000159.1:0-3056 GCA_036386655.1 Caulobacteraceae bacterium | reverse complement strand
GGCTGAACGCCCGGCTCCGGTGACCGTTCCTGCCGGCTTTCGCGGACTGGAACGTGGTCCGCGCCTTAACGTTTGTTGATAAGGCTGAGCTTCCGCTCGCCCGTGCGGCTTCCTACTTGGACGGGTGATGAACGAGCGCGTGAGCGGGATCGATGGGCGCGCCACCGCCGCGCCGCGGCTCGGTCTCCTTGACCGGTTCCGCGACGTTCGCGACGCCACGGTGCGTCTCGCCGAGCCGCTCTCGCCGGAGGACCAGACGGTCCAGTCGATGCCCGACGCCAGCCCCACGAAATGGCACCTGGCGCACACGACCTGGTTCTTCGAGACCTTCGTGCTGAAGCCGCACGTCGAGGCCTACCGCGTCTTCGACGAGACGTTCGACCACCTCTTCAACTCCTACTACGAGGCCCTCGGCGCCCGGTGGCCTCGCGATCGGCGCGGCCTGATCACCCGGCCCGACGTGCAGAGGGTCCTCGCCTGGCGGCGCCACGTCGACGCCGCCGTGCTGGCGGAAGGCGCCGCGCTCGAGCGGTCCGCCGGGCATCTGATCGAACTCGGCCTCGCCCACGAGGAGCAGCACCAGGAGCTGATCCTCACCGACGTCCTCCACCTGCTGGCGCAGGCGCCGTCGCGCCCGGCGTACGCCGCCCTGCCGCCGCCCCCGAGCCGGGATCCCGGTTCGATGGGGACGGTCGCGTTCGCCGGCGGGGTGGTGGAGATCGGCCGCGACGAGCCGGCGGCGGGCTTCGCCTTCGACAACGAGGGTCCCCGCCACGAGGTGCTGCTGCGGCCCTACCGTCTGGCCGACCGGCTCGTCACCAACGGCGAATGGGTCGCGTTCATTGACGACGGCGGTTACAGGCGCCCGGAGCTCTGGCTGTCGGACGGCTGGGCCGCCGTGCAGGCGAACGGCTGGTCCGCGCCGCTCTACTGGGAAGAAGGGGAGGGCGGCTGGCGCGTGATGACGCTGGCGGGGCTGCGGCCCCTCGACCCGCAAGCCCCCGTCGCTCACGTGAGCCTCTACGAAGCCGACGCCTTCGCCCGCTGGAGCGGCGCCCGCCTGCCAAACGAGGCGGAGTGGGAACACGCCGCCGCTGCCCTGCCCGTTGAAGGGAACTTCCGCGAATCCGGCTGGCTGACGCCCGCCGCCCCGGCCGCCTCCGGACGTCTGCGCCAGCTCTACGGCGACGTTTGGGAATGGACCCAGAGCGCTTACGCGCCGTACCCCGGCTACCGCCCCGCCGCCGGCGCGCTCGGCGAGTACAACGGCAAGTTCATGATCAACCAGGCGGTTCTACGTGGCGGCTCGTGCGTCACGCCCGAACGCCACGTGCGCGCCACCTACCGTAACTTCTTCCAGCCCTGGCACCGCTGGCAGTTCTCCGGCGTGCGTCTCGCCTGGGACGGCGGCGGGGAGCCCGCTCAGCTCGGCGCGGCGGGCGGCCAGCGCGTTGCGTTCTTCCACGACGTGATCGAAGGCCTCTCGCGCTCGCAGAAGACGCTGCCGAGCAAGTGGCTGTACGACGAGGAGGGCTCGCGCCTCTTCGAGGCCATCACCGACCTGCCGGAATACTACCCCACCCGCACCGAGCTCTCGATCCTGCGGGCCGCCGCCCCCGGGCTGGCGGAGGAGATCTCGCCCGGCGCCGCCCTCGTCGAGTTCGGCAGCGGCGCCAGCGTGAAGACGAGGCTGGTGCTGGAGGCGGCGCCGCAGATCGGCGTCTACGTGCCGGTCGACATCAGTCTGGAGCGCCTCGAGGAATCCGCGCGCGAGCTCCGCAGCGCCTATCC
Organism: Caulobacteraceae bacterium; assembly: GCA_036386655.1. Lineage (GTDB taxonomy): Bacteria > Pseudomonadota > Alphaproteobacteria > Caulobacterales > Caulobacteraceae > JAHWJX01. The sequence continues at coordinate 1,265 of DASVVG010000159.1, read as the reverse complement.
CGAGCTGACCGTAGCCCCGCTGGCCGGCGACTTCACCGCCGGGCTGGAACTCCCGGCAGCCGCCCGCGGCCGCCCTCGCACCGGTTTCTTCCCCGGCTCGACCATCGGCAACTTCACCCGCCCGGATGCCGTGGCGTTCTTCCGGGCCGCCGGGCGGCTGCTGGGCGTCGGGGCCTACATGCTGGTGGGGGCGGACCTGGTGAAGGACCCCGCCGTCCTCGTCGCGGCTTACGACGACGCGCAGGGCGTCACCGCGGCGTTCAACAGGAACCTGCTCGTGCGCATCAACCGCGAACTCGGCGCCGACTTCGACCTCGACGGCTTCGCGCACGAAGCCCGCTGGAACGCCGCCGAGCGCCGCATCGAGATGCACCTGCGCAGCCTTCGCCCGCAGGCGGCGCGGGTGGACGGCCACGTCTTCCACTTCGAGGAGGGGGAGACCATCCACACGGAGAACTCGCACAAGTTCACCGTCGAAGGGTTCGCCGAAATTGCGGCAGAGGCCGGCTGGCGGCAGGACCGCGTCTGGACCGATCCCGCCGGGCTGTTCGCCGTCGTGCTCCTGAAAAGCTGACGGCCGGCGGGTCGCCCCGCCGGCCGTCATGACTCACGCCTGAAGCCTCGGCTTCAGATCACGTCGGCGTAGTCCCGCCGCGGCCGGTGGCCGTGGTCGGAGCGCGCACCGAAGCCGCCGCCGATCATCGCCGCGACCAGGCTCGCCAGCATGGTGATGAAGGCCCAGAAGGCGGTGCCCGCCGCGGCGTCCGCCGCGCGGTCGGCAGCCTCTTCCGCACGTGCTTCGGCTGGCGTGTCGCGGCCGGTGTCGTCGCGCACCGCGCCCGCGGCGTTGCGCGCCGTGTCGCCGGCGGTGTTCGCCGCGGCGCCCGGGCTGCGCACCGCTTCCGCGGCGTTGCCCGCCGCCTGAATGGCCGACATGGCCGTGCCGCTCACGAAGGAGCCGGTCAGGAACAGCGCCAGCAGGAAGCTGACGGCCCACACCGCCGCGCCGTGCAGCGCGCCGTCGTGGTGGTCGGGGTTCGCCGCCGCCCGCGCCGCGACGTAGCCGCCGGCCAGCAGGCCGATGACCGTCGAGATGGCGATCCACAGGCCGCCGAAGACCGTCAGCGAGCCCGCGCCGGCGCCGCTCGGGTCGCCGGGTTCCATGGCCGTGACGCCGATCGCGACGCCGAGCACGTTGAGCATCGCCCCGGTCACGACAGCGATCACCGCGCCCGCGAACACCGAGCCCCAGGAGATCAGCGAAT
>DASVVG010000158.1:0-1659 GCA_036386655.1 Caulobacteraceae bacterium | reverse complement strand
CAATGTCGAGACGGCGACTGGACGCAGACAGGTTTTCGGCGCCGTGGCGAAGACCGACACGGACCTTGGAGCGCTGATCCGCCACAGCCTCGACGCTGTCGGGCGCACCGAGAGCACGGCGCTGACGGCGTTCACCGACGGCTGCCCCGGACTACGACGCATTCTTCTCGACGCCGGCGTTCCTGGGCGTCCGATTCTGGACTGGTTTCACGTCGCAATGCGGCTGCAGCACCTGACGCAGATTGCCGGCAGCTTGTCGTCCGACGGTCCGGAGCGCGCGGCCGCGAAGGCGGCGATCGTCGAGGAGGTCGAGCGCCTGGCTGGCGGCTGTGGAACGGCAAGGCCAAGGACGCGCGGCTCAGTCTCGACCTAATCCGCGCCGTCATGCACCACTTCCGGGGCGAGCCGGATGGCCGCAGGTCCGTCACGCCCTCACGCAAGCTGTGGACCGCGCTGCAGGCGCTGAACGACTATCTCGTCGGCCAGAGCGATTGGCTGGTGAACTACGGCGAGCGGCACCGGGCCGGACAGCGGGTCGGCACGGCGCTGACCGAGGGCACGGCCAACTTCCTGGTGAACCGCCGGATGAGCAAATCGCAGCGGATGCGCTGGTCGCGGCGCGGCGCCGATCGGCTGCTCCAGGTCCGCTGCGCCGTCTACAATGGCACGCTCGGCAGCGACTTCGGGCAGCGTTTCCACGCCGCCAATGACGCGCTCCCGCAAGTGGCCGCCGCAGCCTGACCCTGTACCCTCCGGGACGTCTGGTTGGCCAAGTTATAGGCTGATCAGGCGAGCCGGCTCGCTGGGAGCGACCACCTGACCCCTCGTGCCCTGAGCACCAAGTTTGGACATGTGCCCTGGCGGGTTGGCCACGACGGATGCCCAGTAGGAAGTCGCGCCCCCGAGCGCCAGTACAGGGATCGGCCGGCCGTCGTGGTGGCTCGTGTGACACGGGAGGGCCAGGACCATGACGGACGGGACAAGACGCTGGTTCGCCGGCGTCGATTGGGGATCGGAGAAGCACCAGGTCTGCTTGCTCGACGCTGGCGGCACGGTCGTCGGCGAGCGCGCCTTTGCGCACGACGGCGCAGGCCTGGTGGCCATGTGCGACTGGCTGGTCTCGATGGCTGGCCACCCCGGCACCGTGGCGGTGGCGATCGAGGTGCCGCACGGGCCGGTGGTGGATGTGCTGTTGGACCGCGGCTTCGCCGTGCATGCCATCAACCCGAAGCAGCTCGACCGGCTGCGCGACCGCTTCAGCGTGGCCGGCGCCAAGGACGACCGGCGCGACGCCCGGGTCGCGGCCGCCGGGCTGCGCACGGACCCGCACCTGTTCCGTCCCCTGTAGGTCGGCGATCCCGGCGCGATCGAGCTGCGCGAATGGTCGCGCCAAGGAGCTAAAGCAAGAGCGCCTGCGCCGGGCCAACCGTGTCCGCCAGCAGCTCTGGCGCTACTACCCGCAGCTGCTCGAGCTGACCGATGACCTCATGGCCGAGTGGATCCTCGAGCTCTGGAGCTTGGCGCCGACCCCGGCCAAGGCAGCGCAGCTGCGCGAGGCAACCGTCGCCAGGCTGCTCGCTCGGCACCGCATCCGCCGCCTCGATGCCGCAAGCGTGCGCGGCGTGCTGCGCCAGCCTGCCATCACGGTGGCCGCAGGTG
>DASVVG010000157.1:0-11068 GCA_036386655.1 Caulobacteraceae bacterium | reverse complement strand
CGCTGAAGACGCCGGTGGCGCGGGAGACGACGGCCGGCGGCGCGGAAACGGTGGTGCGGCGCTGCACCGGCGAGTTCGCGTGTCCCTTCCAGCGCATCGAGCACCTGATCCACTTCGTCAGCCGGCGAGCGTTCGACATCGAGGGGCTCGGCGCCAAGCAGCTGCAGGCCTTCTACGAGGAGGGCTGGATCGCGGAGCCGGCGGACATCTTCAGGTTCGCGCGCGATGAGGCGAAGCTGGACGTGCTGCGCGCCCGCGAAGGCTACGGCGAGACCTCGGTGCGCAACCTGGTGCGCGGGATCGAGGCGCGGCGGGAGATCGCGCTGGAGCGGGTGATCTATGCGCTCGGCGTGCGGCACGTGGGCGAGACGACGGCGGTGACTCTGGCGCGCGGCTACGGCGACTGGGCGGCGTTTCGCGCGGCGATGGACGCCGTGGCGGCGGGAGACGCGGCGGCGGTCGAGGAGCTCGACGCCATGGACCAGGTGGGCGACGCCGTGATCAAGGCGATGGCCGCCTACTTCGGCGAGGACCACAACCGCGGGGTGGTCGACCGGCTGGCGGCCGAGCTGACCATCCGCGAGGCGGAGCGGCCGAAGACGGACACGGCGGTGGCGGGGAAGACGGTGGTGTTCACCGGCGCGCTGGAGCGGATGACGCGGGACGAGGCGAAGGCGCAGGCCGAGCGGCTGGGCGCGAAGGTGTCCGGGTCTGTGTCGAAGAAGACCGACCTGATCGTGGCGGGGCCGGGGGCGGGCTCTAAGCTGAAGACCGCGGCCGAGCTCGGCATCCAGGTGATGACCGAGGAGGAGTGGCTGGCGCTGGTGGGCGCATAGCGAGAGGGCGCGGCCCTCGCGAGCCGCGCCCTCTGCCGTGTGGCTACCGGTTAGTACCGGCGGCGGTCGTCGCGGCGGTCGCCGTCCCAGCGGCGGTCGTCGTCGCGACGCTCGTAGCGGATCTGCATCCGCAGCTGCTCGAAGCGGCGATCCAGTTCCTGGCGCTCCCAGCGATTCAGGCCGTCACGGCGGAAGTCGTTCTCCATCCGAACCAGCTGGAAGAGCTGCATGCGCAGGCGGCGGGCTTCGCCGCGGGTGATCGCGCCGTTGGCGATGCCGCGGTCGATCCGCTCGTCGAGCCGCTGGATGCGGGCCTGCATCGGGACCCAGTTGCGGTCGTCATAGCCGCGGCTGTCGTGGCCCCGGTTGCTGGGGTGGCCGTAGGCGTTGCCGTAAGGCTGCGCCAGGGCGGGCAGGGCGGTGGCCATGGCCGTGGCGGCCACAACGGTGAGCAGAACCTTTTTCATGGTCAGTTCCTCATGTTGCACGAGGCCGGATCGGCGACGTTGAACGCAAGAAACCATGTGGCGGCTGAGGCCAGGCTGAACGGCGCTGGTCAGGTACCGTTCAGCTTGATGACATCGCCGTCATAGAGGCGCGCAGGCCGCCTCCAGCCACTCGCGCACCGCCGGCTCCAGGTGCGGGGCGTGCGTCGCCAGCACACGCGCGTGGTAGGCGTCGAGCCAGACGCGCTCCTCGACCTCGAGGAGGCCGGGCACGATCAGGTTGCGGTCGATGGGGGCGAGCGTCAGCGTCTCGAACCCGTGCATCGGCTTCTCGCCGGCGGGGACGGGCGTGGCCTCGGTGACGACCTGCAGGTTCTCGATGCGGATGCCGTAGGCGCCTTCCTTGTAGTAGCCGGGCTCGTTCGAAACGATCATCCCTGTGCGGAGCGCCACGGTGTTGGGCCACTTGGCGATGCGCTGGGGACCTTCGTGGACGCCTAGGTAGGAGCCGACGCCGTGGCCGGTGCCGTGCTCATAGTCGAGGCCCCGCCGCCAAAGCGCCGCGCGCGCCAGCGCGTCGAGCTGGTGGCCGCTGGTGCCGGCGGGGAAGCGCACCATCGAGAGCTGGATGTGGCCCTTGAGTACGAGGGTGAAGCGCTCGCGCATCTCCGCCGTCGGCTCCCCGAAGGCGATGGTGCGCGTCACGTCGGTGGTGCCGTCGGGGTACTGCGCGCCCGAGTCGACGAGCAGCAGCTGGCCGGGCTCGACGCGGCGGTTGGTGCGGCGCGTCGGACGGTAGTGGATGACGGCGCCGTTAGGGCCCGCTCCGGCGATGGTGTCGAAGGAGAGGTCGCGCAGCGCGCCGGTCTCCTCCCGCAGGCCCTCGAGCGTCTGAACCACGGTCATCTCGTCGGGCAGCGACTGCTGGGCGTCGGTCGCCAGCCAGTAGAGGAAGCGGCAGAGCGCGACGCCGTCCCGTTCGTGGGCGGTGCGGGCGCCCTGGACTTCGACCGGGTTCTTGCAGGCGCGGGGCAGGGTGCAGGGGTCCATGCCGCGGACGACCGTGGCTCGGTTCTGCTCGAGCGCGTCGAACCACCAGGCGCCGGACTGGCCCGGGTCGATCAGGACGCGGGAGCCCTTCAGGCCGGCGAGGACTTCGGGGATGGCCTCGGGGGATTCTAGCGTCACCTGGTTACCGAGCCAGGTGCGCAGCTCGTCGGTCACCTTGGCCGGGTCGAGGAACAGGCGCGCGGTGCCGTCAGAGCGGACCACTGCCTGTCCCAGCGGCAGCGGCGTGCGGATGACGTCGCCGCCGCGGACGTTGAACAGCCAGGCGATGGAGGAGGGCGCGGTCAGCACGGCGGCGTCCGCGCCGGCGTTCCTGATCTCCTCGCCCACGCGGGCGCGCTTCGAGGCGCTGTCCTCGCCGGCGTAGTCGAGCGGGTGGGGGACGACGGTCGCCTGCGGCTGCGGCGGACGCTGGTCGCCCCAGGCGAGGTCGACCGGGTTGGGATCGACGGGCTTGAGCTCCGCGCCCGCCCTGGCGGCCGCCTCGCGCAGCCAGTGCAGGGCGTCGGGGCTGTGCAGGCGGGGGTCGTAGCCGATGGTCTGGCCCGGACGGGCGGTCTGCTCGAGCCAAGCCGGGACGCCCCCGTCGACGAGGTCGCGGATCTCGAACAGCGAAGGGTCGACCTGGTTGCGGACCTGCAGCGTGTACCGGCCGTCGACGAACACGGCGGCCTTGTCGCTGGTGACCGCTGCGGCGCCGGCCGAGCCGGTGAAGCCGGTGGCCCAGGCGAGGCGGTCGTTGGCCTCGGGGAGGTACTCGTTCTGGTGCTCGTCCTCGTGCGGGATGAGGAAGCCGTCGAGGCCCAGCCGCTTCATCTGCTCGCGGATCAGTGGGACGTGCTTCGGGCCGAAGGACGGGTCGGTGTGTTCGTCGAACGTCTGGCGCATGGGGAGAAACTAGGCCCGGCCACGCTGCAAAACCAGCGTGGCCCAGGCGTCGCGGTGGATGTGGAAGGCGGGCTGGAAGCCCGCGGCGGTGTAGGCCGCGCGCACCTGCTCTTCCTGGGTGCGCAGGAGGCCGGAGAGGATGGCCGTGCCGCCCGGCGTCAGGGCGCGGGCGATGTCGGGGGCGAGCTCGATCAGCGGCTGGGCCAGGATGTTGGCGAAGACGAGGTCGTAGGGGGCGTCGCGGCGGACCGCCTCGTCGTCCAGGCCGTCGGCGTGGACGAAGCGGGCCTCCGCGTCGTTCAGCGCGGCGTTCTCGTTAGCGATCCGGACAGAGACGGGGTCGATGTCGGTGCCGACGGCGATGGGGGAGCCGGTCTTCGCCGCGGCGATGGCGAGCACGCCGGTGCCGCAGCCGACGTCGAGGACGCGCTCGTAGGCGTGGTCCTGCAGCAGCCGGTCGTAGGCCTCCAGGCAGCCGACGGTGGTGCCGTGGTGGCCGGTGCCGAAGGCGGCGCCCGCCTCGATGCGGAGGTTCACCGTTTCGGCCGGGACCTTGCCGCGGTCGTGGGCGCCGTAGACGAGGAAGCGGCCGGCGCGGACCGGAGGAAGGCCGGAGAGCGCCATGGCCAGCCAGTCGGCGTCGGCGAGCTCCTCGGTCGCGACCTGCAGCGCGGGGAAGCCGGCCAGCACCTCCTGGAAGCGGGCGACCTCCTCGTCGGAGGTGGGATAGGCGTCGATGCGCCAGACGCCGCGATCCTCGTCCTCCTCCAGGATCGAATAGGTGGCGCTTTCCAGGATCGCGTCGGCGTCCACGGCGGCGGCCGCAGCCTCCGCCTCTGCGCGCGGACCGCGGGCGATGATCTGGAGGGCGGCGTCGGAAGAAGTCTCGGACATGGGCCGCTCCTTAGCGGCTCCCGCCCGCGTGCGGGAGATTTGATCGAACGGAAGCGCCGCTGCCGCGTTTAGCCTGCGAGACCTCGCCGGGGCGCCCGGCGCGGGTCGCTTCATCGCGGGACAAGGATCATGAGCAAGTACCAGCCCTTGGGCGAGCATCTGGGCCACCTCGAGGCCCACGAGTGGCAGCCTACGTTCCACGAGCTGGAGCGGATGATGGGCGCGGACCTGCCGAAGGCCGCGCGCTCCAAGGCCGACTGGTGGGCCGACAGCGGAAAGGGCCACGCCGCGGTCTGGAACGCGGCCGGCTGGAGCGCCGAGCCCCACCTCGAAAAAGAAACCGTCACCTTCAGAAGGACCAACGGAATGACCGAGATGAACGAACAGGACGGCGGCGAAGGTCGCGGGCTGAGCCGCGAGCGCGTGATGGAGCGCGGACGTGAGTTCATCGACACCGGCCGCGAGGTGTTCAACACCGGCCGCGAGCAGGCGATGCAGGCGGCTCAACGCGCGGCGCCGGCGGTGAAGAAGTACGGTCCCTGGGCGGCGCTGGGCGCGGTCGCAATCGGCGCGCTGAGCTTCGTCACCTTCCGTCAGCTCCAGAAGCGCAACAACCTGGAGCTCTGATCCAGGAGTCCGGTCGCGGGTCCGGCGAGCCGCCGGCCCGCGGCCGCTTACGCCAGGAGAGCGCGATGAAGCCGCAGAACCCCTACGCTCCGCCGACCGAGCAGATCGAGCGGCCTGAGGATCCGGCCGAGCGCGAGCGGATGGACGCCGAGGCGGCCGCGCTGGCGATGAAGAGCGACCACCAGGCCTTCACCGGGGCGGCCACCGGGGTGGGCAGCGTGGAGTTCGACGACATCGGCGCGTTCGGGGCCGGCGCGAAAGCGGAGACGCCGACGAAAGGCCCGACGGAGCGCTAGTCGCTCCGGCTCAGGCGACCAGGGCCACGCGGGTGGTCTCGTTCCAGACTTCGACAGCGCGGCGCTCGGGCCGGGCGCGCAGCATGTCCGCGGCGCGCCGCTGCGCCTCGGCGTCGGAGGCGCACTCGTCGAACTCGAAGCCCTGCACCACGTCGCGCGGGTCGAGGAAGAGGTAGGTGTAGATCTGCACCGGGGCCCCCTCCGGTTGATGCGGACGACACGTGCCGTCCCGTTCATCTACGTTGAGAATGGGTTAAGAATCGGCGTGCGTCTGTACGAGACACGACGTTCCCTGAAATCGGTCGGGGGCTTCCGAACATTGCCAAAGCGTAAGTGGACCGAAGCGGGGCCGTCGTGGAACGTCCGCGCATGTACGGCAGCACCGCGGCGCGGCATCGGATGGGCGTTTCCGCCCGCGCCTATCGGGCGCTGCACCAGTGGGCCCTCCAGCACGTCGACGGCTTCGACGGATCGCACGAAGCGATGGGCTGGAGCCTGTTCGGCGGGTTGACGACGCCGGACCTGCTGGACCTGCCCAACTGCGGCCACGCCACCATCGACGAGATCGCCGTGGCGATGAGCGGTGCAGGAATGACCCTGGCGGGTCACGCCGACGTGGACAAGCCGGTCACCCTCGCGCGGGGCTCGAAGGTGTACGTGGCCGGGCGGACGCGGCCGATGGTCGTCGCCGACTTTGCGGCCATGGGACACGACCTCTTGCTGCGCCTGCGCGCGGAGGACTGAGCCGGCTCAGGCGTCGAGCACGCCGGCGCGCCCGAGCCGGGCGAGGTGCTCCTCCAGCCCCGCCGCCACCGCCTCCGCCGGCGCGCCGATGCGGGCCGCCATGTCCCGGGCGATCTGCTCGCGGGTGCGCTCGCCGTCGAGCAGCGAGACGAAGAACAGCCCCTCCGCGTCGGTGAGGGCGACCTGGTGGTGGGTGCGGGCGGTGAGCTGGCGGCGGCCGGCCTGGAGCTCGGCGCGGGCCACCGGCCAGAGGCGGGGCCGCGGGCCGGGGGGCGTCACGGGACGGGGCGCCGCGTAGAGCTCGGCCACGCCGTTCAGGTGCAGGTCCAGCAGCTGGGGGTAGATGTCCTCGTCCACCTCGGACAGGGGGACGGTGGAGGGCCAGGCGGCGGCCAGCCGCTCGAAGAGGGCCGTGCCGCGGGGGTCCGGGGTCCGGATGCGGGCCCCCAGCGGACCTTGGAAGCCGCCTTCCGGGTCGGGCTTGAGGTCGGCAGCCAGGTGCAGGGCGCGGAGGCGGGAGGGATCGAGCCGCCGCTCGACTGGCGGGTCGGCCCGGCAGAGCAGGGACTGGCGGAAGGACTCCAGGTTCAGGATGTCGGAGTACTGCTCGGCCAGCGCGACGTCGCCGCCCGCCCGGCTCATGACCGCGCGGGCGCTTTCGCTCTTGGGCACCTTCGGCTCGATGCGCGGGGGCTCGGCCTCGCAGAGGAACTGCAGGCCATGGGCGCCGGCGTGCGCGATGAAGTCGCGCACCAGCACCGGGTTGTATTCGGGTCCGAGCTCGTCGTGGAAGGTGACCTCCGGCCTCTGCTCCAGCATGCGGCGCGCGTGGCGGGCGACGGCGCGCTCGGCGGGGACCTCCTCGTCGTAGGACTCGGCGAGGACCTTCAGGAAGGCGAGGGCTTCGGTCAGCCGGCGGGCGGGCTCGTCGATCCCCTCGAGCCAGGCCAGGGTCATGTCGCGGACGGCCTGGCGGATGCGGCAGCCGGGCAGGGTGTTGTAGCTGACGTGGGCCACGCCGCGGGGGCTGAGCACCCGGCTGATCAGGGCCATCAGCCCATCCTGCACGGGCGCGGGCACCCAGGCGTAGAGACCGTGGGCGATCACGTAGTCGAACTGACCGATGTCGCCAGGGTCCATCAGGTCGAGGGCGTCGAGTTGAATGTTGGTCAGGCCGGTGGCTGCGATCATCGCGCGGCCGGAGTCGATGACGCTGGCGGCGAGGTCGAAGCCGTAGAATTCGGAGCCGGGAAAGGCGGCGGCCATCGGGATGAGGTTGCCGCCGTCGCCGCAGCCGATCTCGAGCACGCGGCAGGCTTCGGGCGGGGCGTAGTCGCGACCGAACAGGGCGGCGGCGACGGCGAGGCGGTTCGGCTGGGTGAACGGGAACGGCGGGTTCGGGTAGACGATCTCGTCGTAGATGGTGGTCATGGCCCGCCGCCCCCCGCCGGCGGCGCGACGGTACAGGCGGCGCGCGCCGCTGTCAGGCCCGCTCCGAAGCCGGTTCGGCGGCGCGGGCGCGGCGGGCGCGGACGGCGCCCCAGACCTGCACGAGGAGGACGCCGAGGAAGGCCAGCCCGATGCCGGCCCACTGCTGCGCGCTGGGCCGCTCGCCGAGGAAGAGCCAAGCCAGCAGGGCGATCTGGATCAGCATGGTGTTGTTGATGACGCTGGATTCGACGGCGGGCAGCGTCCGCTGCGTGTGGTTCCAGAGCCAGAAGGCGAAGGCGGTGTTGACCACCGCGAGCCAAGCCACGGTCAGCCAGGCGCTGAGGGGCAGCGGCGGCAGTCCCTGGACGGCGACGCCGGTGCCGAGCAGGGCGACGGAGCCGATGGTCATGCTGACGGCGGTGACCAGCAGGGGGACGGAGGCGGCCTGCCGGTTGATGTAGCGGCCGAGCACCCCTTGGGCGGCGTTGGCGGCGACGCCCACCACCGCGAACAGCAGGCCGAGACGCTGCCCCGGGCCGAGGGTGAACGGGCCGAAGTAGAGCAGGGCGCCGACGCCGAAGACGGCGATGCCGAGCCACTGGGGCCAGGCCAGCGGTTCGCGCAGAAACAGGGTGGCGAAGAGGGCGACCAGCGCGGGCGTGAAGGCGAGCAGCAGGCTGGCGGTGGTGGCCGGCAGGTAGGCGAGGCTCAGGAACTGGGCGCCCTGCGTGATCCCGTACTGGACGAGCCCGAACACCGCGAGCAGCGCCCACTGCCCGCGGGTGAGGGCGCGGAAGGCGGCGGGGCCGCACAGGCGCAGCGCCACCGGCAGGAGGATGAGCGCCGCCATGACGTAGCGCAGGCCGGCGAAGGTGAGGGGCGGGATCTCCTGCAGCCCGAACTTGATCAGGACCCAGGAGCTCGACCAGAGCACCGTCACGAACAGCGCCTGGAGGACGGCGCGCAGGTGAGAGGCGGGGGCCATGGACCGTGCTGCCCGCCGGAGTGCCGCCCGTCAACCGCCGAGCTGTGGGTCGCCTTGACCCGGCGGCGGTTTCGGCCCGATGGTGGCGCAACAGCCACGCTCGGTTCGGGGGGACAGCGGGGATGCCACGGTTCCTGCGATCGCCGACGCTGCTCCGGCTGCTGCTGCTGAGCCCGATGATCTTCTTCATCGGCGCGCTCGTCTGGGCGTTGCCGAAGGCGACGGGCGCGCCCGAGTGGCAGGGCGTGGCGGCGGCGTGGAGCGCGGCGGCGACCACCTACTTCGCAGCGCTGGTGGCGCTCGACATCTCCACCAGCCAGGCGCGGCGAGAGGCGCGGCGCGAGCGGGAGCGGACCGAATCCTACCGCCTGAGCGCGCTGGAGATCGCGCGGGTGGCGGCCGACCGCATCGCCTGGATCCACGAGCAGTGCGTGCGGCTGCGCAAGGGCGCGACGGTGCGCGACTCCGAGGCGGCGCAGGCGCTCAACGACCGCTACATGGCGAGCTTCCCGTACTGGGAGCTGGCTGACTCCGACGGGATCAGCACCTTCCTGCGCATCCCCACGCACCTGTGGTGGGTGCAGCGCTGGTACGCCCAGGTCCGCGACATGCTCGTGCAGGGGCGGACCGAGGACGAGCACCAGCTGCCCGACGACCTCAGCCCGGGCGCCGAGATGCGGTTCGACGCCTTGATCCGGAACCTCGAGTCGGTGGCCAAGGAGGCCAAGGCGGACGCGGAGCGGCTGAGGACGGCGCTCGAGGAGTAGGCCCCGCCTAGGACTTGCGCTCGGCGGGGGCTAAGGTGGCGGCCTTCGGGAGGCGGCGGTGGAGATGACGAGCCCAGCGGAAAGGGTGAGGAGACTCGCTCGCTGGGTGGGGCGCGAGCGGCCTTCCCCTGCGGTGGCCGTGGGCGTGGGGCTGGCCTGCGCCGGCGCCTCGACGCTGGTGCGGATGGGGCTGCACCCGCTGCTCGGGCCCGGGTACCCGTTCCTGACCTACTTCGTGGCGGTGATCGCCGCGGCGGCGCTGGCGGGACTGGTCGGAGGCGGCGCGGCGCTCGTCTCCTCGGTCCTGCTGGCTTGGTACCTGTACGTGCCGCCCGCCGGCAGCTTCAAGCTCCTGACGTCCTCCGACCTGACGGGGGTGGTCACCTTCGCCGCCACCGGCGTGATGAGCGCGGTGCTGGCGTGGGCGTTGCGGACAGCCCTAGTCGAGCTGACGCGGGCCGAGCAGCGCCAGGCGCTGCTGATCCACGAGTTGAACCACCGGGTGAAGAACACGCTCTCGACCGTGCAGTCGCTGGCGCTTCAGACGGCGCGATCGGCGGGCAGCTTCGACGGCTTCCAGCAGGAGTTCGCGGCGCGGCTGACGGCGTTGTCGGGCGCCCACGACCTGCTCACGCGCGAGAACTGGCAGGGCGCCGAGCTGGGGGCGCTGCTCGACGAGGTCCTACGGCCGTACGGGGAGGGGCAGCGGATCCGCACGGGCGGGCCGCAGGTGAGCCTGAGCCCGAACGCGGCGGTCACCGCGGGGCTGGCCCTGCACGAACTGGCGACCAACGCGGCCAAGTACGGCGCGCTGGCGCGGGAAACGGGGCGCGTGGACGTGAGTTGGGGCTACGAGGGCGAGGAGCTGGCCTTCGAGTGGCGCGAGAGCGGCGTCCCGGACGTGCAGCCGCCGACGCGGCAGGGCTTCGGCGCACGGCTGCTGACGGCGGCGGCGCGGGAGCTGAACGCGGAGGTGGCGAGCGAGATGGCGGCCGACGGGCTGGCCTACCGCTGGCGCATACCGCTGTCGCGGCAGGTCAGGCGAGCCCCGGCCTGAACCTCAGGCGCGCCAGCCGAAGCGGCGGTCGTCGGGCAGCGGGCTTTCGATCCGCTCGGTGCGCAGCTCGCCCGCCCAGGTCTGGACGGTGAGCTCCACGTCGAAGCCGACGCCCGCGACGGCGCGACAGAGCTTGTCGGCCACTCCCGCGGCGGTCTCGAGGCTGCGGAACTGCCCGATGACCTGGTCGCCGTACATGAGCCGGTACTCGTCGCCGAAGCGGATGACGGCGTAGCGGCCGTGGGTGCGCTCGCGTAGCGCCGGCCCCTGCAGGACGGAAATTTCAGCGGACCGCATCAGGCGGCCGTCCGCAGGCGAGCGGCGAGGGTCTGCTCGACCGGCGCCGCGTCCTCGTCGGCGAGGAGGCGCAGGCGGACGTCCCATCCGCCGTCGCACAGGGTCTCGGCCGTGATGCGGGCGATCCGCTCGGCGCGCACGTACTCCGGAGCTCCGCTCATCACCCGACCGTCGATCTGGACCAGCCACGATCCGTTGCGGGGGAAGACCTCGATCTCCGAAATTCGCATGACGCCTGCTCCTGTACTGGGAGCAGGATAACGGTGAGGCAACAGATCGGTTGCTTGGTCTGCGAGCCGACACAGCAGTGTCGTCGTAGTCTAGAGGTGCTGCGTCAAATAAGCCCGAAGCAGACGGAGCCTCGCTCTTCTGTCCAGTAGCCGACAGAGCGGCTCAGGGCACGACGAGCAGGTAGAGGAAGACGGCGAACAGGACGAGGTGCACCGCGCCATGGAGAACGGTGGTGCGTCCGCCGCTGAGGGTGAGCGCGGAGACGATGAAGGTCAGCACCAGCAGCACGATCTCCTTCGGGCCGAGGCCGAGGACCAAGGGCTGCCCGAGCCACAGCGACACCGCCGCCACCGCGGGAATGGTGAGCGAGATGGAGGCGAGGCCGGAGCCGAGCGCGAGGTTGAGGCTCGTCTGCAGCCGGTTCCGGCGGGCGGCCTGCACCGCGGCGACGCTCTCCGGCAGAAGCACCAGGGCGGCGACCACGCCGCCCACGAGCGCCGC
>DASVVG010000156.1:0-1824 GCA_036386655.1 Caulobacteraceae bacterium | reverse complement strand
GCCCGATCCGTCGCGGTCTAGCGGGCCAGCTGGGGACGTTTTCTGCCGCGCTCCGAAGGGTATGAGCTGGTCGACCAGCCCGGTCCGGCCGGGGCCTACCGCCTGCCGAGAGAGTTTTGTTAGGCGTTCTAACACTACCCTGCCACCTTCTGCCCGGTCGGGCGTTCCTGTCGCGAGGCTGCTCGCGGCGGAGGCGCGCGATGGGCGGATCACCGGCAGAGGGCTGGGAGGACGAGCTGGAGCGCTGGCTCGAGCCGTTCCTGGCGCGGCTGAGGCGCAAGGCGCAGCGGCACTGGGCGCCCTTCTACCTCAAGGGCCTGCTCCTGCCCGGCGAGCGCAAGAGCGTCGAGCCGATGGCGGCGCGCGTGGCGCCCGGCGACACCCAGCAGCTGCACCGCTTCGTCTCGGCCTCGCCCTGGGCGACCGCGCCGTTGGAGGACGAGCTGGTCGAGGCCGCCGACCGGCTCGTGGGCGGACCCGACGCGGTGCTCGTGGTCGATGACACGGCCCTCGTGAAGCAGGGCCGCCACTCGGTCGGCGTACGGCGGCAGTACTGCGGCCAGCTCGGCAAGAAGGCCAACTGCCAAGCCCTGGTCTCGCTCACCCTGGCCCGCGCGGAGGTGCCGGTGTGCGTCGGCCTGCGCCTGTTCCTGCCCGAACGCTGGGCCGGCGATGAGGAGCGGCTCGCGCGGGCGGGCGTACCGGAAGCGATCACCCACCGCCCGAAGTGGAGGATCGCGCTCGACGAGATCGACCGCGTGCTGGCCTCCGGCGCCCGCTTCGGCTGCGTGCTGGCCGACGCCGAGTACGGCAAGGCGGCCGAGTTCCGCGCCGGGCTGGGCGCGCGGCGGCTCGCCTACGCGGTGGGTATCCCGCCGACGCAGAAGGTCTACCCGGCGGACGTGACGCTCGCCTTTCCCGAGCGCAAGCCGACCGGCCGCCCTCGCAAGCACCCCGTACCCTCGGCCGCGAGCGCGGGGGCGGCCGAGCTGCTCGAGGCCCGGCCGGGGGCGTTCCGCACCATCTCGTGGCGGACCGGCACCAAGGGGCCGCTCCGGGCCGCGTTCGCCGCCCTGCGGGTGCGCGTCGCCGACGGGCCGGTCGCGGCGCGGGCGCAGCACCTGCCGGGCGAGGAGGCGTGGCTCGTCGGCGAGCGCCGCGTCACCGGCGAGCGCAAGTACTACCTGGCCAACCTCCCGGCCGATGCTCCGCTGAAGCGGCTGGCGGCGCTGATCAAAGCCCGCTGGACCTGCGAGCAGATGCACCAGCAGATGAAGGACGAGCTCGGGCTGGACCACTTCGAGGGCCGCTCCTGGCGCGGGCTGCACCACCACGCGCTCCTGTGCCAGATCGCCTTCGCCTTCCTGCAGCACTTGCGGCTCGGGGGGGAAAAGCGTCGGCACCCCGCCCGAACCCGGACCGCCGCCGCGGCCGAGCCTGCCCGCCATCCGCCGTTACATCCTGGCCGAGCTGACCCGGGTGCTCCTGTGCTGCCCGCACTGCCGGCGGCGCTTCGACCATCACCTCCGGCTCTGAACATGGCAGGGTAGTGTTAGAGCCTGTCCGGAAACTAAATCATTGATCTTGCAGATTTTCTATTCGAGGCTCGATCGCTGGACGTCCCCGTTCCAAGTGAGCGGCACCGTGGAGGCCTGATCTGCAGCCAGACAGAGCTCAAATTTTTCAAGCGGTTGGAGTTATCGGACAGGGTCTTAGGAGCGCGAGGATAGTCCACGCCGCCGATTCTCGCAGGAACAGCAGTGCGTAGCACTGTGCCAGTTCCGCTCTCGAAGGCGAGATGACACCATGATCGTGCTTTAAGTT
>DASVVG010000155.1:0-13343 GCA_036386655.1 Caulobacteraceae bacterium | reverse complement strand
CACGAGCGGACGCTGGAGGACGCGGAGCTGTACGCGCGCGAGCCGAAGCGGTTCGAGGCGACCATGGCGGCGCTCGTCCGGACGCGCGCCGAACTGGCGTCCGCGGAGGAGGAATGGCTCGCCCTGGAGGAGAAGCGGGAGGCGCTCGAAGCCGCCCGCTGAGGCCCTTTCCGGTGCGCCCTTGTGCCGTTTCGGCGCAACCGACAGGGGAAATCAGGCTTAAAACCCTGTTAAATACAGGCCCGGCGATTGCAGGGAGGCCGGCGAGACGTTCCTCGGAGCCCGTCACGCCATGCGTCACCTGTCCGCTCTCCTCCTCGCGTCAGTCGCCCTCGCCGGCGCGGCGGAAGTCCAGGCCCAGCCCCGCGACGGGTTCCGCCTGGTGAACTGGCCCGCCAAGCGCGACGCCGCGGCCGCCCAGGCCGCCGCCCAGCCGCTGGTGATGGGCGTTCCCCGCGAGAACCGCTACTCGCCGCGCCGGTCGGCGCCGACGAGCACCCGCTCGGTGGCGACCGTGGTGAGCGCGCCCGTCTACGTCCAGGTCCCGGCCCCGGCGCCCGTGAAGACCGCGTCGCTGCCGACGCGCCTGCCGCGGACGGTGTACGAAGCCCCCGCGCCGGTCGCGGCTCGGCCCGTGTACGAAGCCCCGGCGCCCGTGCAGTCGGCCGCTCCGCCGCGTCTGACGGGTCCGGTGTATGATCCCAACGCGTTCAGCGCGGCGCGCCAGCCCGCCCGTCCGGCCTACGCCGAGCCGGCGCCGGTGCAGGCCGCGGCCCGCGTCAAGCCGGAGGCGCCGAAGGCGACCGCCGCGACTGTCGTGGACCCGTCCTGGAAGGTGCGCGAGGAGCTGATGAAGCTCCCCCCCGTTCCCGCAAAGGCGCAGGCCAAGGCCGAGCCGGTGCTGAAGGCGCAGCCGAAAGCCGAGCCCGTCGTGAAGGCGGAGGCGAAGCCCGCCCCCGCTCCCAAGGCGGAGACGAAGGTGGCGGCGGCCGCCCCCATCACGGCGCCGCCCGTGCAGGCGCCCGCCGCCAAGGCCGCCGCCGCTCCCGTGCAGGCCGCTGCGACCGCGCCGAAGGAGCCGTGGCGGACGCGCACGGCCGAGGACGGCCCGCGCTTCTACTCGCTGCATCGTCAGTTCGGCATCACGCCCGACCAGGCGAAGGCCGCGGCCCTGAAGGGCGCCGCCGCCGACCCGCTGCCCTCGGCCTTCTTCCTCGCGGCCGCTCCGGCCGAGGACGACCACGCCGAGGAAGACACCCAGCGCGAGCAGCCGTCCAAGAAGGACGACAAGAAGAAAAAGAAGTCCGCCCGCCGGAAGTGAGCGCCTACTCGGGATCCTGGTAGCTGACCGGGATCCTGACCTTCGCTCCGTCCACCGGACGGCCGTCGGAGGTCCAGGCCTTCATCCGGAAATGCGGCGCGAGGCCCAGCGCGGCCTCGCCGAAGCCCATGCCGGCCGGGGTTTCCTTCGCCACCGTGCAGCCCTGTAGCTGCCCCCCGGCGGCCACGGTGCAGGCGAGCACGGCGGACCCGTTCACCTTCGCCGCCTTGGCCTTGGGCGGGTAGACCACCTGCTCGGCCAGCGGGAGGCGCCCCCATTCGGGTTTCGCAATCTGACGGCCCTCGGCGTCGCCGGGCGAGAAGGTCACGGGCACGCGGACCATGATCTTGCGGTTGTCGGGGGCCGGCCCGGGAGGCTCCACCTTGAACTTCGAGGCGAGCGAGACGGCCGCACGCCCGAAGCCGCGGCCCTCAGGACTCTCCGTGGCGACCCGGCAGCCCTTCAGCGCCCCTTCCTGCGTCACCTCGCAATCCAGGGCGGCGAGCCCCGTCAGCCCCTGCCCCTTGGGCTTCCGAGGGCAAGCGGCCGCAACCTCGGCGCTCGTCGGCGCCGCCACCCAGAGCGGGCTGTTCAACGAGACGAAGGTCTTGCCGGTGTATCCGCCGCCTTCGGTCTCGAAGTTCACCGGGATGTTCACGAACTCGCCCTCGATCAGGCGGCCGCGATTCATCGGAGGCTTCATCAGGAACGTCGGCGCGAGCGCGAGGGCGGCCGCGCCGAACCCGGTCCCCTCCGGGGACTCTTCCCGGACCGCGCACTTGCGCAGGGTCCCCTCGGTCGAGATCCCGCACCGGATCACCGCGCGGCCGCTGATCCCGCGGCGCATCGCCTCCGCCGGCCAGACGGCGGCGAGGTCCTCAGACTTCGGCCGGCGGACCCAGTTCGGGGGACTGAAGGTCGGCCGGAAGCGGAGAGGGAAAGTGACGCGCGCCAGCGCCTGCTGACCCCGGACCCTTCGGTCCAGGCGGTACTCGCGTGCGAGGGCCACGGCGGCGGCGGCGTACCCGACGCCTGCCGGCGTCTCTTCCTTGGCGGTGCAGCCGGAGAGCGAACCGTCGCTAGCAACCGCGCAGTCGAGGAGGACGCGCCCGTCCTGCTCCACCTTCTTCGCGGCGGCGGGAATCGCCGCCATGAACCGCTTGTGATCGGGCGCTTCGGCCCACTCGTAGTCGAGCGGCGTCTCCGCCGACGCGCCCGCGCCGGTGAGCAGCATGGCCGCGGAGGCGATCAGGATGGATTTCATGGGCGGCTCCCTCATGCGGGAACCTAGCCTGAGGTTGAGTGACGCCGCCAGTGCGGCGGGTCAGCGCGTGGCGCGCTCGGGGGCCCTGAGGCGCTCGACGCCGGCGGAGGCGGACTCGGCGAGGCTCTTCAGGCCGCGTTCGACGAAAATCTCCAAGGCTTCGGAGAGGGCCAGCAGGGCGGCTTCGCGCTCTTCCCCGAGGCCGCGGATCTCGTCGCGGGCCTCGTAGATGCGGGCGAGGTTCATCTGGGCGACGGCCCAGGCGAGGGGATCGTTTCGGGCGGGGCCGTTGACCAGCTCAGCCTTGAAGGCGCTCTCCGCCTGCGCGAGCGTGGCGAGGTCGCCGCGGCGCTCGGCACGGCGGGCGAGGCAGGCGGCGCGGTTGTTGGCCGCCGTGGCGCGGGCGGCGAGCGCCGGGCGGCGATCGTAGACGCGGATGCTGCGGTCGAAGCAGGCCTGCGCCTGGTCGAGCGCCGCCTCGGAGTCGGAGGCCTCGCCCAGCGCCTGCAGGGCGCAGCCGAGCGCCTGTTGCACGCGAGCCCAGTCGAGCGGGCTGTGGTCCTCGGGGATGTATTCGACGGCCTCGACGAGGAGTTTGATGCCCTGGGCGATCTGCTGGACGTCGCCGCTCAGCTCGCCGGAGGACACCAGGGCGGAGCCGCGGAGCTCCTGCGCCCGGGACCAGGTGAGCGGCTCGTACGCGGGGTCGAGGTTGGCGACGAGCTGCTTCATCTCGCCGTCGACCTTCTCCAGCAGGCGGACCTCGCGCAGGCGCACGCCGAAGCCGGCGAGCAGGTCGGCCCGGTCGCAGCGGAGCGAAGCGGCCTCGGTGCGGCAGATCTGCTTGCTGAGGGTGAGCGCGTCGAGGGCGTGGATCGCCTGGTCGAGGGCGGCGGCGGCCTCGAGCGCGGCTTCGAAGTCGCCCTCGGCGAGCGCACGGCGGGATTGAAGGCCCGCCAGTCCAGCGGAGGCGCGGGCCTTTCCGGCCTCGGTGTCCGCCTTGGCCAGCGCGTCCTGGAGGGCCTCGCGGGCGGCGCGGGCGAGCGCGGGGTCGCCGAAGAGGTCGGCGCCGCACAGCGCGGTCAGGCCCTGCTCCCGGCGGGCGCGGCTGGCGCGGCGGCGGTCGCCGTTCGCGTGCCGGGCCGCGTACTCGGCCGCGGAGGCGGCCTTGCGCAGGGTCTCGGCCTCGCCGGTCCGGCGGGCGAGCTCGCGGCGCAGCATGGCGGCGTCGGCGGAACGGTCGGAGCGGTCGGTGGCGTGGACCCGGCCCGCGGCCACGTCGGCGGCGTCGGCCTCCCGGCGGAGCAGCTGCACGTCCAGCAGCTCCATTAGCGCGGCGTGCGTCTCGCTTTGGGTGTCCTGGCCGAAAATGCGGCGGAGCTCCCGCCCGAACTCGAACATCATGCGCTCCCGGCCGGCGGAGTCCCGGCGTGGCACGGACGCGCCGTGCTTAACCTCTGCTTAAGCAAGGGCGACGCCGTGCGGGGGACGCAGGAGCACGGGTGCGCCGGGGCGCGCGGCCGGTCGGCGGCCCGACGTTGCGGGCGCCCCCGGCGACTGCTAGCGGAGCATCCTGAACGCGCGCGAGTCAGGCGCGTCGGAGACCTCGAGCGCATGCCCTCCTCCCCCCGTCAGAGAAGGAACGCCTCTCCGCGCGAAGTGTTCTTCGACCTGTTAACCTTTGACCGCCGGATCGCCGTGCCGGTCATGCACCTGGTCTACTGGGCCGGGCTGGGGCTGATCGCGCTGTTCGCGTTCGGAGTGATCGGGGCGGCGCTGGGCGTCTCGCTGCGCGAAGGCCTGCAGGGCATCCTGATCGCCATCCCGACGCTGGTGGCCGGCTTCCTGATCGTGGGCGCGCTGGTGCTGATCTGGCGGTCGTTCTGCGAGTTCTACATCACCATCTTCAAGATCAGCGAAGACCTGAGCGCACTCCGGGACGCGGCCGAGCGGGGGCAGCCGATCCCCGGGAGCACCCCGGTTCAGGCGGACGCGGACCCGGCCCGCCAGCTCTTCCGCTGAGGATCAGCGCCAGGCGTGGACGGCGGCCCTGAAGGCGGGCTTCGGCGCGCCCGCATCGTCGAGCAGCAGCGGGCGGTCAGGGGGGCCGGCCTCGTCGCGCCGGTGGCGCCGCCAGTGATCGCGGTCGCGGACGCCCCAGGTGGTGATCGCGAAGCGCTGTGCGGCCGGGAGCGCGGCGAACGCCTCGGCCACCGTGCCGACCAGGTGCGCCTGCGCCTCATGCGCCTCGGGATCGTCGGCGGAGTCGCCCAGCTTCAGGTCGAGCTCGGACACGTGGACCGGCAGGCCGAGGCCCGCGAGGTCGCGCAGCGCGGGCGCGATGGAGCGGGGGTCCGTCTCGAGATTGAGGTGGGTCTGGGTGCCCAGGCCGCCGAGCGGCGCGCCCGCCTTCAACAACCCTTCGGCCAAGCGCAGGAAGGCGGCTCGCTTACGCGGGAAGTGCTCGAGGTTGTAGTCGTTGAGGAAGAGCACCGCGTCGGGCGCGGCCTCCTGCGCGTGCTCGAAGGCGATGCGGATATAGTCGGGTCCGAGCACCCGCTCCCAAATGCCGCCGGTGCGCTCCTCGCCGTTCCAGGAGAAGGGCTCGTTCACGACGTCCCAGCCGACGGCGTGCCGGTAGCGGCCGGCGACCGCGCGCACGTACTCCGCGTAGGCGCGGGTGAAGGCGGCGCGGTCGTCCGCCAGGCGCTCGAAGGCGGCGGGCTCCTGCTGGTGCCAGATCAGGGTGTGGCCGAAGAGGCGGAGCCCGTGGGCGCGGGCGAAGTCGGCGATCTGGTCGGACCGATCGAAGCTGAGCGAGCCGTCGCGGCGGAGGATGACCTCCATCTTCATCTGCCAGTCGGCGGTGACCTGGTCGAAGTGGCGGGTGAGCGCCGCGACGTAGGCCGGATCGGCGAAGGCGTCCGCCCGCACGGCGGCGCCCACCGGAAACGGCGCGGCGGCCTTGAGCGCGGGAAGCGGCCCGGGGCGCGCGATCGCCGGCTGCGCCCTGCCCTCGCAGGCGGCCAGCGCGAACAGCGCCGGCGACGCGACCAGGAGCTCGCGGCGCCTCACCGGCGGGCTGCGGCCCTGAGGCCGAGCTCGTCGAGCGCGGCGGTCTCGCGGCGGCCGGCCTCCTTGGCGGCGGCGGCCTCGGCCATGCTGACCACGTGCTCGTACTTCTTCTGCTCCTCGAAGGCGCGGGTGAGCGCGTCCCGCGCGCCGGCCTCTTCCTGGGCGATCTCCTCGATGCGGGCGCACTGGCGCTCGCGGCGCTCGCGCCAGCCCTTTACGAAGGTCGGGTGGAACAGCGCGGCCTCGGAGTCGGTGCGGGCGTTCTCCGCCTCGGCTTCCGCTTCGGCGTCGAGCAGGGTGAGGCGGACCTCGGCCTCGACGCGGCGGGCTACCACCTCGGCCAGACGCTTCTGCAGGGTCTCCACCTCGTAGTCGGCGAGGCGCGTCAGGGAGCGGGCCCACTTCATTCTTCGTCTCCGGAGGCGAGGATGGCGTCGAGGCGGGCGAAGGACTCGTCGAGGCTGGTGGCCTCGTCCTTGTCCTGCGCGAGGAAGGCCTCGATCGCCGGGTTGAGCACGATGGCCCGGTCGATGATCGGATCGCTGCCCTGGCGGTACGCGCCGATGCGGATCAGCTCTTCCATGTTGGCGTAGGCGCTCATCACCTCGCGCGCGGCGCGGACGGTCTGGCGCTCGAACGGCTGCTGGTTGCCCGGCATCGTGCGGCTGATCGACTTCAGGACGTTGATGGCGGGGAAGCGGCCGCGCTCGGCGATGGCGCGCTCCATCACGATGTGGCCGTCGAGGATGCCTCGTACGGCGTCGGCGATGGGCTCGTTGTGGTCGTCGCCGTCCACCAGCACGGTGAAGAGGCCGGTGATCGGGCCCGCTTCGGTGCCGTCGGGGCGGACCGGCCCGGGGCCGGCGCGCTCGAGCAGCTTCGGCAGCTCGGTGAAGACGGTGGGCGTGTAGCCCTTGGTTGTCGGCGGCTCGCCGGCCGCGAGGCCGATCTCGCGCTGGGCCATGGCGAAGCGGGTGACCGAGTCCATCAGGCAGAGGACTTCCTGGTCCTGGTCGCGCAGGAACTCGGCGATCGCGAGGGTCATGTAGGCGGCCTGGCGGCGCTTCAGCGCGGGCTCGTCGGAGGTGGCGACCACCACGACGGCGCGGGCGAGTCCCTCTTCGCCCAGCGTCTCCTCGATGAACTCGCGGACTTCACGGCCCCGTTCGCCGATCAGACCGACCACGACGGCGTCGCAGGCGGCCTCGCGGGCGAGCATGGAGAGCAGCACCGACTTGCCGACGCCGGAGCCGGCGAAGACGCCGAGGCGCTGGCCGCGGCTGGCGGTGGTGAACACGTTCATGGCGCGGACGCCGAGGTCGAGCCGCTCGCCGACCCGGCCGCGGGCGTGCGCGGCGGGCGGGGGCGCGCGCAGGGGATAGGCGACCTGGCCCTGCGGCAGCGGGCCCTTGCCGTCGATGGGCTGGCCGAAAGCGTCGACGATGCGGCCGCGCCAGGCCAGCGTCGGGCGGACGGCGGCGCCTTCGGGCATGACACGGATCTCCGCGCCGGGGGCGACGCCCTCGACGGGGCCGAAGGGCATCAGCAGGGCGCGGGAGTCGCGGAAGCCGACCACCTCGACGGGCAGCGCGGTGTTGGCGCGGCGCTCGATCTCGGCGCGGGCGCCGATGGAGAGCCGGGTGAGCCCTCCCCTCGCCTCGATCAGCAGACCGTTCACCGCCGCCACGCGTCCGGAGACGTTCAGCGGGTCGATCCGGTCGACGGCGGCGGCCAGGTTCCTCACGGCAGGCACTTTCTGCCGGGCGTACTTAACGAGGTGTGACCTGCTGTCCCCGGAGGGTGCTTCGCCCTTCCCGAGGGGGACGGAGGTGGAGCGTTCGAGGGCTTCCCGCGGCCCTCAGTGGCAAGGAAGACTCACCCTCCACAGGAATTCGCGCGGCTGTTGAAAGGCCTGTGAATCGAGCCGATTCGCCGCCTTGCCGCCGATTCGCAAATCACCCTAGCGTCAGCTTCGGATCAGCCACGTTAACCAAGTTTAAGCATCTCGGGACCAAACGTTACCGAGACACGAACAGGATTCCGAGCGCGAACGAATCGCGCACGGGCGCCGGCCGGGAGGGGCTTTGATGCGCGTTTTGTTGATCGAGGACGACAGCGCCACCGCGCAGTCCATCGAGCTGATGCTGAAGTCCGAGGGCTTCAACGTCTACACGACGGACCTGGGCGAAGAGGGCATCGACCTCGGCAAGATCTATGACTACGACCTGATTCTGCTCGACCTGAACCTGCCGGACATGACGGGCCTCGAGGTCCTGCGGCAGCTGCGCGTCGCCAAGATCAACACCCCGATCATGATCCTGTCGGGCACGGCCGAGATCGACACCAAGGTGAAGTCGTTCGGCGGCGGCGCCGACGACTACATGACCAAGCCGTTCCACAAGGACGAGCTGGTCGCCCGCATCCACGCCGTGGTGCGCCGCTCCAAGGGCCACGCCCAGTCGGTGATCAAGACCGGCGACGTGACGGTGAACCTGGACGCCAAGACCGTCGAGGTGAACGGCCAGCGCGTGCACCTGACCGGCAAGGAGTACCAGATGCTGGAGCTCCTCTCCCTGCGGAAGGGCACGACCCTGACCAAGGAGATGTTCCTGAACCACCTCTACGGTGGGATGGACGAGCCCGAGCTGAAGATCATCGACGTCTTCATCTGCAAGCTGCGCAAGAAGCTGGCCTCGGCCACGCACGGCAAGCATTACATCGAGACGGTCTGGGGCCGCGGCTACGTGCTGCGCGACCCGCAGGAAAACACGGCCGCGGTCACCACCGCCGCCTAAACGCTCCACAGTAGTCCACCTCCCCGAGTACGGAACGCCCGCCCCTCCCGGCGGGCGTTTTCGCATGCGCGGTTGAAAACCGGCCGGAAGTTCAGGACGGTGCGATCCGGGACGGGAGATACTGCATGAAGGCTTGGGCGGCGCTCGCGGCTTGCCTGCTGACCGGGCTGGCGCTGGCCTGGTTCGCTTCGGCGACGCCGGCTCCGGCTCCGGCGGACGCATCGGCGCAAGCGTTTTCGGCGGAGCGCGCGATGCGCGACGTGCGGGAGATCTCGCAGCGGCCCCGGCCGACCGGCTCGCCTGAGAACGCGCGCGTACGAGCCTATCTCGTGCAGCGACTGCAGGGCTTGGGCCTGCAGGTGCGCGTCGCACGCAGCGTAGGCCGCCCGCAGCCGAACTTTCGCCCCACGCTGGGCGAGACGGCCGACATCCACAACATCGTCGCGATCATGCCGGGCAAGGATCCGAGGCTGCCCGCCCTCGCGGTCATGTCGCACTACGACAGCGTGCGGGGATCGCCCGGCGCGGCCGACGACGCGGCGGGCGTCGCGGCCTCGCTCGAGATCGCGCGCGCGATCCGGGCCACAGGCCGGCCGGAGCGGGACGTCGTGTTCCTGATCACGGACGGGGAAGAGATGGGCCTCGTGGGCGCCTTCAACTTCTTCCCGCACGAGGACGCGGATCGCCGGATGGGCCCGCCCGACCCGCTCGCGGCGCGGATCGGCGCGGTGCTCAACATGGAGTCGCGCGGCGGCGGCGGGCGCGCCTGGATGTTCGAGACCGGCTTCAACAACGGCCAGATGATCGAACTGCTGCAGGCCAACGCGGTCCGCCCGAGCAGCAACTCGCTCGCCGTCTATGTGTACGGCCAGATGGCCAACGCCACCGACCTGTCGGTGTCGAAGCACGGCGCGAAGCTGCCGGGGCTGAACTGGGCTTTCATCGGGCGACCGGCGCAGTACCACACCGCGGCCTCCACGCCCGAGAACCTCGACGTCGGCTCGGTGCAACACATCGGCGAGCAGGTCCTGGCCGCGACGAAGGCGCTGGCGTTTTCCCGAACACTTCCGCGCCAGGCGCCGGACGCGGTTTACTCGGACGTGCTGGGCTCCTTCCTGCTCGCGTACCCCGCATGGGCCGGATGGCTGGTGCTCGCCGCCGCAGGCGCGCTCATCGTCTACGCCCTGTGGCGACAACGCCGTGCGACGCCCCGCGTCGGCTGGACCGACCTGCTGCAGGGCGCGGGCGGCGCGATCGCGGTCCTGCTCGGAGCGGCGCTGCTGATGCGGCTGGCCCGGCGGCTCACTGGCCTCGAGCCGAAGCGGGTCGAATATTACGAGCTCCTCGCCCGCTTCGGGGTGTACGAGACTGCGCTGGCGCTGCTGGGGTTGGCGGCGGCCCTGCTCGCCTTCTCCGTACTAGCCCGCGGACGCGCGCGGCTGTGGACCGCGGCCGGCGCGCTCCTGGCCGGCGCAGCGTGCTCGGTGGCCGGGGTCGACCTGGCGGGAGCCGGGCTTGGGCTGGTGGTGGCGGTCCTGGCCCTCCTGGTTGCGGGACGGCCGCTCGGCCTCGCCGGCGCGTGGGGCGGCTTCCTTCTGGTCGGCCTTTCAGCCGCCGGAATCCTGCAGGTGATCGCCCCGACGACGGCGTTCATCGTGGCCTGGCCACTGCTGCTCAGCGCCGCCGCGGCCGCCGTCTACGCGTCGGTACGGCGAGAGGGGCTGTGCCTTCTCGTCGCGATCGTTCTGGGCGCGCTCGCCCTAGGACAGATCGGCGGATGGGCGCACGGAATCGCGCTGGGCATCGGCGCGACCATGCCCGAGGCGCTGGGCGTCTTCGCGTTGCTGGCGGCGCTAGCCGCGGCTCCCCTCCTTCACCGCGCCGGCGCCGAGCGAGCGGGCCGCTACTGCGGGGCGGCCCTGCTCGTTGCAGGGCTGGCGCTCATCGTGTGGATCCGGTTCGCGGGTCCGTCCGGGATGCCGGCGCCCCTGCCCTACAAGCCCGTGCCCGCCGAGGCTTCATGAGCGATTCTCCGATCCGCATCTTCCACAATCCCGCCTGCAGCACCTCCCGCAACGTCGTCGAGATGGTGCGGGAGGCCGGCCACGAGCCCGAGGTGGTCGAGTACCTGAAGACCGGCTGGGACCGGGCGGAGCTGAAGCGGCTGCTCGACAGCGCGGGGCTCACACCCCGGCAGGCGCTGCGGGAGAAGGGCTCGCTGGCCGCCGAGCTGGGGCTGTTGGAGGACGGGGTGAGCGAGGACCGCATCCTCGACGCCATGGTCGAGCACCCCGTTTTGGTGGAGCGGCCGCTGGTGGCGACGCCGAAGGGCGTGCGACTCGCCCGCCCCAAGGAGACGGTCTGGGACGTCGTGGAGCGGCGCGGCTAGGCCGGGATGCGCGCGCGGATGCGGACCAGCTCCTCGACCGCCTCGTACTCGAGCGAGCCGCCGGCGGCCTCCACCAGCGTGGACAGGTAGTAGGACTGCACCCACTGCCCGCTGAGGCCTTCGCTCAGAGGCAGACCCTGCAGGCCGGTCTGCACCTCCGGCTTGAGCCGGGCGCGCGGCGCGCGGGACTCGGTCTCGATGACGACCTCGCCGCCTTCGTCGCGGACGGCGATGCGCGCGGTCCCGCCCGTCGGCAGGGCGCCGCCCGCGATCTGCGCCATGTTGAGCAGGGCGCGCGCGGCGGGCTTGTTGAGTGCCGCCGGCTCGACGGCCCACTCCAGCTCGGCGCGCATGTGGTCGTAGACGCCGCGGGTCAGCGTCTCGAGCTCGCGCACGTCGAAGCTCTCGGCCATGGCCGACGTGCCGAACGCCACGCGGTCGAAGGCGAGCAGCGCCACCAGCTTGCGGGCGCTGGAGGTGATCAGGCCGATGGCCTCCTCGCGCATGTCCTGGGCGGTCGGGTCCTCGAGCAGGTCGAGGCCGGAGGTGATGGCGCTCGCGGGGCTGATAAAGTCGTGACAGAGCTTTCCCGCGAGCTGGGCCGCCAGCTCGGGCGCGGTGACGGGCCGCGGCGGCGGCGGCTCTTCGGTGACTCTCAACGGCTCGATCATGGTCCCTCGCTGCGGGAGCGTGACCTCATTGTCTGATTCGTGGGAAGAGCAACCGCGTCCCGTGGAGCCCCTGTGACCGAGTCTTCCGTCGTTCGTGATGTCGCAGGCGTCGGCCGGAGGCTGGCGGAGATCACCCTGGAGGCCGCGGCGGTGATCCGGCCCTACTGGCGCGCCGGGGGCGAGGTGACGCTGAAGCTGGACTCCAGTCCGGTGACGGAGGCGGACCACGCGGGCGAGGCGCTGATCATCGAGCGGCTGCAGCGGGAGTTTCCCGGCGTCGCGATCGTGGCCGAGGAGCAGTGCGCCGACTGCGGTCCGCCCGGCTCCGTGCCGTCGCAGTTCTTCCTGGTGGACGCGCTGGACGGCACGCGCGGGTTCACGCGCGGGTCAGAGGACTTCACCGTCAACATCGGACTGATCGACGCGGGCTATCCCGTCGCGGGCGCGGTCGCCACGCCGGCGGACGGGCGCGTGTGGTTCACCGAGGGCGGCGGCGCGGTCCTTCGGCTGGAGGACGGGTCGGAACGCAGCGTGCGCGCACGGCCGCGCGCGAGCGACGCCGAGGCGCTGGTCAGCCGCAGCGTCAAGCCGGAGGCGGTCGAGGCGCTCGGGCGCGAGATGGGGTTCGCCCGCTGGCGCGGCGTGGAGTCGTCGCTGAAGTTCTGCCTGATCGCCCAGGGCGAGGCGGACCTCTACCCCCGCACCGGCCCCACCAGCGAGTGGGACACGGCCGCGGGACAGGCCGTGCTCGAGGCCGCGGGAGGCGCCGTGGAAGCCGAGGGCGGTCGGCTGCGCTACGGGAAGGTGGAGAGCCGGTTCCTCAACACGCCGTTCGTGGCGCGGGGCGGCTGAGCCCTCAGGGGTCGCGGTCGATGTCGTCCCAGCCGGCGCGGGACGAGTAGAAGGCCAGCCACATCAGACCGCCGCCGACCCCGGCGGTACCGACGAGGGCGACGCCGAGCGCGAGCCAGCCATGCAGGGTGATGCCGGTGTCGCCGCGCAGGATCCAGGCGCCGAACGCGACGAGGCAGACGAGCGCGACCGCGGCGGCGACCAGATAGACGCCGCCGCGGCCGAGCCTCACTTCTTGGTCCAGCCGCCGCCGGGGGGACGGTGGTACTGGCCGGCCGGAAGGCGAGCCAGGATCTGGCGGTAGGCCGCGGCGCCGGCTGCGGCCGCCGTGGCGCCGTCGCCCGCTTCGGCCGCAGCCTTGCGGTAGGCGTCGGCGCGCTTCGCGTTGATCTCTGCGACGTCGGCCCGCGTGGCCGCATCGCAGGTCGAGACGCAGCCGAGGAAGCCGTCGCTCTGCTCGCCGACCTGGCCGCTGGCGCGCAGGCTGCCGGCGTCGCGGCTCTGGGCCATGGCGCCGCCCGCGAGCGCGGCCGCGGCGAGGCCGACGGCGGCGAGGCGGAGAAAGGTGTGTTTCATGGGCATGAGATGGTGACCTCCGGTCACGATCAGAAGATGTCGGGGTTGTTGCGGATCAGGTCCTGGACTTCCTTGTCCAGCCGGATGCGAACGTCGGCGTCGAGCTTGGCGTAGATGTTGATCGGCTCGACCTTCACGTTGACCGTAGGCGTGCAGGCCGCCAGCAGGGCGCCCGCCACGGCGGTGCAGGCCAGGAAGTCTCTTGTTCTCATCACACCGGACTCTCCTTGATCTTCCTGCGGATTTTCGGCCGTCACCGCTGAACCGGGTCTGAACGCTGCTCGCGGGCGCGGTTAAACTCCATATAGGAGGCCAGCAGCTCGTCGAAGTTGATCGACGTGTCGAGCGTGAGGTTCACCGGCGTGCCCTTCGGCAGAGGGATGTCCTTCTCGAAGGCCGT
>DASVVG010000154.1:0-2021 GCA_036386655.1 Caulobacteraceae bacterium | reverse complement strand
GCCAGCCAGAGGATGTCGTCAGCACCGCGCATCGCTGCAGCAGAGCGGCAGTCCCCGCTCCCGTCGCCGTCGCCTCGGCCCCGTGCTGATTGCGGCGAGGTTGAGCCATGCCGGCAAGCTGCGGGCAATCGAGATTGCGGTACGCTTCGTAAGCTTGAGTTTGCACGTGCCGTGACGCGCGCGCAGCGTCAGTGTGCGTCATGGTGGCCGGCATGCGACGAGCAGAAGACGGTGGATGAGAGCCGCCGAGGCATTTGGTGATGTCCCGGTAGTCGGCGACGTAGCGGAAATCTGCGCGGTCCACAGTTCGTGCCGGACCAGCGCAAGAGCATCGCTGAAGGTGGGCAGCGGCTTGGGGTACCAGCGCACGCACTCGAGCACCGGTCCGCGCTCGCCGGCAAGCTGGCTCGCCCACAGGGTCACGAGGGAGAACAGCGCGAGGAGCGCCGGCGTGGTGCGCAGGATGGCCAGGTCGGACCATTGCCGTTGGGTCTCCATGCCGAGGTGCCGACGGGCTTCCTCGAAGGTGGTCTCCATTCGCCAGCGGCGAACGAACCAGCGCAGGATGTCGACCGGCTCGGCCTGCGGGTCGGTGCAGAGGAAGGCCTGCGGCTCCTTCTCGCCGCTCGGGTCGCGCACCAGCACCCAGCGGATCGCCACCCGCGCCCTGCGGTGCGACCAGAGTGCGGTACCAGTGGCGATCTCGAGCCGGCGGCGACGCCGGCCATACCAGCCGTCCACGACAACCCGGCGCCAGCGCGTGCGCCGATCGCGCAAGCGCTCGGCCAGGCTGGGCAGCCGTGCCCCCTTGACCGGTGGCCAACCGCGCCGCCGCGGCCGGCGGGGCGGGGGTGGGTCGTACAGGCGGGCATCCAGACGCAGGCGGGTGACCACGGTCAGGTGCGGCGCGAGGTCGCGCAGCAGGGCGACCACCGAGAAGCTGCTGTCGGCCACGGCGATGACCCGCCGCCCCGGCAGCCAGCGCGCCACTTGCAGCAGCGCCTGCCGGCCCCACTCCGTGAGGGTCTTGTGCCGCTTGCCCTGCTCGGCCGCGTAGCGCTCGGAGGGGGCCAGCACGGTCAGGAAGGGCAGGCCCCAGACGCAGCCGGCCCAGGTGACAGGCGCCAGCAGCATGACGCAGAGCCAGCGCAGGCCACTCGCCTTGACGAAGTGGCCCCGGCTGGAGCGGACCGGATCACGGTAGATCCCTTTCGCGGCGATGCATGCCCCGCGCCGGCGCTCGATCGTGTCGTCGAGACCGACCACCACCGGGCCGTCCGGCACGAAGGCGGCGACCAGCAGCAGCAGGAGGCGGTGCGCCAGGGCGCGCGAGCACCAGTGCCCATGGCTCAGCACGCGATGGTAGACGGCAAAGCCAGCCGCCTCGCCGAGACCCATCACACGCAGGGCCGCGGTCACCGTCCGTCGTCCTGGCGCCAGCAGGGCACCGCAGACCAGCACCAGTACATGGCGCCAGATGGTCGCGGTGAACTGGCCTCGGAAGGGCTGCATCCAGCCGTCCAGCACCGCGGGACCCACACTCGGCATCATGGCACACCGCCTCCGTCCGAGACCCCCCGCAGCGCAAAACGCGGCGAGGGCCGGAGGGAGGCTCATGGCCAGCAGCCCTGATGACATACGCGCCCGGATCGAAGCCTACCCCTGGCCGCCGCGCCACGGCGGCATCGAGGTGGTGCGCGCCAGCAAGGGCTACACGCTCTACAGCCTGCGCACCGGCGGACCCGTCGCCCGGCTGCGCCCAACCGGTCAGGGCGACCAAGTACAGGTGCTGTGGTGGCGCCGCGAGGCCTGGGGCAACCCGGGACCCTTCGGCCGCGAGGTCATGCCGCTCGACGACGCCCTCGCGTTCATCGCCACCGAGGGCTTCTTCTGGATCCATGCATCATGACGAGATCGTCACAGCATGTGCAAACTCAAGCTAAGAGCTGGGTCAGTGTGGGGTGGATGTCGGCACCGCGGCCTTTGCGGGCGAGAGCATCCGGCGGTGGTGGCAGCACTGG
>DASVVG010000153.1:0-30072 GCA_036386655.1 Caulobacteraceae bacterium | reverse complement strand
GGCTTCGAGGTCGGCGGCGACGCGTCGAACCCGCTTGGCGGCGGCGTGCTGAAGTTCGTCGGCCTGCTCCGTCGCGAGCAGTTCCAGCTCCGCGAGGACTTCCTCAGCTTCGGCCTGAACGACGCCCTTCTAGGCGGCGTGGCCCAGACCGCCGACAACCTCACCGGGGAGACGGTCGGCCGCCTGGTCTGGTCGCACGGGAACATCGCCGGCTGGTCGGTCGAAACGGGCGGCGAGGTCGCGTTCAACACGCTCGACAGCGACGTCGACCTGTTCGAGGTGCCGCCGACCGGCCCCCGCACGCCCGTCGCGCTGCCGGTCTCCGACGTGCTCGTGGAGGAGATCCGCGGCGAGGCCTTCGTCAGCGGCGGCCGCAAGCTGACGCCCACGCTCGCTTTCGACGCCGGCCTCGCGGTCGAGACCTCCACCCTCACCGTGTCCGGAGACGCCGAGGCCGAGCGCACGCTCACCTTCTTCAAGCCGCGCTCGTCGCTGGAATGGACGCCGAACGCCGACTGGCGTCTGCGCGCCGCCATCGAGCGTCTGGTCGCCCAGCTCGACTTCAACGACTTCGTCTCGGGCGCCGAGTTCGCCAACGGGCGGGTCAACTCGGGCAACCCGGACGTCGAGCCCGAGCGGACCTGGCGCTTCGCGGGCGTGCTCGAGCGGCGCGTGCTGACCGAGGGCAAGCTGCGGCTCAGCGTCTACTACGACCGCGTGCAGATGGTGCAGGACCGCATCCCGACCGACCTCGGGCTCGATGCGCCCGGCAACCTCGGCGACGGCCGCCGCGTCTGGTTCGAAGCCATCGCCGACCTGCCGCTGCAGGCCTTCCGCATCCCCGGCGGGCGCCTCAACATGCGCTGGCTGCTGCAGGACTCCGACGTGGAGGACCCCTACACCGGCCGCGGCCGCCCCTTCTCCGGCGAGCAGCCGTGGACGTTCAGCGCCAACTTCCGCCAGGACCTGAAGTCGCTGAACACCGCCTGGGGCGTCGACTATTACGCCGAGGGCGGACTGCCGCAGTACCGCGTCAACGAGATCGACGTCTGGAACCCCGACAACGACTTCTTCGGGGCCTTCGTCGAGCACCGGCCGAGCGCGCGCACCACCGTGAAGCTGGACGTCCGCAACCTGCTCGACCGCGACATCGTCCGCGAGCGCGACTTCTTCTTCCCCGACCGCCGCACCCTTCAGGCGTCGCGCTACGAGGAGCGCCGCCGCTGGCAGGGCCGGAGCGTCACGGTGTCCGTGAAGCGCACGTTCGGCTGAGGCGCCTTCAGGCGGCTTCCGACACGCCCGCCTCGGCGAGCAGCCACTCCCGGAAGCGCCGCACCATCGGCCGCTCGCCGCCGTCCGGCGCGCACACGAGCCAGTAGGCGGGCCGCACCGCCACGCCGAGCTCGAACGGTCGCACCAGCCGTCCCTCCCGAAGGTCGCAGTCGAACAGCACGCTCCGCCCCAGCAGCACGCCCTGGCCGTCCAGCGCCGCCTGCATCGCCATGATCGACAGGCCGAACCGCAGCCCCCGCTCCGGATCGACGCCGCGGACACCCGCCGCCTCGAGCCAGTCGCGCCAAGTCGGGAACAGCGGGTCCCCGGCGTCGGACTCGTCGTGCAGCAGCGTGTGCCCGGCGAGGTCGTCCGGCGTCCGCAGCGGCCGGCGCTCCAGCAGCGCCGGGCTGCACACCGGCGACACCTCCTCGCCGAACAGCCGCACGCAGTGCAGCGGCTCGTAGCCGCCGAGGCCGTAGCGCAGTCCCACGTCCACCCCGTCCGACTTGAAGTCCGCCAGCTTCGGGCTGGTGTCGATGCGCACGTCGATGTCGGGGTGGGCCGCGCGGAACCGGTCGAGCCGCGGGATGAACCACTTGGCCGCGAACGACGGCGTGATCGACACCGTCAGGATGCCGCCGTCGCCCCGCTTCCTCAGCATCCGCGCCATGCCGGCCTCCAGCCGGTCGAAGCCCTCGCGCAGGTCGGGCAGCAGCTCGCGCCCCTCGTCGGTCAGCAGGATGGTCCGCCCGGTGCGGTGGAACAACCGCACCCCGAGGTAGTCCTCCAGCGTGCGCACCTGGTGGCTGATCGCCGCCGGCGTCACGCGCAGCTCGTCGGCCGCCTTGGCGAAGCTCAGGTGGCGCGCGGCCGCCTCGAAGCTGCGGAAACCGGACAGCGGCAGGAGAGGGCGCGCCAACCGTCAAGCTCCGCTCATGCTGAGCCGGAGAAAAGCTCGTTTGAGCGTTTCGCGCCCCCCGCGCATCTTCCGCCCCGTTCCCGACGCCGCGGCGCGCAAGTTCGCCCCGCGGAGCCGGACCTTACCCCAAGACGCCCGCCGCCGTCCTCCTCCGGAGGGCCGGTGCGGGAAGTCGTCGTCCCGGCCGCGCGAGCCCTCCCCCTCGGGTGTGCGCGGCCGGGGCGGCGCACGCATCGAGAACAGGAACAACAACAATGAGCATCGAACAGAACAAGCTCGACTTCTTCATCCCCCGCATGCTGGGCGACATGGGCGCGGCCGCCATGGTTCCGCTGATCCGCATCGGCGACGAGCTGGGCCTCTATCGCGCCCTCAAGGACGCCGGCCCGCTGACCAGCGCCGAGCTCGCCGCCCGCACCGGCACGGCCGAGCGCTACATCCGCGAGTGGCTGGCCGCCCACGCCGCGTCCGAATACCTCGACTACGACGCGGCCTCGGAGACCTTCGTGATGACGCCCGAGCAGGCCATGGTCTTCGCCGACGAGGGCGGGCCGCTGTTCATGCTGGGCGCCTTCGAGATGTACGCCGCCAACGCCCGCGACTACCCGAAGCTGGTCAGCGCCTTCCGCACCGGCGAAGGGGTGGGCTGGCACCAGCACGACCGCTGCCTGTTCTCCGGGGTCGAGCGGTTCTTCCGCTCCGGCTACGAGTACCACCTGGTGCCGGAGTGGCTGCCGGCGCTCGACGGGGTGGTGGACAAGCTCCGCGCGGGCGCGTCCGTCGCCGACGTCGGATGCGGCCACGGCGCCTCGACGCTGATCATGGCCCGCGCCTTCCCGAACAGCCTGTTCGCCGGCTTCGACTACCATCCGGAGTCGATCGAGCGCGCGCGGGCCGCGGCCGAGGAGGCGGGGCTGTGGAACGTCTCGTTCAACGTCGCCTCCGCTAAGGACTTCCCCGGCGAAGGCTACGACCTGATCGCCTTCTTCGATTGCCTCCATGACATGGGCGATCCGGTGGGCGCGGCGAGGCACGCTCGCCAGGCGCTGGCGCCGGGGGGGACCGCGATGCTGGTCGAACCGCTCGCCGGCGACACGCTGGCGGAGAACCTCAACCCTGTCGGGCGGCTCTACTACGCGGCGTCCACCGTGATCTGCACCCCGGCCTCGCTCTCGCAGGAGGTGGGCCTGGGACTCGGCGCCCAGGCCGGCCCGAAGCGGCTGTCGAAGGTGCTCGCCGACGGCGGCTTCGCGGACGTCCGCGTGGCGGTGAAGACGCCGTTCAACCTCGTGGTTGAAGCACGCGTCTGAGGCGCGGCTCTCTCGCGGCGGCCCGGCCGCCGCGAGGCCCCTCATCGAGAAAGGGAGATTGCGCGATGATCAACATGGTGACCGTCAGCTTCGTGGCGATCTTCGCCGGCCTGGCGCTGCTCGACACCCTCCACCAGGCGCGCCGCTTCCCGCGGGTCCGCTTCTGGCGCCTGCGCGGGGTGCTCGCCTTGTTCGCCTTCCTGGGCGTCGCCGTGACCGCTCCGCTGCTGTGGGACGCCTGGCTGGCGGAGCACCGGCTGTTCGACGCCACGGCGCTGCCCTTCGCCTTGCAGGTGGCGCTGGGCCTGCTGGTCTACGAACTCGGGACCTACGCCTGGCACCGCACGATACACGAGAGCGACGTGATCTGGCGCCACGTCCACCAGACGCACCACTCGGCCGAGCGCATCGACATCTGGAGCGCCTTCTGGTTCCACCCGCTCGACATGCTGGGCTGGTCGCTGCTGGGCAGCCTGTGCCTCGTGGGCGCCGTCGGCCTCACGCCGCAGGCCACGATCATGGTCGTGATCGGGACCTCGTTCCTGACCATGTTCCAGCACGCCAACGTGAAGACGCCGCACTGGCTCGGCTGGTTCATCCAGCGTCCGGAGATGCACTCGGTGCACCACCAGCGCGGCGTGCACCGGTTCAACTACTCGGACCTGCCGGTGCTCGACATGCTGTTCGGCACCTACCGCAACCCGAAGAGCTGGGACGCCGAGGCCGGCTTCTTCGACGGCTCGTCGAACCGCCTGTGGCCGCTGCTGATCGGCCGCAAGATCGCCTGATGCAGACCCCCGGGGCGCCTGCTCCGGGGAACGGCGGTCACCGCCGGACGTCGACCTCGTCGCGCACCTGCGGGTCCTTGCCCCATTCGAGCATGCCGACGATCTCGCCCCAGATGGTGTCGTCGGGACCGTCCATCGGCTCGGTCAGGAACACCTTGGCGAAGCCGCGAACCGGCAGCGGCGGCGTCGAACCGCCGCTGATCCCGTACTTGGCGTCCAGCGCCTGGCAGTCGAGCACCGCCACCGCGAGCAGCCGCCGGTCCGGCGCGTCCGAGGGCGTCCCGCCCGAGTAGCAGCGGGGCGCCCCGTTCTCCGGCGTCTTCGACGCGCCGTAGCCCGTCGTGCCCGGGATGCGGCCGTTGTCGATCTCCCAGCGGTACACCTCGTACCGCGTCGGCGGCGTGGAGGGGCTGACCGTCCCCGCGAGGTAGTTGAAGCTGTAGGCCACGCCCGCGATCGTGGCGCTCGCCGGCTTGCCGTGGTTGACGCCCATGTACGAGACCACGTCCCAGTCGCCGTCGCCCATGCGCCCGCTCATGTTCGGGCAGTCGCCGGTGGCGAAGCAGCGGTCGCGCGGCAGGCCCATGGCGTCCTCGTCGGCCGACGGCTTGCAGGCCGCTCCCGTGTACCCCTTGGTCACGTTCACGGCCGGCGCGTAGTTCGGGTTGTCGTTCTCGTTCTTGAACGACCCTTCGTACATGTCGAAGCGCACGTTCACGCCCTGCTGGGCGGAGTTCACGTTGCCGGTCCGGAGCGACACCCCGCGCTCGTCGAAGCAGGCGTCCGGCGACACGTGCGCGAACATCTCCCTCAGCGCGTCCGCACCCTTCGATCCCGGCGGCTCGAGGTAGCCGAAGTTGCCGGGGAAGTACTTGGCGCCCCCGCCCTTGCCCTTCAGCGCGATCAGCCGGCCGCGCACCGAGCGCTGGCTCACCGCGTCCTCGAACGAGACCCCGGTGCCTTCGAAGGGATTGCAGATGAACAGCGGGGCCGCCCCGCACACCCGGCGCATCCGGCCGGCGACCGCCTTGCCCGACAGCGACACCGACGCGATCCCCTGCGACAGCGACACGGGGAAGATCGTCTTGATCGTCGCGGGCGCCAGCTGCACCTCGACGAATTGCGCCGCCTTCGCGTCGGTGGTCACGTCCGCGCCCGAGACCGCAGTGTCGTCGTGGGCGGGGAGGGCGGTCAGGAAGCGGACCTGCTGCACGCTCACCTGGGCCGCGCCCGGTTCGGCCAGCGACTGCTTGTTGGCCACGAGGTTGCTGATGGCGGCGGTCGCCCGCGTGATCGAGTCGCTGCGCCCGTCGAGTTCGACCGCGCCGGCCCGCGCCAGCGAGTCCGCCGCCGTCTGGATCTCCGCCTCGAGGCTGTAGATCCGCGCCACGTCCACGCTGAGCGCGCCCAGCCCCACGAGCGGCGGCGCCACCAGCGCGGCCCACATGGCGATCGCGCCCGACCGGTCACGGCCGAAGCGGCGCAGGGACTTCAGAATCGCACGTTGGGCGAGCATGTGCGGGATGCTCGCGCGTGCGGGTTAACGGCCGGGAAAGACCCGCCGCGCCGGCGGTCTCCGGAGACAGGACAACCCGAGACAACGGACGACAAGCGGGCAGGGCGGGGACATCGCACTACGCACCCCCTTCCGGCCCGGTGGTAAAATGCTCCCCCGAGGTCGCCCGGCCGCGCCTTTCCCTCTGTGGGCGGCGCAGGCGGCGACTCCCCCGGGCCGTCCCGCGCCCGCCGCCGGCGGCGATCTATTCACCTGTTCGAGGAGACGAAGACGCCCGTTCCTGTCCACTCCCGCCGGTGGGGACAAAGCCATGTCCTCCCGCGTGCTTGGCCCGGCTCGCTCGCGCGCTCTATATGCCGCCCATGCAATCGCTGAACGACATCCGCCGCGCCTTCCTCGACTACTTCGCGTCGAACGGACACACGGTCGCGCCCTCGGCCCCGCTGGTGCCGCAGGACGACCCGACCCTGCTGTTCGTCAACGCCGGCATGGTGCCGTTCAAGAACGTGTTCACCGGCGCCGAAACGCCGTCCTTCCCCCGCGCCGCCTCGTCGCAGAAGTGCGTCCGCGCCGGCGGCAAGCACAACGACCTCGACAACGTCGGCTACACCGCGCGCCACCACACCTTTTTCGAGATGCTGGGGAATTTCTCCTTCGGCGACTACTTCAAGGAGCAGGCGATCCAGCTCGCCTGGACCCTGCTCACGAAGGACTACGGCCTCCCCGTCGACCGCCTCAGCGTCACGGTCTACGCCACCGACGACGAAGCCTGGAACCTCTGGAAGAAGATCGCGGGCCTGCCCG
The DNA here is from genome assembly GCA_036386655.1 of Caulobacteraceae bacterium. Classification (GTDB taxonomy): domain Bacteria; phylum Pseudomonadota; class Alphaproteobacteria; order Caulobacterales; family Caulobacteraceae; genus JAHWJX01. The sequence continues at coordinate 23,460 of DASVVG010000153.1, read as the reverse complement.
ACGAGCGGATCATCCGCATCGCCACCTCCGACAACTTCTGGAGCATGGGCGACACGGGCCCGTGCGGCCCATGCTCGGAGATCTTCTACGACCACGGCCCGGAGATCTGGGGCGGCCCTCCCGGCTCGCCCGAGCAGGACGGCGACCGGTTCATGGAGATCTGGAACCTGGTCTTCATGCAGTTCGAGCAGTTCGCCGACGGCTCGCGCACCGAGCTGCCCAAGCCGTCGATCGACACCGGCATGGGGCTGGAGCGGATCACCACCGTCCTGCAGGGCGTGCACGACAACTACGACACCGATCTGTTCCGCACGATCATCGGCGCCTCCGAGGAGCTGACGGGCGTCAATGCCGAAGGCGACCGCGCCCCGTCACACCGGGTGATCGCCGACCACCTGCGCGCCTCGTCCTTCCTCATCGCCGACGGCGTCACCCCGTCGAACGAGGGCCGTGGCTATGTCCTGCGCCGGATCATGCGCCGCGCCATGCGCCACGCCTGGCTGCTGGGCGCCAAGGATCCGCTGATGCACCGCCTCGCGCCGACGCTGGCGCAGGAAATGGGCGAGGCCTATCCCGAGCTCCGCCGCGCCCAGCCCACGATCGTCGAGACGCTGCGGCAGGAGGAGGAGCGCTTCCGCACCACGCTCGGGCGGGGGATCGGCCTTCTCGACCAGGCCACCGCAAACCTTCCCGAGGGCGGCGTGCTCGACGGCGACACCGCCTTCAAGCTCTACGACACCTACGGCTTCCCGCTCGACCTCACGCAGGATGCGGTCCGCGCCAAGGGCCTGACCGTCGACACAGCCGGCTTCGAGGCCGCCATGGACCGCCAGCGCACCATGGCGCGTGAGGCGTGGTCCGGCTCCGGCTCCAAGGGCGCGGCGGCCGAGTGGTTCGCCATCCGCGACCGGTTCGGCCCGACCGTCTTCACCGGCTACGACGACGTGGACGCCAACGCCGAGATCCTGACCCTCGTCCGCGACGGACAGGAGATCGACGCCGCCCAGGCGGGCGACGAGGTCATGATCCTCACCGACCGCACGCCCTTCTACGCGGAGAGCGGCGGCCAGGCCGGCGACCAGGGGGTGATCACCTGGGACGGCGGGTCCGCGCGCGTCACCGACGTGCAGAAGCACGCCGGCGAGCTCCACGTGCACGTCGCGCAAATCCAGGAGGGCCGGCTGGAGATCAGCCGTCCGGTGCAGCTGTCGGTCGATGCGGTGCGCCGCACGCGCACGCGCGCTAACCACTCCGCCACGCACCTCATGCATGCGGCGCTGAAGAACGTGCTGGGCGCCCACGTCGCGCAGAAGGGCCAGATGGTCGACGGCGAGCGCATCCGCTTCGACATCAGCCACGGCGCGCCGATCAGCCCGGCCGAGATCGACCGCATTGAGACGGAGGTGAACACCGTCGTCCTCCAGAACCTCCCGGCCGAGACCAGGCTGATGAAGCCGCAGGAGGCCATCGACAACGGCGCAGTCGCGCTGTTCGGCGAAAAGTACGGCGAGGAGGTCCGCGTCCTCACGCTCGGCCATTCGCTGAAGGGCGACGCGCCGTACTCGATCGAGCTCTGCGGCGGCACGCACGTCGCCCGCACCGGCGACATCGGCCTCTTCAAGATCGTCTCCGAGGGGGGCGTAGCCGCCGGCGTCCGCCGCCTCGAGGCGCTCACCGGCGAAGCCGCGCGCCGCTGGCTGCTGGAACAGGCCTCGATCGCGCGCGGTTTGGCCGATCAGTTGAAGGCTCCGGTCGAGCAGGTGCCCGCCCGGGTCGAGGCGCTCCAGAACGAACGCAAGCAGCTGGAGAAGCAGTTGGCCGACGCGAAGAAGCAGCTCGCCTTGGGCGGCGGGGGAGGGGCCGCGGCCTCGGCCGTGGAAGAGATAGCCGGCACCAAGTTCGAGGGCCGCGTGCTCGAAGGCGTCTCCGCCAAGGACCTCCGCGGTGTCGTCAACGACGCGCTGAAGCGCCTCGGGTCCGGCGTGGTCGCCTACGCCGCCGCCAGCGACGGCAAGGCCGCCATCGCGGTCGCGCTCACGCCCGACCTCACCGACCGCTTCGACGCCACCCACCTCGCGCGCGTCGCGGTCGGCGCCATGGGCGGCGCCGGGGCCGGCGGCAAGCCCGAGTTCGCCCAGGGCGGCGCCCCCGACGGCGCCAAAGCCGCCGACGGCGTCGCCGCCATCCGCGACGAGCTCCGCGCCAACCAGTTCATCTAGCGGTGAGGCGCTCCCGCAGCGCCAGCGCGTTCGCCGCCGCCGCGCCGGACGTGGTGTTGTCGAACACGCACCAGGCCGGCGCTTCGGACGCCGCCAGCGTGCGCGCCAGCGTCTCCAGGTACGCCTCGTCGTAGGCCGAGTAGTACATCCGCGGCGAGCCGTGCAGGCGCCAGTACCGCAGTCCCGTCCAGCCGCCGGGCTCCGCCGCCGCCCACACCTTCGCCGGGTCGGCCGCTACGCGCGCGACCTCCAGTTCGCGGAGCAGCGTGTCGGCCTCCGGATCGAACCAGCTGGCGTGCCGCGGTTCGCACGCGACGCCTCCGTCGTGCAGGCCGCGCAATGTGCGGAAGAAGCCGCGCGCCACCTCGGCGTCGAACGCCAGCGACGGCGGCAGTTGCACGAGCACCGGCCCGCGCTTCTCCCCGAGCTCCGCGGTCTCGTGCAGGAAGCGGGCGAGCAGCGCCTCGGCCCCGACCAGCCGCCGCTCATGCGTGATCGCCTTCGGCGCCTTCACGGCGAAGCGGAAGTGCTCCGGCACGCTCGCCGCCCACCGCGCCAGCGTCCCCGGCCGGTGCGAGCGGTAGAAGGTCGAGTTGATCTCCGCACAGTCGAACCGCGCCGCGTATCGCTCCAGCCCGGTTCCTTCGGTCGGGAAGTGTTCCGCGACCCCGCGCGGGATCGCCCAGCCCGCGGTGCCGATCCTCGGCTGCGTCAGGGCTTCAGCACCACCTTGACGCAGCCGTCCTCCTTGTCGCGGAACTTCCGGTACCACTCCGGGCCTTCCCCCAGCCGCTTGCGGTGCGTGATCAGGAAGGTGGGATCGATGTCCCCCTCCAGGATCCGGCGCAGCAGGTCGTCCGTCCAGCGCCGCACGTGCGTCTGCCCGGTCTTGATCGTCAGGGACTTGTTCATGATCGCGCCGAACGGCACCGCGTTGAGCAGGCCGCCGTACACGCCCGGGATCGACACCGTCCCGCCGGGCCGGCAGGCCATGATCGCCTCACGCAGCGCGTGCGGCCGGTCGGTCTCGAGCTTCAGCCCCGTCATCACCCGGTCGACGACGTCCATCACGCGGTTCGGCCCGTGCGCCTCGAGCCCCACGGCGTCGATCACCTTCTGCGGCCCCTTGCCGCCGGTGAGGTCGTTCAGCCGCTCGATCACGTTCTCCTGGCTGCGGTCGATCACGATGTGCGCACCGGCCTTCTCGGCCATCGCCAGCCGCTCCGGCACCGAGTCGATCGCCACCACCAGCTTCGCCCCGAGCTTCACCGCCGCGAGGATCGAGAACAGCCCGACAGGCCCGCAGCCCCAGACCGCCACCGTATCCGTCGGCTGGATGTCGCACTGCGCCGCCGCCTGCCAGCCGGTCGGCAGGATGTCGCCCAGGAACAGCAGCTGCTCGTCCGACGGCCCCTCCGGCACCTTCACCAGCGTGGTCGCCGCCAGGGGTACGCGGAGGTACTCGGCTTGCCCGCCCGCATAGCCGCCGGTCAGGTGCGAGTAGCCGAAGATGCCCGCCGTGGAGTGGCCGAAGAACGCCGCCCCCAGCTGGCTGTTACGGTTGGAGCGTTCGCACAGCGAGTAGTTCTTCTTGCGGCACTGCTCGCACTCCTCGCAGGTGATCTGGAACGGCACCACCACCCGGTCGCCGACCTTCAGCCCGCCGCCCGCGCCGTTCGCGCGCCGGCCGGTCTCCACGACGTGGCCCATCATCTCGTGGCCCATGACGTCGCCCTTGCACATGCCGGGAACGAAGCCGTCCATCAGGTGCAGGTCCGAGCCGCAGATGGCGCACAGGTCCACCTGCACGATGGCGTCGGTCTCGTGCTCGATGATCGGGTCCGGCACGCTCTCGCACCGGATGTCCTTCTTGCCTTGCCAGCAGAGCGCCCTCATCGCGCGCCTCCCGAGCGGACCGTCTTGTTGGTGGTGGAGGGGCAGTTGCGCTGCACGTCGGTCATGCGCAGCGCCGCGATCACATCCAGCGCGGTGATCACCAGCACGAACTTCAGCGCGCCGCGGGCGTTGTGCGCCTTCTTGTTCATCGGCGTGGAGAGCGCGCCCAGCACCGCGATGTCGAACACGTCGCCGAACACGCGGGTCCACAGCATGTCCGACTTCGTCGGGTCGCCCGCGAGCGTGTAGCCGGTGACCAGCTCCCGCACCCCGAACAGCGTCTGGATGACCGGGATCGGCACCGCCTTGGGGATGCCGAGGTGGCTGCGCACGCTGCGCGGCGCCAGCAGGCCCCACATGCCCAGCCCGATCGCGCCCATGCCGAGCGCGCCCGCCAGCGTCGGCGACAGCGCCGGCACGGCCCTCACGCGGTCGGTCGAGAAGCTGATCGGCTTCTTGCCCTGGCCCCGCGGGATGGTCACCGTCGGGGACTTCGCGAACCCCTGACGCGCGAAGGTGCGCACGGCGTCCAGGCCGGGCACGTGCATGCCCCCGCCCGCGCCGCGCGGCATGATGTTCTCCAACAGCGACATCGCAGACTCCCTCGGCCGCGCGGCTGGAGGCCGGCGGTTCAAAGGAGAAAACCCCTCGTGCGGAGAGGCGTTCCGGCGGCCTAGGCGGCTTTGGCCATGGCCGCCTGGGTGTTCTCCGCCACCTTGTCGAGGAAGCCTTCGGTGGTGAGCCAGCCCTGCTGGTCGCCGACGAGCAGCGCGAGGTCCTTGGTCATGAACCCGCTCTCGACCGTGTCGACCGTGACCTTCTCCAGCGTCTGCGCGAAGCGGATCAGCTCTTCGTTGCCGTCGAGCTTCCCCCGATGGGTCAGGCCGCGCGTCCACGCGAAGATCGAGGCGATCGAGTTCGTCGACGTGCTCTCGCCGCGCTGGTGCTGGCGGAAGTGGCGCGTGACCGTGCCGTGCGCCGCCTCGGCCTCCAGGGTCTTGCCGTCCGGCGTCATCAGCACCGAGGTCATCAGGCCGAGCGAGCCGAAGCCCTGGGCCACCATGTCGGACTGCACGTCGCCGTCGTAGTTCTTGCACGCCCACACGAACGCGCCCGACCACTTCAGCGCCGACGCGACCATGTCGTCGATCAGCCGGTGCTCGTAGGTGAGGCCCGCGGCCGCGTACTGGTCCTTGAACTCGGACTCGTACATCGCAGCGAAGATGTCCTTGAAGCGCCCGTCGTACGCCTTGAGGATCGTGTTCTTGGTCGAAAGATACAGCGGGAAGCCGCGGTTCAGGGCGTAGCTGAAGCAGGCCCGGGCGAACTCGGTGATGCTCTCGTCGGTGTTGTACATCGACTGCGCGATGCCCGAACCCTTGTAGTCGTACACCTCGTGCTCGATCACCTGACCGTCGGCGCCTTCCCAGCGCACGGTCATCTTGCCGGGCCCCGGCACCACGAAGTCCGTCGCCTTGTACTGGTCGGCGTGGGCGTGGCGGCCGACCACGATCGGCTGCGTCCAGCCCGGCACCAGGCGCGGCACGTTCCGGCAGATGATCGGCTCTCGGAACACCACCCCGCCCAGGATGTTGCGGATCGTCCCGTTCGGGGACTTCCACATCTTCTTCAGGCCGAACTCCTGCACCCGCGCCTCGTCCGGCGTGATGGTGGCGCACTTCACGCCCACCCCGTGGCGCTGGATGGCCTGGGCCGCGTCCGTCGTCACCTTGTCGTCGGTGGCGTCGCGGTGCTCCATGCCGAGGTCGTAGTAGTCGATCGGCAGGTCGACGAACGGGAAGATCAGCTTGTCCTTGATCATCTTCCAGATGATCCGGGTCATCTCGTCCCCGTCGATGTCCACGACAGGGTTGGCGACGGCGATCTTCGACATTCCTAGCTCCGAAAGGGTCGGGCGCCCCTATAGACGCTCGCGGGGTGAGCCGGAAGCGCGCGAGGCGTTGAAAGCTGGCCCGCTCGCACTCACCTTGCGTCGGTGACTCGGGGCCCCCTCATCACGTTCGCCGCCGCCGTGCTGGCGCTGGCCGCCTGCAGCCGCGGTCGCGACGCCCCTCCGGCGGCGGAAGACCCGCCGGCGCCGCTGAGCGATCGGGTGCGCGTGGTGGACGCGCAGAGCCTCGTGATCGACGGCCAGCGAGTGCGCCTGTCCAACGTGGACGTCCCCGAGATCTTCCCCGGCGCGCGCTGCTGGGCCGAGGCGGTCCTGGCCAAACAGGCCTTCTTCACCGTGCTTGAGGAGGTCCAGCGCGGCAATGACGTCCTGCTCCGCACCGAAGGCCGCCAGAATCGCTGGGGCCAGACGCTGGCCGAAGTCGACATCGACGGCGTCGACGTCGGGGACATGCTTTACCAGCAGGGGCTCGCCTCCCGCCCCACCGGCCGCCGCTTCGACTGGTGCGGCGAGCTGCAGACGCACGCCCCCGGCGCCCCGACGCTCGATCCCCTGTTCGCCGACGGCCGCCGCTAGGCTCTCGCGTCGGCGGCGCGCCCGCGCTAACCCGTTCTGGTGACCCGCCCCCCGTGCGTGATCCTGAACGAGCCGCAGCTGGCCGAGAACATCGGCGCGGTGGCCCGCGTCATGGCCAACTTCGGCCTGGGCGACCTGCGGCTCGTGCGTCCGCGCGACGGCTGGCCCCAGGAGCGCGCGTGGGCCTCGGCCTCGGGGGCGGACTGGGTGCTCGACGACGCTCGCGTGTTCGACCGGCTGGAAGACGCCGCCGCGGAGCTGCAGCTGCTCTACGCCACCACCGCGCGCCCGCGCGAAACCCAGTTGCCCGTGCTCACGCCGCGCGAGGCCGCGGCCGAGCTCAGCGCGGCGGCCGGGGAGGGGCTTTCGAGCGGCCTCCTGTTCGGCGGCGAGCGCGCCGGGTTGGAGACCGCCGACATCGCGCTCACCCAAGGCATCGTCACCGTACCCATCGACCCCCGCCACCACTCGCTCAACCTGGCCCAGGCCGTCGCGGTCACCGCTTACGAATGGCGGCTCACCGTCCTCGCCGGGCCGCCCCCGAAGTTCCGTGAAGGTCCGCCGCCCGCCGAGACGGCCGCCATGGTCGGCCTGTTCGAGCAGCTCGAAAGCGAGCTGGAAGCCTCCGGCTTCTTCCATCCGCCGGAGAAGAAGCCCGCCATGATCCGCAATCTGCGCGTCGCCCTGTCCCGCGCCCGCATGAGCGACCAGGAGGTGCGCACCTTCCGCGGCGTCGTCACCGCGCTCGCGAAGGGCAGGGGCCGCGTGCTGGCTAAGCTCGCCCGCGAGAAGGCCGCCAAGGAAACAGCTGAAGGAGACGCGAGATGACCGATCCCGCCCGGCTGAAGAGCTACGTGGAGCAGCTCTGGGGCGACGAGATCACCCCGGCGCTGATCGACTACATCGCGATCCCCAACAAGAGCCCCGCCTTCGACCCCGACTGGCAGGCCCACGGCTACATGGAAGACGCCGTGAACCTCATGGTCGGCTGGGCCGAGCCGAAGGTGCGCCAGCTCGGCGGCACGCTCGAGGTGGTCCGGCTGCCCACCCGCACCCCGGTCATCTTCATCGAGATACCCGGGAACAGCGACGACACGGTCCTGCTCTACGGCCACCTCGACAAGCAGCCCGAGATGGCCGGCTGGGACGACGACCTCGGGCCGTGGAAGCCGGTGCTGAAGGGCGACAAGCTCTACGGGCGCGGCGGCGCCGACGACGGCTACGCCATCTACGGCAGCCTGGCCGCCGTATTGGCGCTGCGCGACCAGGGCGTGCCCCACGCCCGCTGCGTCGTGCTCATCGAAGCCTGCGAGGAGAGCGGCAGCTACGATCTGCCGTTCTACGTCGAGCACCTCTCCGCCCGCATCGGCCAGCCCTCGCTGGTGGTCTGCCTCGACTCAGGGTGCGGCAACTACGACCAGCTCTGGCTGACCACGTCGCTGCGCGGCATGTCCGCGGGCCTGCTCACCGTGAAGGTGCTGGAGGAGGGGGTGCACTCCGGCGACGCCTCGGGCGTAGTGCCGTCGAGCTTCCGAATCCTCCGCCAGCTGCTCGATCGCATCGAGGACTCCGGCACCGGCAGAATCCTCCTGCCCGAACTGTACGCCGACATCCCCGCCGAGCGCGTCGAGCAGGCGCGCCGCGCCGCCGCCTCCCTGGGCGACCAGACCTGGACCAAGTTTCCCTTCGCCGGCGGCACGCGGCCGGTGGTGGACGATCCCGTCGAAGCCATCCTCAACCGCACGTGGCGGCCGCAGCTGGCGGTGGTGGGCGCCGACGGCATGCCCCCGCCTCGAAACGCGGGCAACGTGCTGCGCCCCTTCACCTCGCTGAAGCTCAGCCTGCGCCTGCCGCCGACGCTCGACGCCGTCACCGCAGCGCTGACGTCGGATCCGCCCTACGGCGCGCAGGTGGAGTTCGAGGTCGAGAACGCCTCGCCGGGCTGGAACGCCTCGCCGTTTGAATCCTGGCTGGCCGAGGCCGTCGAGCGCGCCTCGCAGTCTGCCTACGGCGCGCCCGCCGCGGCCATGGGCGAGGGCGGCTCGATCCCCTTCATGACCATGCTCGGCGAGCGCTTCCCGCAGTCGCAGTTCATGGTCACCGGCGTGCTCGGCCCGCACTCCAACGCTCACGGCCCAAACGAATTCCTGCACATCCCGGCGGCGATGAAGGTGACGCAGTCGGTGGCCATGGTGCTCGCCGACCACTTCGCCCGCACCGACCGCCGGATGGCCGCCTGACATGAAGACCCGCGCCGCCGTCGCCTTCGAAGCGAAGAAGCCGCTCGAAATCGTAGAGCTCGACCTCGAAGGCCCGCGCGCCGGCGAGGTGCTGGTCGAGGTGAAGGCCACCGGCGTCTGCCACACCGACGCCTACACGCTCGACGGCTTCGACTCCGAGGGCCTGTTCCCGTCCGTACTGGGCCACGAAGGCGCGGGCGTCGTCGTGGAGGTCGGTCCCGGCGTCATGTCCGTGAAGCCCGGCGACCATGTCATCCCGCTCTACACGCCGGAATGCCGGCAGTGTAAGTCGTGCCTCAGCCGCAAGACCAACCTCTGCACCGCCATCCGCGCCACGCAAGGGCGAGGCGTGATGCCCGACGGCACGTCCCGCTTCAGCTACCGCGGACAGATGGTGCACCACTACATGGGCACCTCCACCTTCTCGAACTTCACCGTCCTGCCCGAGATCGCGGTGGCGAAGATCCGCGAAGACGCGCCCTTCGAGTCTAGCTGCTACGTCGGCTGCGGCGTCACCACCGGCGTGGGCGCCGTGATCAACACCGCGAAGGTCGAAGCGGGCGCGAACTGCATCGTCTTCGGCCTCGGCGGCATCGGCCTCAACGTCATCCAGGGGCTGAAGCTGGTCGGCGCCAACATGATCGTCGGCGTCGACATCAACGCAGCAAAGGAGGAGTGGGGCCGCCGCTTCGGCATGACCCATTTCGTGAACCCGACGGCCGTCGCCGGGGATCTCGTCCAGCACCTGGTCGCGCTGACCGACGGCGGCGCGGACTACACCTTCGACTGCACCGGGAACACTCAGGTCATGCGCACGGCGCTCGAAGCCTGCCACCGCGGCTGGGGCGAGAGCGTGATCATCGGCGTCGCGGAGTCCGGCAAGGAGATCGCCACCCGCCCGTTCCAGCTGGTCACCGGCCGCGTCTGGAAGGGCACCGCCTTCGGCGGCGCGCGCGGCCGCACCGACGTGCCGAAGATCGTCGACTGGTACATGGACGGGAAGATCGAGATCGACCCGATGATCACCCACACGCTGCCGCTGGAGCGCATCAACGAGGCCTTCGACCTCATGCACCGCGGCGAGAGCATCCGCAGCGTCATCGTCTACTGAGGGGGAGGAGACATGGAGAAGGTCACCGGCATCGGCGGGTTCTTCTTCCGCGCACGAGACACCGACGCTCTGGCGGCCTGGTACCGCGAGAACCTCGGAGTCGACGCCGGGCACGACCAAATCTGGCAGCAGCACGCGGGGATGACCGTCTTCGCCCCCTTCAAGGAGGAGAGCGACTACTTCGCCGCCGACAAGCGCTGGATGCTGAACCTGCGCGTCGCCGACATGAAGGCGATGATCGCCCAGCTCCGCGCCAAGGGCGTCGAGGTGGAGACCCGCCCCGACTGGGAGTCCACGGAGTACGGAAACTTCGCCCGCATCCATGATCCGGAGGGCAACCCGATCGAGCTGTGGGAGCCGCCGGCGGGCTCTACGGCCGTCTGATCGCCTGCCCGAACACGATCAGGTCGCCGTCCGGCGCGACGACCATGAACTCGCGCTGTCCGTACTCCTGGTCCACCGGGCCATGCACGTCCTTCGGCGGCAGGCCGACCAGCTTCGGCTTCATCTCGGCGAAGAGCGCGTCGACGTCCCGCACGTCGACGTAGTGCGCGAACCGCCGCCGGTTCGACGGCGCCTCGTCGCACTCGAGCTGCAGCATGCGCACGCCCACGGTCTCTCGATGCACGTAGGCGTAGCCGGGCAGCCGGAACTGCACCTCGAACCCGAGCCGGTCCACGAAGAAGGCGATCGCCGCCTCGATGTCGGGCACGTGCAGGAACGGCGTGACCTGAAGGAAGTTCGTCATCGCGACCTCCGTGGCCTGCGTGTACCAGACGCGCCGCCGCGTCTCGACCCGTCCGTCGCGCTCTGAAAGAAGGTCGCGCATGAAGCTGATCGAAGACCACAAGTCGTTCGAGGGCCGCCAGCAGGTCTGGGAGCACCTCTCCGCCGAGACGAACACGCCCATGCGCTTCTCGGTCTACCTGCCGCCGGCGGCGGAGCAGGGGCCCGTGCCCGTGCTGTGGTGGCTGTCGGGCCTCACCTGCACCGAGCAGAACTTCATGGTGAAGGCCGGCCACCAGCGCTTCGCCGCCGAGCTCGGCCTGATGGTCGTGGGCCCCGACACCAGTCCTCGCGGCGACGACGTCCCTGACGATCCGGAAAAAACCTACAGCCTCGGGAAGAGCGCCGGCTACTACCTCGACGCCACCGAGGAGCCCTGGGCCCGCAACTACCGCATGCGCTCCTACGTGGAACAGGAACTGCCGGCGCTGGTCGCCTCTCACTTCCCCGCCGACATGGCGCGGCAGGGGATCAGCGGCCACAGCATGGGCGGCCACGGCGCGCTGACCGTCGCCCTGCGCAATCCGGACCGCTTCCGCTCTGTCTCATGCACGGCTCCCATCAGCAGCCCGATGCGCACCGAGTGGGGCCGCCGCGCGCTCACGGCCTACCTCGGCCCTGACAAGTCCACCTGGCGCGAGCACGACGCCACCGCGCTGATCGAAGACGGCGCTCGCCTGCCGGAAATCCTCGTCGACCAGGGCGAGGCGGACGAGTTCATGGACCGCCTGCGGCCGGATTTGCTGGAGGACGCCTGCGCGGTCGCCGGCCAGCCGCTCACGCTGCGTCGCCGGCCCGGCTACGACCACTCGTTCTTCTTCGTCGCCAGCGTGATCGAAGACCACGCGCGCTGGCACGCGGAGCGGCTCAGGCGCTGAGCCGCTCCGTCACCGTCAGAACAGCACCTTCACGCTGAAGCTGATGTCGCCCGCCTGGTAGTTGTCGCCGACCTCCGCGCGCGCGCGGAGCGACACCCGCGAACCTTCGCCCCCGCCGGTGAGGCCGAGGCCCAGCACCGCCGCGCCGGACGGCGCATCCGGGCTCTCGATCGTGAACGGCGTGCCGCTCGCGCCGAAGCGGGCCGTGGTGTCGCCCGGGCCGCCGCTCAGGACATGCCGCCAGCCGACGCCGATCTCCGGCGCGATGCTGATATCGCGCCCGAAGCGGGCCCCGAGGTTCAGCATGGCCGTGCCCGCGATCAGCCGCCCGGTCCGCTCGTCAACCTGCAGGTCGTAGGAGCCGCCGCCGCCGGTCTCCTCGTAGCCCCCCTCGCGCAGCAGGAAGGCGTCGAGCGAGGCTTCCGGCCGCGCATAGAACCGCCCGGAGCCCACCTCGTAAGCGACGCCCAGGTGGCCCACCGCGCTCAGTCCGCTCCACTCCGCGCCGGCCTGCCGCTGCAGGTCCTCCGTAGCGATGCGCCGGTCGCTCTCCAGTCGCGTCCAGCCGATCGCGCCGCGCGCCGACGCCGTCAGCGGACCGAACACGCCGCGCCAGTAGAGCCCGCCCTCCAGCAGGGTGGCGCTCATCGTGCGCTCGCCTACGGAGGTGATGTCCTCAGCCTCGGTGGTCATGAAGGCGCCGCTGATCCCGGCCGCGCCGCCGAAGCCGAGCAGCTCGAACCCGCCCAGCACACCGAAACCGGCCGCGTCGAAGCCCGTCGCGTCGTCCGGGTCCGAATTCGCCCCGAAGCCCACCTCCTGCACCCAGAACCCGCCCGAGGCCATCTCGCCCCGCGCGCGCTCCTTCACCATCCGCGAGAACGCTTCCGCGCCCGTGGCCAGCGTGTAGATCGTGCCGCCGGCGTGCTCGGGCAGCACCTGGTCGTAGAGATCCAGGAGCGCCTGCTGGTCGGTGCGCGCCAGGAAGGCGGTGCGGAGCGCCTCGTCCTGACCCAGCGCCGAATAGAAGGCGTCGTAGGCCGAGGTCTGCGCGGCGTTGAAGCCGGCCTCGGCGGCGGTGCGCCGCCGCACGTCGACGGCGAGCGTCCCCGCCGGCTCGTCAACCACCAGCTCGGTGACGAACAGGAACGGCGTCGAACCCGTCAGCTGCAGGCCCGACGCTTCCAGTGTCGTCGCGTCCAGCACCGAGAAGCGCTGCGGCTGCTGCACCAGCGAGGTCAGCCGCACGCCCAGGCCCGAGCCCGTCGCGAAGTTGGCCGCGCCGCTCACCTGCAACACCGGCGTGGCGGCCGTCGCCGGATCGAGCGTGACCACCAGCTGGCCCGCCTGCGCCACGTCCAGCGTGGTCAGCTGCAGCGGCTGCGTGTTGGTGAACTCCACGCTGCCCTTGCGAACCTCCACGCTGAGGAGGCCGTCGCTGTCGGAAACCGCCCCCCGCATCTGCGCGCCGCCGTCGATGATGAGGCGGTCCGCGCCGAGGCCGAAGCTGACGTCGCCGTCGAGGGTGCCGTTGAGCAGCTCGAGCCGGTCGCCACCCGAGCCGAACAGGATGTCGCCCACGATCGCGGGCTCGTCCGCGTCGTCGACGCCGTCGCCGTCGGCGTCCGGATCGGCCGTGTTGTCGCCGCCGTCGTCGCCATCCGTGACGCCGGTCTGCCGCACCGTCGCGCCGGTGGTGTTGAACGAGAGGTCGGCGGCGATGTCCCGCCCGGTCACGGTGCCGGTGGTCGCCGCGCGCAGCGCCAGCAGGGTTCCGGTGTTCTCGAGCAGCGTCAGCGTGCCCGAGCGATCCTCGACCGCGATCGCGTCGCCCGTGGCCGCGACCACGCGCGCCCGGGTGAGGGCCGTGTTCCTGAGCGAGGGCGCCAGCGCCCCGGCGTCGAGCACCACCGCCCTGGCCGTGCCGGTGTCACCTTGGGCTTCGGCCAGCACCTGGCCCTGCAGCAGCAGGCTCGGCACGTCCGCGCCGGCGCCCAGCCGGATCGCCGTGGCGTCGGCCTTCACCGCGAGCGCGCTGACGACGCCGCCCACGCGCAGCCCGCCGGTAAGCCGCGCGGCGCCCGATCCGATCTGGCCGATCTGCACCGCCGTGGCGGACACCCCGTCGTAGACGCCCTGCGCCTCCACCCGGCCCCGGATATCGAGGCTGGGCAGCCCGGTCCCGAGCGCGCCCACCGTTAGGGCGCCGGGGCCTGCGATCAGCAGACCCGGCGCCGAGCCGTAGACCCGGATCGCGCCGGTGCCCTCGTTGGCGTCGGGGATCCCGTCGTCGTCTTCGTCCGCGTCGTTGGGATTGGTGTCCGCCGGCGGGACGTCGACGAGGACGCCGCCCGCCACGTTCCCGGAGATACGCACGGCAGGACCGCCCTGCAGCAGATCGTCGGCGTCCAGCTTGGACACGTCGGGCGGGCGGACCACGAAGCGGTAGCCGGTCACGTTGACGGCGTCGCCGAAGACCAGCCGCCCGCCGATGGGCGCCGCCACGTCGGCGCCGATCGCGCCCTGACCTTGCGCCGAGATCGCGCCCACCGTCACGTCGCCGCTGACAGCGCCGGTGATCGAGAGCGCCCGCGAGCGATCGCCCGCGATCGCCGTCGCGCCTCGGAGGACCACGTTGCCTGTCAGGCCGGACTCGATCGACACGCCGAACGAGTCGTTGCCCTCGACCGTGATACGTCCGGCCGTTTCCTGGGTGAGCGACCCTACGAACGGCGAAGCGCCGGCGACCCGGACGCCGTAGCGGCCGGAGCCCTGCGCGAAGGGGCCGTCCGCGTCGCCGTCGTTGTCTGCGTCCGCCGCTGTGTAGTCCTCGAGGACGAAGATGTTGCCGCGGTTGATCACCGCCCCGGTGCGGCCGCCCTCCACGAGGAGGCCGACGCCCCCGTTCGCGTTGGTGACCTCGATCGTGCCTTCGTTGGTCACGTTGTCGTCGCTGTCGAGGGTCACCGCCGTGCCGGAGGTCACCCGCACCGCGCCCGTGCTCGACACCCGCACGTCGTCCGGGGCGCCGTTCGCGGCCGTTGCCGTGCGCACCGGCGTCGTCTGAGGCGCCGTGATCACGACCTCCGCTCGTGCCTGCGAGAGCAGGAGGAACGGCGCTACGGCCGTGGCGGCGAACAGCGCGCGACGCATGATGACTCTCTCAAGCTTGGCTGAAAGGAAGGGAAAGCGGCTTTAGGCCGTGGAATCGGGCCAAATCGGGGCGATTTTCGCCCGGCGGGCGAGATATCGCAAGGCGGGTGCGCGGAGTCGGCTTTAGAGCACCGGCGGCCGGATCGGCACGGGCTGGCCGCGGGCGGCGCGGCGGTACTCGGCTTCCGGGAACGCCGCGCCCGAGCACGAGCCCGTCCGCCAGGTTCCGTCCGGCGCCCGGCTCGCGAAGACCAGCACCGTCTGTCCCGGCCGGAAGGTCAGCCCGCACGCCGCGCTGTCGACGTGGTGGCGCACGACGGTCAGGCGCACCTCGGGGCCCTTCAGCACCTCGAAAACACGGAAGCTCGTCGCGGCGGTGAAAACCCCCGTCGCCGTCTCCTCCAGCGGCCGGCCCTTGAACACGAAGTCGGCGCTCGCGAGCTGCTCCGCGGCCGACCTCTGGGGCACGCAGCTGCAGGCCAGAGCCGCGCCCCCCGAGGAGAGCAGGCCGGCGATGGCGAAGGGGAGGGCGAGGGCGAGGCGCATGGGCGGGCTCCTTCCGCGAGGATCCGGGTCGGTTGCGGCCGGAACAAGGCTTTTTCCAGCGTGACCGTTCGCTCCGGAAGGCGCATGGTCGCGCCTTCACAGAGCCTCAGGGAGAACGGCCATGTCGCATGCGTACTCCATCCGCCCCACCGTAGACGGCGAGGTGTTCCGTTGGGTCCTCTGGGACAAGGACGACGTGACCCCGCTGCAGCGCGGCATGGCGGCCTCTGAAGAGGCGGCCCTGCAGTCGATCCGCAGCTGCGCCGCGGCCCTGGTGCGCGGAGAGGCGCAGCCGCTCGGGGCCCCCCCGCCGCATTGACTTTCCGGCCCCTGCTGGGCATATCGCCGGCTTCGTCGCGCCCGGGTCCTCTCGGGCGCGCGTTGCATTACGGGTGATCCGAGCGCCGCCGTTGAGATCGCGGTCCCATTAGCGGGGCCGCCGGCCCGGGTCGATTAAGCGAGTGACACATGTCGAAGCGCCATAGCGCGAAGTACAAGATCGACCGGCGTATGGGCGAGAACCTCTGGGGCCGCCCCAAGTCCCCGGTGAACGACCGCCAGTACGGCCCCGGCCAGCACGGCCAGCGCCGCAAGGGCAAGGTTTCCGACTTCGGCCTCCAGCTCCGCGCCAAGCAGAAGCTGAAGGGCTACTACGCCAACCTCACCGAAAAGCAGTTCCGCCGCACCTACGACGAGGCCGCCCGCCGCAAGGGCAACACCTCCGAGCTGCTGATCGGCCTGCTCGAGAGCCGTCTGGACGCGGTGGTCTTCCGCGCCAAGTTCGTGCCCACCCCGTTCGCCGCCCGCCAGTTCGTCAACCACGGCCACGTGCTGGTGAACGGCAAACGGGTGAACATCCCGTCCTACCGCTGCCGTCCCGGCGACGTCGTCGAGGTGCGCGAGCGCTCGCGCAACATGGCGCTGGTGCTGGAAGCCCTGAGCTCCGCCGAGCGCGACCACCCCGACTACATCGAGGTCGACTCCAAGGCGATGACCGCCCGCTTTACCCGCGTGCCGGAGCTCGGTGAAGTGCCGTACGCGGTGAAGATGGAGCCCAACCTCGTGGTCGAGTTCTACGCGTCGTAACCCGACGCGTTGTACCGTGAAAAAGGGGCCCCGGCGGAGACGCCGGGGCCTTCTTCTTGTCAGTCGTCGTTTGGCGCGTTGCGCGGCCGCTGCTTCGACCGTCCCTTGCACTGGGCCGGCGCGTTCACGCCGTCCCACGGGCAGACCCAGCCGTACCAGTCGGCGGACGCAGGGCAGCCATTCCCCCCCGGGCAGACCGACTGTTCGTTCGGCGCCTCCGGCGCCTTCCAAAGACGGCCGTGGTAACCCGGCGGGCACGGTTTATCGGGCCGGTTGGCGTGTTGTGGGCAAAGGATGTCGTCGCCGATGTCGCCCTCGGGGATGAGGACTCCTATCGGCTTGAACTTCCTCTTCTCCGTAGACGGTGGGGCTAGGGGCAGTTCGATAGTGGGGCAGCTCTTGCTGCCCGGGCAGATGATCGAACTGTCCGTCGGGAAGGGCTCCAGCATCGCGGTTTCAGCAGGCGCCTGCGTCTCCGCCGTCCTGGGCTGCGGCGTCGGCTCCTCGCTGCCCGCGCTGCCCCGCTCGCCGCACCCCGCGAGCAGCACCAAGGAGGCGAACGTCGCCCCCGCTAGAACAAGCCTGCGCATGAGCTCTCTCCTCTCATCCTGTTGTTGCCGTCCGCTCATTCCTCCACGGGGCAGTTGCTGCCGCCGGGGCACAGCGCGTCATCATTCCGCTGCCACCCGGCGCATCCTGCGAGCAACGACGCCGCCAGCACGGCGGCCACTCCAACCCAGATCCTACGCATCGCTTCCCCCTTCTCTCATGCTGCGGCCGAGCCGCGGTTCAGTCCTTCTCGCAGGCGGCCTGGGCCCACCCCTTCTCCTGCAGGTAGTCGAAGATCGCCTTCCGGCGGATCGGGTCGCGCGTCAGCCGACAGCGGACCTCCTCCGCCCCGTCGAAATGGAACCGCAGCGTCATCCGGAACATCGGGTCGGGCCGGGAGCGCAGGTGGCTCAAGGCGTCGTCGAACCCCACCATGGCGCTGCAGAAGCCCGGCTCACCCTCGCAGTTCACCGCCTCGATCATGAAAGCCATGTTGGCGGATCGCGACCCGCCGCCGGGCACGTCCAGCAACGTCCGCGGCCGCTCGATCACGAAGAAGCCGGTGGCCGGTATGCAGCGGGCGCCTTGCGCGCAATCGGCGACGCCCTTCTCGACGTTCGGGCTCATCACCGGCTCGGCGAGGGCGAGGTACCCGAACCGCCCGCGTTCGGTCCTCTTGGGTCCGATCGCCAGCGAGGCCTCGGTCACCACGTCGCCGTAGTCGGCCGAGGCGGCGTTGATCATCTGCGCCGGGAGGGCGACCCACATCGACGACCCGTTCGGTCCGGGGTCGCGATAGAAGAGCACCGTGTCCGGCTCGAGGACCGCCATGTCGGAGCCGCGGAAGAACAAGGCGCCGTTCACCAGGAACACCGCGCACGAGATCACCAGGGCCGCCAGCGCCACGCCCGCTTCGGTGAAGCGCCGCCGCCGCCGGTGCTCGCGCTCTTCGCGAAGTCGCGCCCGTTGCTCGGTGGGCGTCTCGTAGCGCGCGGGCGGCTCAGGCGATGTCGCACGCGCAGACGCCTGCGCGCCTTCGGCATCATCCCGCGGCTCGTCGCCCCCGTCAGCCACCGATCCCCCGATCCGGCCTCGCGGGGACGGTACTACGGGTCAGGCTCGCTAGAAAGCGCGCGGCGTCAGCCGCTTAGGCGACCGCCGCGGCGGCGTGGGGCAGGGGGGTCTCGCCCGTAGGCGTGGGGATCAGCCCCAGCCGCGCCTTCAACTCGTCGTCGGCCGCCTCGAGCGCCCGCCGTGTCGCCTCGTAGCCCGCGCGCGCGGCCGCCTCGTACGCCTTCCAGTCGCGGATCTCGACGCCCGCCACGTCCGGCTGGACGTAGAGGTCGCAGGCCAGCTTCGCCGCCTCGTTCTCGCGCGCGCTCATGATCGTGGCCGAGCGCATCAGCACCGACACGATCGGCGGCCCCTTCTTCCAGGCCCCCGACAGCAGCCACGGCCAGAACGGCGGCCGCTTCACCTGCTCGACGGTCAGGCCGCGCGCCCGCGTCACGTCCACGCCCACCACCACGCCGGGCCGCCGCTCGGCCATCACGTCCGCCGGGAAGTTGCGGATCACCGCCCCGTCCACCAGCACCCGCCCGTCCATGGTCACCGGCGGCAGCAGCCCCGGCAGCGCGATCGACGCCCGCAGCGCGTCCCGCACCAGGCCGCTGGTGTGCACGAACGCCGCGCCCGCCGTCAGGTCCGACGAGACGCAGAAGAACGGCAGGTCCAGGTCCTCGATCTCCACGTCGCCGAAGTGCTCGGCCATGCGGTCGCGCACCTTGTGCCCGTGCGTCATCGCCAGCATCGGGAAGGCCACGTCGTCGAGCGGGCTCGAGTCCACGAAGGCCTCGCGCACCCGCGCCTCCAGCTCGGTGTCGTCCCAGCCGAGCGCCAGCCCGGCCGCGACCACCCCGCCCATCGACGTGCCGCCGACGAAATCGAACGTCACCCCGGCTTCGCGCAGCGCCTTCACGGCGCCCAGGTGCGCGTACGCGCGCGCCCCGCCGCCCGACAGCACCAGCCCCACCGCGCGTCCCGCCAGCATCCGCGCCAGCCGCGCCACGTCGGCCCGGTCGCGCTCGCGCAGGTGGAACAGCTGTCCCGCCCCGAGCGCCCGTCGCCACACCGGCCCCTGCGAGGGCAGCCCGTCGCCCGCCGGCCGCACCAGCAGCAGGTCGACCAGCTTGTGCCGGCGCAGCGGGTCGAGCCCGTAGGTCTTCGTCGCCTCCTCCGGCCGCTGCCGCGGGGAGGCCACCAGGAACAGCCGGTCGGACTGGCGGGCGCAGACCTCGCGCCACTCGCGCTGGTCGGCCTCCGCCGCCAGCAGGATCAGGTCGTGCCGGCCCTCGTGCTCGGAAAACCAGGCGCTGGAGCGGTCCTTCGCCTCGGCGCCGACCACCGCGGCCTTCAGCCCGAGTTCGGCCAGCGCCACCGCCAGCCATTCGGCCAGCAGCCGCACCCGAACGCCGCCGCTCACGCCCAGCAGCCCGATCACGCTCGGCTGCCCCGTCGAGGAGCTGTCGTAGCCCTGGCGCGCCCGCTCGAGCATCAGCCGGGCGAGCTCCATCGTCACCTTCGGGTCCCGCCGCGTGATGGCCAGGAACACGTCGCGCGGCATCGCCAGCAGTTCGCTGTCGCGCAGCGCGGTCACCGTCGCCCGGTGCGCCGTGCCGCTGATCGAGGCCATCTCGCCCACGATCTCGCCCGGCCGGATCACACCCACGAACTTGGACGCGCCGCCGTCGTGCCGGGTCACCCCCAGCCGGCCCGCCTTCACGAAGAAGATCTCGTCCGCCGCGTCGCCCGCCTCGTAGAGGGCCGCGCCCCCCGGCAGGCTCACCGCGCGCAGCCTGCGCGCCTTCGCGCCCCAGCCTTCGGTCTGGAACAGCCTCGAGAGCGCGCTGTCGGCCGTATGCGGCATACCGTCGAGCTTAGATGGGGATCGTTAACGCTCCCGCACCCGCCCCTGGGTCGGGAAGGGCGCTCGCTTGCGCGCGCAGCCGCCGCGCTTTACGCCCCGAGGCCATGTCGAAGCTCGCCTCCGCCCTCGACCCATCCTCCGCCGCCTTCCGGGCCAACGCGGAGGCCAACCGGGCGCTCGCGACCGAACTCCGCGAGCGGGTGGCGCAGGCCGCCCTCGGCGGCCCCGAGATGTCGCGCCAGCGCCACGCCTCCCGGGGCAAGCTGCTCCCCCGCGACCGCGTCGAGCGCCTGCTCGACACCGGCTCGCCCTTCCTCGAGGTGGGCCAGCTGGCCGCGAACGGCATGTACGACGACGAGGCCCCGGGCGCCGGCGTCATCACCGGCGTCGGCCGCGTCTCCGGCCGCGAGTGCATGGTCGTGGCCAACGACGCCACGGTGAAGGGCGGCGCCTACTTCCCGCTCACCGTGAAGAAGCACCTGCGGGCGCAGGAAATCGCTCAGCAAAACCGGCTGCCCTGCATCTACCTGGTGGACTCCGGCGGCGCCAACCTGCCCCACCAGGCGGAGGTCTTCCCGGACAAGGAGCACTTCGGCCGCATCTTCTACAACCAGGCCCGCATGTCGGCCGCGGAGATCCCGCAGATCGCCTGCGTGATGGGCAGCTGCACCGCCGGCGGCGCCTACGTCCCGGCCATGTCCGACGAGACCGTCATCGTCCGCGGCGCGGGCGAGGAGAGCCAGGGCACCATCTTCCTGGGCGGCCCGCCGCTGGTGAAGGCCGCGACCGGCGAGGTGATCTCCGCCACCGACCTCGGCGGCGCCGACGTCCACGCCCGCAAGTCAGGCGTCGCCGACCACATGGCCGCGAACGACGAGCACGCGCTGCAGATCGTCCGCCGCATCGTCGCCAACCTGAACAGCCGCAAGACCGTCGATCTCGACCTGGCCGACCGCGAGCCCCCGGCCTACGACCCGGCCGAGCTCTACGGCGTCATCCCGCAGGACGTCCGCGCCCCCTACGACGTGCGCGAGGTGATCGCCCGCATCGTCGACGGCTCCCGCCTCGACGAATTCAAGAAGCTCTACGGCACGACCCTGGTCTGCGGCTTCGCCCGCATCTGGGGCTACCCCGTCGCCATCCTCGCCAATAACGGCGTGCTGTTCTCGGAGAGCGCGCTGAAGGGCGCCCACTTCATCGAGCTCGCCTGCAAGCGGCGGATTCCGCTGCTGTTCCTGCAGAACATCTCCGGCTTCATGGTGGGCGGCCGCTACGAGTCCGGCGGCATCGCCAAGGACGGCGCCAAGCTGGTCACCGCCGTCGCCTCCGCCGAGGTGCCGAAGGTCACCGTCCTCATCGGCGGCAGCTTCGGCGCCGGCAACTACGGCATGAACGGCCGGGCCTACAACCCGCGCTTCCTCTTCACCTGGCCCAACTCGCGGATCAGCGTCATGGGCGGCGAGCAGGCCGCCTCGGTCCTCGCCACCATCCGCCGCGACGCTCTGGAGGCGAAGGGCGGCTCCTGGCCGGCCGAAGAGGAGGAGGCCTTCAAGGCCCCGATCCGCGCTCGCTACGAGGAGGAGGGCAGCCCCTACTATGCCACCGCCCGCCTCTGGGACGACGGGATCATCGACCCGGCCCAGACCCGCGACGTGCTCGGCCTCGCCTTCAGCGCCTGCCTGAACGCCCCCATCCCGGAGACGCGCTTCGGCGTCTTCCGGATGTGACCCTTGCAAGCTTCGTGGAGGAGGGAGAGGCGATGCCCCGTCTGATCCGGTTCGAGGCTGTCGGCATGATCAAGAGCTATCCCTTGTTCGTGAACCCGCTCCACGTCCGCGCCGTCCAGCCGGTGAGCGACGAGGTCACCAGACTCTCGTGGGCGGATCCCGGGCAGATGCCTGTCGACGTGCGCGGAGGCGTTCAGGAGATCGTCGCGCTGATCGATGGCGCGATGAAGTAGGATCGCGCGCATGACCGACCCGATCAGCGAACCCCTCGGCGACTACGCTCCCGACCTCGGGGACACGCCTGAAGTCGTCCTCACCGTCACCGCCGAGGGCGTGGCCGAGGTCCTGATCGACCGCCCCGCGCGCCGGAACGCCTTCAACGCCGACGTGATCGCCGGCCTCCATCGCGCCTTCGAGACGCTGCACGGGGCCGATCGCCTCCGCGCCGTCTTCCTGCGCGGGGCGGGCGAGACCTTCTCCGCCGGCGCCGACGTGGACTGGATGCGGGCCCAGGGCGAGCAGACCGAGGCCGACAATCGCGCCGACGCCATGAACCTCGCGCGCATGCTCAAGGCGCTGCACGACGTGCCCGCGCTCACCGTGGCGCTGGTCCGCGGCCCCGCCATGGGCGGCGGCGCCGGGCTGGTCGCCGCCTGCGACATGGCCTTCGCTACCGCCGACGCGAGCTTCGCCTTCTCGGAGGTGCGGCTGGGGCTCACCCCCGCCACCATCAGCCCCTACGTCGTGGCCGCCATCGGCCCCCGCCGCGCCCGCGCCCTGTTCGCCACCGGCGCCCGCTTCGACGCGGCCTACGCCGAGGAGATCGGCCTCATTGACGAGGTGGTCGGGGACCTCGACGCCGAGCGCGACCGCATCGCCGAGGTCATGGCCGCCTGCGCCCCCGGCGCGGTCGGCGACGCCAAGCGCCTCGTCGACCTCGTGCACGGCCAGAAGATCGACCGCGGCCTCATGGAGGAGACCGCCCGCCGCATCGCCGCCCGCCGCTCCAGCGAGGAGGGCAGGGAGGGCCTCGCCGCCTTCCTCGGCAAGCGCAAGCCGAACTGGGCGGACGGCGGCGGATGAGCGGCGCCGCCGCAGCCGACGTCCAGGAAGCTCCGGCCCCGGCCGAACAGGTCGAGGCCGCGACCGCCGCCAGCGTCTGCGCCAACTGCGGGGCCCCGCGGCGCACGCCGTACTGTGGCCAGTGCGGCCAGAGCGCCAAACTGCACACCCGCCTCCGGCACCTGCTGCAGGACGTGGTCCAGGGGATCGCCAATCTCGATGGACGCGTTTGGCGCACCCTGCCGCTTCTCGTGCTGCGCCCCGGCCGGCTGAGCCGCGCGTGGATCGAGGGCAAACGCGTCCGCTACGTCGCGCCGATGACGATGTTCCTGTTCTCGTTCTTCGTGCTGTTCCTGGCGTCGAATCTCGCCGGCGGCTTCATCGAGGGGATTGCGATCGGGTTCATCGACGGCGGGGCCACGGATGCGAGCCCGGGCCGTGAAGGCGTGCTCGAGCGCGCGCTGTCCCGCGTGGCCCAGGACCCGAAGTACTACGGCTACAAGAGCGAAAACCTGGCCGCCCAACTGGCCCCGCTGACGGCCCTCCTGTTCCTGCCCGTGATGGCGCTGCTGACGCTGGGGCTGCGCGGCTACACCTTCTACGATCACGGCGTGGTCACGCTCTACGGCTTCAGCTTCCTGGCCCTGCTCCAGGCCGTGGTCCTCCTGGCCCTCGGGGTCGGAGGCCCTGTGCTCGCGGCCCTCCTGCTCGCGACGGCCCCGGCGCACGTGGTGGCGCACCTGCGCGGCGCCTATGCGATGACTTGGCTGGGCGCCGTGGTCCGCGGGGTCGT
>DASVVG010000152.1:0-38119 GCA_036386655.1 Caulobacteraceae bacterium | reverse complement strand
CCTCGTCGGCCAGCACGTCGGCGACGCGGTAGCCCACCACCTCGGTGCCCACCGCTGCTTCCTCGCGGGCCACCAGCAGCCCGGAGACGGCGAGCCCCGCCTCCACCGGCCGCGTCTCGACACGCGCGACGCGCACGGTGCGTGCGTCGGCGGCGGGACCGCGGGTCTGAGCCTGCGCCTCGGCGTTCTCGGCAGCCTCCCCGCCGCAGGCGGAGAGGGTGAGCGCCAGGCCGAGCGCCGCAAGGGCGCTCGCCAGGGGCGTGAAGGTGGATCGTCCCATTCTCGTCATCCTCGCGTCCCTGCGGACGTCGTCGTGGTTTCAGGCGACCAGCCCCCGCCGAGCGCCTGGAAGGTTTGCACCGAGCGCTGCAGCGCCGTGGTCCGGGCGCCGGCCAGCGCCGCGCGCGTGCCGCGCCAGGCGCGCTCGGCGTCGAGCAGCCGTTGCAGGTCGATCAGGCCCGCGGTGTAGCCGCGGCGGGCGGCGTCGTAGGCCTCCCGCGCATTGGCCTCGCCTGCGGTGAGCGTGCGTACGCGGGCGCGGTCCGCCTCGAGCTGGATCAGCGCGCGGTCCGCTTCGGAGAAGGCGGTCTGCACCGCGCGCTCGTAGGCGATCACGGCCTGCTCGGCGCGCGCTCCGCTGACGTCGATCTCGGCCATCAGCCGCGGTCGGTCGAGGATCGGCAGCAGCAGCCCCGCGCCGAGGGTCCAGAAGCCGGTGGCGGAGGTGAAAGCGTCCGAGCCGATGCGGCTCAACCCGACGCTCGGCTGCAGCGTGAACCTCGGGAACAGCGCGAGCTCCGCGCCGCGGAGAGCGCCGGATGCGGATCGGATCCGCGCCTCGGCTTCGCGCACGTCCGGACGGCGCGCGAGCAGCAGCCCCGGCACGGCTGCCGGCGCGGCCGGCGGGTCGTAGAGGTCGGCCGCGATGACCAGCGCGTCCAAAGTCTCGGCGGGACGGCCGACGAGCGTCAGCAGCGCCCGGGTGGCGGCACGGAGCTCGGCGTCCAGCCTGGCGACTTCCGCCTCCGACTGGGCGAGCTCCGCATTGGCGCGCGCGGCTTCCGAACTCGGGGCCAGACCGCGCTCGGCACGGATACCGGTGACGCGGGCGATCTCCTGCTGGATGCGCAGCGTCTCCTGCGCGTCCTGCAGCTGCACGGCCACACCGCGGGCCTGGAACAGGCTGCTGGCGACCTGGCCGGCGAGCGCCGCCCGGGTGGCTTCGTAATTGAAACGGGCGGCCGCGAAGTCGCCGCGGATGATGTCCCGCGCGGCTCGGTTGCGGCCGAACACGTCGATTTCCCAGCTGACCGGGAAGGTGAGCGACTGGTTGTTCGACTGCCCCGCCGGGGCGCCCTGGCCGCCGAAGCCGCCGGCCGAGCCCTCGAGCACTTCGGTCTGGGTGACGCTGGCCGAGCCCTGCAGGTCCCCCTTCGGGATGTAGAGCTGCCGGTTGCGGCTGCGGCGGAGCGCGGCGGCCTCCTCGAGGCGAGCCTGCGCGGCACGCGCGTCCGTGCTCGCCGCCAGCGCCTGGTCCACCAAGGATTCGAGCTCGGGGTCGCCGTAGAGCGTCCACCAGCGATCGAGCGCCGCGGCCTGGCTCGTCGCGCCGCCGGTGCTCGAGAACTGGGCGGGCAGGCGCAGGTCGGCCTCGCGCAGCGAGCGGTCGGTCGCGCAAGCGGCCAGCAGCGGGGCCGCCGCGGCCATCACGATGAGTACGCGCCTCATGAATCCCCCGAGAGGACAACCTAGCATGGCGAGGACGTTCGAGGTGCGACAACCCCGACATGTCATCGGCTGGTGACTTGCAATCTTTCATCGCGTAGAGTTTGTCAACAGTTGTTGACTTACAAATTCGACGGGAGCCCCGCCGCATGACCGCAGAACCCGTCGAACGCCTGCGCAAGCGAGACTCCGCCGCCACCCGAGCGGCCATCCTGCAGGCGGCGCGACGCCGGTTCGCCAGCGAGCCGTTCGAGCAGGTGGGGGTGCGGGACGTGGCGGCCGAGGCCGGGGTCGATGCGGCGCTGATCGCCCGCTACTTCGGTTCGAAGGAAGACCTCTTTCATGCGGTCGTGAACGACTGCCCGCAGGCCAGCGAGGCCTGGGCCGGCGACCGAGCCACCTTCGGGCGCCGCGCGGCCGAGAAGGTCGCCTCCAAGGGCGGCCCGGACGGCGCCTTCGAGGGCATCTTCATCGCCCTGCGCTCGACCGCCTCACCGCGCGCCTCCGAGATTTCACGCGAGGCGATGAAGCGGCACATGCTGGAGCCGCTCGCGCAGTGGCTGGGCGGCGACGACGCAGAGGTCCGGGCGCGGCTGCTGCTGGCCTACTTCATGGGCGGCGTGGTGAGCCGAGCCATGGCGCCTGAGGACAATGCGACCAACCAGGCGATGCTGGACCGGCTCGCCGAGGACATGCAGCGCGTGGTCGACGGCCGCTGACGAGCTAGTTGCGAGCCGTTCGCAACTGTGCGACCAGACGGCATGCTCACCCGTCGATCCCCCCTCCTCGCCCTCTGCGCCCTCCTCGCCCTGACCGCCTGCGGGCGCGACACGGAGGAGGCGAAGCGCGCCGCCCCGGCGAACGCCGGCGTCCTGAACATCTACACGGCGCGCCACTACGACGCCGACCAGCTGATCTATGACGGCTTCAAGCAGGCGACCGGCGTCGAGGTGCGGGCGCTGCAGAGCCAGGGCAACATGCTGGTCGAGAAGATGAAGGCCGAGGGCGCCTCCAGTCCCGCCGACATCATCCTGATGGCGGACGCCGGGGCGTTGTGGCGCGCGCAGGAGGCGGGCCTGTTCCAGCCCGTGACCACGCCGACGCTGGAGCGGCGCATCCCGGCCAACCTGCGCGACCACCAGGGCCGGTGGTGGGGCTTCGCCCGCCGGGCGCGGGTGATCGCCTACGCGAAGGACCGAGTGCGGCCGGAGGAGGTGGCGAGCTACGCCGCCGTCGCGGACCCGAAGTTCCGCGGCCGCGTCTGCGTGCGCAACGCCGACAACATCTACAACCTGTCGATGATGGCGGGCTTCATCGAGCGCTGGGGGCCACAGCGGGCGCTCGAGTGGGCGCGCGGCGTGGTGGCCAACATGGCTCGCAAGCCGCAGGGCGGCGACATCGACCAGATCCGCGCGGTGGCCGCCGGCGCCTGCGACGTGGCGCTGGCCAACAGCTACTATTTCCTGCGCATCGCGAGTTCCGAAGCGCCCGAGGACAAGGCGGTGATGCAGAAGGTGGCGATCGCCTTCCCAGAGCAGGCGGGCACGGGCGCGCTGGTGAACATCTCCGGCGGCGGCGTGGCGGCTCACGCGCCGAACAAGGAGAACGCGGTCAAGTTCCTGGAATACCTTGCGTCCGACCAGGCACAGGCGATCTTCGCCTCGGCCAACAACGAGTTCCCGGCGGTGCAGGCGGTGAAGCCGCCCGCGTCGGTGGCGGCCTACGCGAACTTCAAGGCGGACCCGCTGCCGGTGACCGTCTACGGCCGTCGGCAGGGCGAGGCGCAGGCCACCTTCGACCAGGCCGGGTGGCAGTGACGCCGTGGCGCTGACGCCATGGCCCTGACGGACGTCCCGGCGCCGGAGGCGATGCTCGCCCGCCGGGCCGGGTGGTCCGCCCCCTCGCCGCTCCGCATCGCGGCGCTGCTGGCGGCGCTGTTCGCGGTCGCGCCCTTGCTGTTCATCGCGGCGCTGGCAGTCCAGCCGGCGGCGGGCGCCTCCCCCGAGTTGCTTCGGCGCTACGCGGCCGACACCGTGGTTCTGGCGCTCGGCGTCGGGCTGCTGACCACTGCGCTCGGCTCGGCGGCGGCGTGGCTGGTGGTGATGCACCGCTTCCCCGGACGCGGCGCGTTCGAGTGGCTGCTGGCGCTGCCGCTCGCCGCGCCCGCGTACGCGTTGGCCTACGCCTACTCGGACCTGCTGGACGTGGCGGGGCCGGTGCAGACCGCGCTCCGCGACGCCGGCATGGGAGGCGAGTTCCTGCAGGTGCGTAGCCTGCCGGGCGCCGTGTTCGTGCTGTCGGCCGCCTTCTATCCGTACGTCTACCTGACGGCGCGGGCCGCCTTCGTGAGCCAGTCCGTGTGCGCGCTGGAAGCCGCCCGGACGCTCGGCTGCGGGCCGTGGGCGGCTTACCGGCGCGTGGCGCTGCCGTTGGCGCGGCCCGCGCTGGTGGCGGGCGCCGCGCTGGCGCTGATGGAGACGCTCGCCGACTACGGCGCGGTCTCGTACCTCGGCGTGCAGACGCTGACGACGGGCGTGGTGCGGGCCTTCGCCGCCTACGGCTCGCCAGCCGGGGCCGCGCGGCTGTCGCTGGCCCTGCTCGCGGCCGCTGCGCTGCTGCTGGTGCTGGAGCGCCGCGGACGGCGCGGCCAAGGCTATGGCGCCTCCAGCGCCCGCTGGCGCGAGCTGCCCGCCGTGCGGCTTCGCGGGGCCGCGGGTTGGGGCGCGACCGCGTTCTGCACCCTGTTGCT
The DNA here is from genome assembly GCA_036386655.1 of Caulobacteraceae bacterium. Taxonomy (GTDB): domain Bacteria; phylum Pseudomonadota; class Alphaproteobacteria; order Caulobacterales; family Caulobacteraceae; genus JAHWJX01. The sequence continues at coordinate 33,645 of DASVVG010000152.1, read as the reverse complement.
GACCGCAGCCCTGCTGCTGCCCTGCGCGTGGCTGGCGGTGAAGGCGCTGTCCACGACCACGGACGCCGGTCGACTGCTCCGCGCCGGCTCGCTGTCCCTGGCGCTGGCGATCGGCGGCTGCGTGCTGACCACGGCGCTGGCGGCGGTGATCGCGTTCGGCGCGCGCGGGCGGCCGCTTCCCGCGCGGCTGGCCAGCCTCGGCTACGCCACGCCGGGCGCCGTCATGGCGATCGGGCTGCTCGGCCCCGCGGCGCTGATCTGGCGCGGCACCGGCGCTGGTGCGGGCGCGGCGGTGGCGCTGGGGCTCCTGATGTACGCCTATGTCGCGCGGCTGGCGGCGGCGGCGCTGGAGCCGATCGACGCCGGCCTGACCCGCGTCACGCCCTCGATGGAGCGGGCCGCGCGGATGCTCGGCGAGAGCGAGGGCGGCGCGCTGGCGCGAGTGCACGCGCCGCTGGCGAAGGGCGCCTTCTGGACGGCGGCCCTGCTGGTGTTCGTGGACGTGCTGAAGGAGCTCCCGGCGACGCTGATCCTGCGGCCGTTCAACTTCGACACGCTGGCCGTGCTCGCGCATGGCTACGCCGCGGACGAGCGGCTGGCCCAGGCCGCGTGGCCGGCGCTCGCCATCGTGCTGCTGGCGGCGGGGCCGGTTGCGCTGCTGTCGCGGCAGATCGCCCGCTCGCGGCCGGGGTTCGCGAGGTGAGCGCCGCCCTCGAAGCTCGGGAGGTCACCCGGCGCTACTGCGCGAAAGCGGCGGTGCGTTCCGCCAGCCTGTCGCTGCAGCCGGGCGAGATCGCCTGCCTGCTGGGACCGTCCGGCAGCGGCAAGAGCACGCTGCTGCGACTGCTCGCGGGGCTCGAGCCGGTGGACGAGGGCGAGGTCTGGGCCGGCGACCGCAGGCTGAGCGGGCGCGGCTCACTGGTGGCGCCGGAAGAGCGCGACATCGGCTTCGTTTTCCAGGACTACGCGCTGTTCCCTCACCTGACGGTGGAGCAGAACGTGGCGTTCGGCCTCCGCAGGCTGCCGGCGCCGGAGCGGCGCGCGCGGGCCATGCTGCAGCTGGAGCGCGTACGGCTGGCGGATCGTGCCGGCGCGTACCCGCAGGCGCTCTCCGGCGGGGAGCAGCAGCGCGTGGCGCTGGCGCGCGCGCTGGCGCGGGAGCCCGCGGCTGTGCTGCTCGACGAGCCGTTCTCTGGGCTCGACATGCGGCTGAAGGCGGAGGTGCGCGACGCCGCCCTCGCCGCCCTGCGGGCGGCCGGAGCCGCCGCGCTGATCGTGACGCACGATGCCGACGACGCGCTGCTCACCGCCGACCGACTGGCGCTGATGGACGGCGGCCGCATCCTGCAGACGGGCACACCGCGGGAGTTGTACCTCCGCCCGGTTTCGCTCGCCGCCGCCCACCTGCTCGGCGAGGCTGACGCACTCCCGGCGCGGGTGAGCGCGGGCGTGGCGGAGACGCCGTTCGGACGCGCTCCCGCGCCCGGCGTCCCGGACGGCGCGGCGGTCCTGATGGCGCGCCCGGAAGCGTACCGCCTCGGCGATGGCGCGGAGGCCGAGGTGGCGTCTTCAAGGTTCGCCGGCGGGTACGTCGACCTGCATCTGAGCGCGGGCGGCGTCATGGCTCATGCGCACATGTTCGGAGCGGTCGCGCCCGCGGCCGGCGAGCGGGTGAGGGTCTCGCTTGACCCGACTTTCTGCGCAGTGTTCCCGGCCTAGGCCGCCGCGGGATCGTCCTGCATGAGGCCGAAGACGTTGCTCTCGGTGTCCTTGCAGTAGGCCAACCAGCCCACGCCCGGGATCGTCGACCTGCACGGTGCACGTCCAGGCGACGACCGGCATCTCCATCTGCGGGTCGGGGTTCGGCCCGGGCCGCTGCGCCAGGCCGCCGTTGATCCCCGGACCGTCGTCGCCGGTGGTGATCAGCCAGTACGGCATGAGTCCGCCCCAGCGCTCGAAGCGCCAGCCGAACAGCGCGGTGTAGAACCGCTGCGCCCGCTCCGGGTCGGCGGCGAAGATGTCGAAGTGGACGGGTCTCGGCACGGCCCCCTCCTGGTGGGTCAGCGCCGGGCGGCGGCGATCCGGGCCTCGGCGATCTCGTCGGCGATCTCGTCGCTCGGGCGACGCTCGGCCTTCGAGCGGGCGAGCACCTCGTCGAGGGTCTCCATCAGGCGCGCCAGCTTCTGCTCGACCCAGGCAGGATCGTACGCGGCGCCGCTCTGGAGGCCGCGCATCTCCGAGGCCACGTTGATGATGCCGCCGCCGTTGATCACGTAGTCGGGCGCGTAGGTGAAGCCTTGCTCGAACAGCACCCGGCCGACGTCGGGCGTAGCAAGTTGGTTGTTGGCGCCGCCGGCGATCACGCGGGCCTTGAGCCGTCCGAGCGCCTCGGCCGTGATCGCGCCACCCAGCGCGCAGGGCGAGAACACGTCGGCGTCGACGTCGAAGATCTCGTCAGGGCCGACCACCTTGGCGCCGGTGCGGCCGGAGACCTCGCGCAGCGCGTCCTGGTTCACGTCCGTGATGATCAGGTTGGCGCCGGCCGCGTGCAACTTGTCGGCGAGGTAGGCGCCGACGTGGCCGACGCCCTGGATGGCGACGGTGCAGCCGTTCACGTCCCGGCCGCCGAGGCCCTGCCGGATGGCGATGTTCACGCCGCGAAAGACCCCCTCGGCAGTAACCGGGCTGGGGTCGCCCGAACCCGAGTGGCCGCTCTCGAGGCCGACGGCGTACTTGGTCGCGCGGCGCGCGTGCTGGATGTCGGCCACGGACACGCCGACGTCCTCCGCCGTGTAGTAGCGGCCCCCTAGGCTGTCGACGGCGCGGCCGAAGGCTTCGAACAGCTCCGGCGTCTTCTGGGTGCGGGCGTCTCCGATGATCACCGACTTGCCGCCGCCGAGGTCGAGGTCGGCCACGGCGTTCTTGTAGGACATCCCTCGCGACAGCTTCAGCACGTCCTCGAGCGCAGCCTGCGAGCTCTCGTAGGGCCACATCCGGCATCCCCCTGCCGCCGGGCCCCGGGCCGTGGAGTGGATCGCGATGATCGCCTTCAGGCCGGTCATTTCGTCAGAGAACGCGTGCACGCTTTCGTGCGCCTTGAAAGCGGGGGAGTCGAACAGGGTCATGCCGCAAAAGCCGAAGTGTGGGGGGAAGATCGTGCGCATACGCCCCCGGCGGCGGCGCCACAAGGGCGTTCCCGCTACGCTGTCGCGCGGCCCGCGGCGCCCGGCGTGCGCGAGCCCGGAATGGGCGGCGCGCCCGACGGGAGCGGCCCGGCCGGGTCGCGGATGAAGGCGGCCACGTCGCGGGTCACCGCCTCGCCCTGCAGGTCGCGCGTGAGCATGTGCCAGCCGCGGCGGTAGTAGGCCGAGCGGTCGCCCGGCTGCAGCTGGCGCGCGGCGAAGAAGCTCGGCTTCTTCGGGATGATCTCGTCGTTGGCCCCGTAGCAGTAGAGCACCGGCGGCGGGCGCCGGATCGACCGCACGCTCACCAGCGCGCGCTGCATCAGGTTGACCAGGCCGTAGATCGCGTCGACGCGCGTGTCGAAGATCAGGTTCCGGTCCTGGCCCATCCGGATCATGTGCTCGATGTTGTCGCTGGCCCGGATCTCACGGGCGACCCAGCGCGGGGTGCCGAACCTGTAGGAAGGGATCGTCCGCGCGCCGAGCCACAGGGTGCTGCGGTAGAGCAGCGGCTGGGCGTCCCAGCCCCAGACCGCCGGGGACAGCAGCACCAGCCGGTCGGCGTCGGGGGGACGATCGGAGGCGAAGGCGCTGATCGCCACCGCCCCGCCCATGCTCTCCCCGACGACCGTCAGCAGAGCGCCCGGATGCCGCCCACGGACCACGCGGGTGAGCGCGCGCAGATCCTCGGTCATCAGCGCCTCGCCGCCCCACACGCCGCGCCGGGGCGAGCGGCCGAAGCCGCGCTGGTCGATGGCGTAGGTGGTGATCCCCTCCTCCGCCCAGATCGGGGCGGCGAGCGTGAACGCCTGGGCGTAATCGTTCATGCCGTGCAGCGCCACGATCACGGCCGAGGGCTCCCCCACGGCCGGCCAGACGGTGAGTCCCAGGCGGGCGCCGTCGAAGCTGATGAAGCGGTCGGATTCCAGCCGCGGACCGGCGAAGTCGAGGCCGGGCGAGCCCGCCACCTGGGCCACGGGCGTGCAGGCGGCGAGAAGCGGCGGGAGCGCGGCGAGGAAGGCTCGTCGCTGCAACGGCCCCTCCCTAGCCGCTGCGGTCCGCCTTGGCCTGGGCGTCGCGCCAGACCTCGCGCGGGATCATGCGCCAGACGAGATAGAAGCCGGCGGGGACGATCACGATGTCGTCCAGTTGCCCGACCACCGGGATGAAGTCGGGGATCAGGTCGATCGGGCTGAGCAGGTAGGCCATGAACGCGGCGCCCAGCACCTTGGCCATGCGAGGCGTGCGCGGGTCCTGCAGCGCGTATTTCATCGCCGCCGCCTGGCGCTTGAGCACCTTGGCGAACCCCTGTCGGCGCACGGCCTTCGTCATGGCAGCCTCAACCGGTAGACGCCCTTCAGCCCTTCGGGATCGACGGGCTTTCCGTGGCGCAGGATCGCCAGCCGTCCCTGACGGGCGAGGCCGACCGCCGTGGCGCGGACCTGGGGCAGCAGCCGCCGCCAGCCCTCCGCGTCGACCGCACGCGCGGCCTCGGAAGGGTCAATGGACTTGCCCGGCTCCCGTTCCGCCAGGAGCGAGAAGATGGCGTCCTCGATGGATCGGTTCATGGCCGAGCTCTATGTGGGGCGGGCGGAGCGAAAGGAAGGCGATGCGGAGGGTCGAGGTCACCGAAGGCGAGTTCGCCGGCTGGACCAAGTTCACCAACGAGGCGTTCGAAGGCGTCGTCGGGCCCTTCCACTTCCGGATGGAGGACGGCCGCCCGCGCTGCGCCTTCCGCGCCGAGCCGCGCCACCTGAACGCGGGCGGGCGGATGCACGGCGGCTGCCTGATGACGTTCGCGGACTTCGCGCTCTTCATGGTGTCGATGGACGCGCTGGAGGGCGACCGGGGCGTGACGGTGACGCTCGACAACACCTTCGTCGACGCCGGCTGGCCCGGCGAGCTGATCGAGGCTCGCGGCGAGGTGACCCGCGCGGGCGCCAGCCTGATCTTCGCCCGCGGCGAGGTGTTCACCGGCGAACGCACACTGCTTACGTTCTCGGGCGTGATCAAGCGGCTGAAGCGGCGGACCTGACCCGCCCAGAGCCGATCAGCCGGCGGGACGGGCCCCGGCGGGCCGCAGCGCGGCGGCGGCCTTGGCGGCGGTGGCGTCCGCGCGGGTGTAGCGGTCGGCCAGCTTCTCGGTGAGCTTCTTGGCTTCCGCCGGGGGCATGTTGGCGAGGATGGACGCCAGCGTCTGCGGCTTCATCTGCGCGGCGACGGGCAGGCGCACCCTGTCGTCCAGCGACGCCATGATGGGAGCCGCGTCCTTCGGCTTCATCTTCTCGTAGACGGCGACGAGGCGGTTGGCCTCTTCCTTCTGCTGGGTGCTCGTCGTCGCGACGAGGCCCTGCAGCTCCGCCTTGAGGGCGGTCAGCGCCTTGATCTTGGCGTCGAGCTTTAGCTCCGTCGCCGTCAGCAGCTTGGATTGGGTGTCGATCGCCTGCTCGCGGGAATCGAGCTGGCCGCGGCGTTCGCCGAGGCTCTGCAGCACGCGCAGCTCGGTCGGCGACATACCGGCTTCCTTAGCGAGGATCGCGGCGGTGGGCAGGCAGGCCTGCGCCGGGCGGGGTGCGGCGGGCGCAGGTCCCACCACCTCGAGGCGCGTCGGCGCCCCCGGCTTCGCCGCGGGCTTGGCCGCGGCCTTGCCGGCGGGCTTGTCCTCGGCGTGCGCAGGGGAGCCGAGGAGGCCCGGAAGCGACTCGACGCCGGCCAGCGCCTTCACGGCCAGCAGGCCCATGACGCCGACGGCGACCATCGGGAGCAGACGGGGAGCGGATTTCATGGGCTAGCCTCCGCGAAGCAGAGCCGCCGCCTGGCGCAGGCGCGAGGGCGGGGCGGGAACAGGATCGGGCATCCGGATGGGACGGGCGTAGGCCTGCGCGACCGTCTCCTCGTGATCGTAAGCGAGCGCCGGCCGCGGTGTCGGTGGCGGCGGGCTGGCGGCCTTGGCGGCGTTGATGGTGGCGGTCTCGGCGCGCAGCGCGGCCGTCTCGGCCTCACCCGTCAGCTGCTCGAGCCGGAGCGCCATGGCCTGCGCGGCGTCCATGCGCTCGACGAGCACGTTGCGCGCGTTCTCCGTGGCGTAGCGGAGCGCGTCGAGGCCGGCCTCGGTGCGCTGGGCGGCGCCGTCCAGGTCGCGCACGGCCGAGGCGAAGCCCGCCTGCGACTGCCGCAGCGCCTTGAGCTTGCGCTCCAGCTTGATGCCGAAGAACAGCGTCGCCAGCAGCAGGAAGGCCAGCAGCATCTCGAGGGAGACGACGACGAGGTTCATCGGGACTCCGTGACGGCGCGCTTGGCGGCGGGCGTCAGCGGCGCCTCGACGCGAACGGCGATGTGATGGTTGCGGCGGCCCATGCGGCCGCGCGTGAGCGGGATGGACCCGCAGCGCAGTTCGATGAGGCTGTCGGGCGTGGCGTTCAGCATCAGCGTCTCGCCCACCTTCATCTCGAGGACCTTGCGCAGGTTGATCGACTGCTCGTCGAGCACGGCGCGGACCTCCATCTGCGTGGTCCACAGCTCGGTCGCGAGGTGGCTTTCCCAGATGTTGTCGCGGCCGAACTTCTCGCCGAGGAACTGCTGCAGCAGCATCTTTCGGATCGGCTCGAGCGTGGCGTAGGGCAGCAGCAGCTCCACCCGGCCGCCGCGGTCTTCCATGTCGATGCGCAGCTTCACCAGGATGGCGGCGTTGGCCGGCCGCGCGATGGCGGCGAAGCGGGGGTTGGTCTCGAGGCGATCGAGCTTGAACTGCACCGGCGTCATCGGCTCGAAGGCGTGCGTCGCGTCGCCGAGGATCACCTCGACCATCCGCTGCACCAGCACGCGCTCGATGGTGGTGTAGGGGCGGCCCTCGATGCGCATGGCGGCGGTGCCGCGGCGGCCGCCCAGCAGCACGTCGACGATCGAGTAGATCAGGTTGGAGTCGACGGTGAGCAGGCCGTAGTTGTCGAGCTCCTCGGCGCGGAACACCGCGAGCATCGCCGGCAGCGGGATGGAGTTGAGGTAATCCCCGAAGCGGATTGAGGAAATGTTGTCCAGGCTCACCTCGACGTTGTCGGAGGTGAAGTTGCGGAGCGAGGTCGTCATCAACCGCACCAGGCGGTCGAACACGATCTCGAGCATCGGCAGGCGCTCGTAGCTGACGAGCGCGGAGTTGATGATCGCCCGGACCCCGGTGGAGTTCGAGTCGTCGTCGGCCATGTCGAAGCCGAGGAGGTTGTCGATCTCGTCCTGGTTCAGGACCCGTTCGTCGCCCGGCTTCGGCCCGGAGTCGGTGTCGCCCGGCGACCAGGCTTCCTCCTCGGTGTCCGCGGCCCAGGCGTCGGCCATCCCTGTGTCGTCGGCGGCGCTCATCCCTGGATCAGCATTTCTTCGATGAGGACGGCGTTGGCCTCGGCCGGCGCGGCCACGAGGTTCACGCGGCGCAGTATCTCCATGCGCAGCTGGTAGGTGCCCTGGCTGCCGGAGAGGTCTTCCGGGCGCAGCTCGCGCAGGAAGGTCGTGAACATGTCGTTGAGCCGCGGCGTCGCGGCACTGAGCGCCTCCGCCGATTCGTGGTCCGGCAGCTCGAGCGTCAGCTTCAGCTTGAGGTAGGTCGGCCGCCCGTCGGGCGACTGAATGTTCACCACCAGGTCGGGCATCGTGTAGTAGACGACGCCGTCGGGCCCCTCCGCGATGACGGCCGCGCCGGGCGCCGCCTTGCCGCCGCCGCCGCCGTGGTCGCCGCCGCCCTTCTTCTTCGCCTTCTTGTGCCCGTCCTTTTTCTTGTCGCCGTGCTCGCCCTTCTCGCCGTGGGCGTCGGCCTTGTCGGCCTTGGGCCCGAGCATGATAAAGGCGGTCGCGCCGCCGCCGCCCATGACCACCAGCGCGCCGGCGGCGATCAGGATCAGCTTCTTCTTGCCCTTCTTCTTCGGCGCGTCACCTTCGGCGGCCTCGCCCTCGGCGGTCGTCGCCGCGGCGGCCGCGGCTTCGCCCTCGGCTGCTTCGCTCGGCGCGTCCTTTTTCTTCTTCTTGAACAGCATGCGCGCGCCCCTGCGCCGCCGGTCCGGTCCGGCTTCGGTAGGCAGATTGTGCCCACCCGGTTAACGAGGCGTTGAGGGGGTCGCGAACGGGGCGTTCAGCCCTTCTTAACCGGGAGGCCTTCTGATCTAGCCGACCCATCAGCCGGCCTGCGGACTGCGGAGCCCCACGCTGAGGACCTGAGCTGCCGAGAACGGCGGCGCGGGCGAACGGCTTGGACAACTCCACCTACGTAGCCCTGTCGCGACAGATGACGCTCCGGCGTCAGCTCGACATCGTCGCCAACAACATCGCGAACGCCGACACCACCGGCTTCAAGGCCGAAGCCCTGCTCACCAACACCGAGCAGCGCGGGCCCGCCAAGAACGCGCAGGTGCACCACACCGCCCGCTTCGTGCTGGACAACGGCGTCAGCCGGAACTTCGGCCAGGGTTCCCTGAAGCAGACCGGCGGCGACCTCGACGTCGCCATCGAAGGCGAGGCCTTCTTCACGATTAGCACCGAGGACGGCGATCGCTACACCCGCGACGGCCGCTTCAAGCTGGACCCGACCGGCCGCCTGATCACTCAGGGCGGCGAGGCCGTGCTGGACGAGGGCGGCGGCGAGATCACGCTCCGCCGCGAAGGCTCGGCCCCCTCGATCGCGGCCGACGGCACCATCAGCCAGGACGGCCAGCGCGTGGCCCGGCTGGGCGTGGTGCGCTTCGACAACCTCGGCGCGCTCTCGAAGACCGGCGAAGGCCGCTACCTCGCCGACGGCGCCGAACCCGTCCCCGCCACCGGCGTGCCGGTCCGACAGGGCATGCTCGAGAGCAGCAACGTGAACCCCGTCCTGGAAGTCGTGAACCTGATCGAGGTCAGCCGCGCCTACGAGCGCGTCACCCGGATGATCGACCAGACCCAGGATCTCTCCCGCCGCGCCGTCGACCGGCTCGGCAAGCCCTAAGGAGGAGCCCCGCCATGCGTGCTCTCAGGACTGCGGCGACGGGCATGAGCGCCCAGCAGCTGAACGTGGAGGTCATCTCCAACAACATCGCCAACATGAACACCGTCGGCTTCAAGCGGCAGCGCGCGGAGTTCCAGGACCTGATGTACCAGAACGTCGAGCGGATGGGCGCGCAGTCCTCGTCCTCCGGCACGGTGGTCCCCACCGGCATCCAGATCGGGCACGGCGTGAAGGCGGGCGCGGTCTACCGCATCTCCGAGCAGGGCAGCCTGACCCGCACCGAGAACCAGCTCGACGTGGCGATCAGCGGCAAGGGCATGTTCCAGATACTGCTGCCCTCGGGCGAGACCGCCTACACGCGGGCGGGCAACTTCTCGATGAGCCCCGAAGGCCAGATCGTCACCGACGACGGCTACGTGGTGCAGCCGGCGATCACCATTCCCGGCGAGGCCAAGGAGGTCGTCATCTCCAAGACCGGCCAGGTGCAGGCCATCCTCGGCGAGGACCCCAATCCGCAGGAGGTCGGCCAGATCGAGCTGGCCAGCTTCGTGAACCAGGGCGGGCTCGAGGCCATCGGCGACAACCTGTTCATGGAAACCGCCGCTTCGGGTCCGGCCAACACCGGGGCGCCGGGCGAGCCGGGCTTCGGGCAGCTCAACCAGGGCTACACCGAGGCCTCGAACGTCGACGCGGTGGCCGAGGTCACGGCGCTGATCGTGGCGCAGCGCGCCTACGAGATGAACTCGAAGGTCATCACCACCGCCGACGAGATGCTCTCCGCCGCGAACCAGCTGAAATAACATGGTGAGGACCCTCGCCCTCGCGGCTTTCGCCGCCCTGTTCGCGGGCTCCGCGCTCGCCGGCCAAGCGGTGGCGCTGAAGCCGCAGCCGCTCGACGACGACGGCGTGGTGACGCTCGGCGACCTGTTCGAAGGCGCCGGCGCCGCGTCGGCCACCGTCGTGGCGCCCGGCCCGCAGGGCGGCTCGGCCGTGGTGCTGGACGCCGCGCGCGTTCAGGCCGCCGCGCGCGCCGCAGGCCTGTCCTGGGCCAACCCCACGGGCATGCGCCGCATCGCCGTGCGCGCCGGAACGGCTCCAGTCGCCTCTGCCGCCCCCACCGCCGGAATGGTCGAGGCGCTCGTCTATGCGCGAAGCCTGAACGCCGGCGACACCGTCCGCGCGGAGGATCTGACGTGGGCCCCCGTCGGCTCGCACCTCGTCCCGGGGGACGCGCCGCGCGACGCCGAGACGGCGATGGGCTGGACCGCCCGCAAGCCGCTGCGCGCCGGCGCCGCCGTCTCCGCCCGAGACCTCGCCGCTGCGCGCGTGATCGCCAAGGATGAAACCGTCTCCGTCGCCTACCGCATGGGCGGCCTGAACCTCGTCATGCAGGGCAAGGCGCTCTCCGCCGCCGCGGCCGGCGATACGGTGCGCATCCTGAACCCCGCGTCCAAGAAGATCATCGAGGCGGTCGCTTCCGGCCCGGGCCAGGCCGTCGTCGGCCCGCGCGCCGAAGCCATCCGCTCCGCCCCCTCCCCCCTCGCCCGCCGCTGAGTGACCCGATGCGCCCGATCCTGATCCTCGCGACGTCCCTGCCCCTCGCCCTCGCCGCCTGCGGAACGATCGGCGACGTCGCCGGCTCGGGGCGGACGCCGCAGCTCTCGCCCGTGGCCTACCCTGCGCCGCTCGTGGCGCACACGCAGCCGATGGGCATGCCCGCGCCGCAGCCGTCGGCGGCCCTCGCCTCGGCCAACTCGATCTGGAAGGCCGGCGCCAAGGCCTTCTTCAAGGACCAGCGCGCCCAGCGCGTGGGCGACATCGTCACCGTCAGCATCGAGATCGACGACAGCGCGACGATGAACAACTCCACCAACCGCTCGCGAGAGAACGAGATGAGCGGCGGGCTGACCAACCTCCTCGGGCTGGAGTCGAGCTTGGGAAAGATCCTGCCGGGCGGCTTCGATCCCCAGAACGCCGTCGGCTTCGGCGGCGAGTCGAGCTCTTCGGGCGCGGGGGCCATCAACCGTGCCGAGAAGATCAACCTGACGATCGCGGCCGTGGTCACCCACGTGCTGCCCAACGGCAACATGATGATTCAGGGCCGCCAGGAAGTGCGCACCAACCAGGAGCTGCGCGAACTGACCGTCGCCGGGATCGTGCGGCCGGAGGACATCTCCGCGGCCAACACCATCCGCCACACGCAGATCGCCGAGGCGCGCATCGGCTACGGCGGGCGCGGCGCGCTGACCCGCGCGCAGCAGGTGCCCGCGGGTCAGGCCATCATCGAGCGCTACACGCCGTTCTGAGGCGCGGCGGCCGCTACTTGTTCGTGCGGCCCCAGTCGTCGACCTTGATGCCGCCCTGCGGCGTCGTGTTGTTGGCCGTATCGCCCTCGACCGTGCTGTCGCCCAGCACGTCCTCGATGTCGCCGCCGCTGGTGGTCAGACCGGCCGACTGGCCGATGCCGGGGTTGCGCTCGAGGTCGTCGGGCGGGCCGTCGCCCTCGCCCCATTCGGGCCGGTTCGGATGCTTCGACGTGCTCATGCGGACCTCCTGAAGGCAGCCTGAGAAACGGCTCCGCGCGGCCCTCGTTCCTCGCCCGCAGGGGGAACCCCTCCCGCCAGCGTCGGGTTGTCGCCACAGCCGCTCCGCGGCTCGAGCAGCAACGAGAGGAAGTCACATGGCAGACGAGAACCGTTGGCGAGACGAGGAACGGATGCGCCAGCAGGACGACCGCTTCGGTTCGCAGAACCAGCAGGGGTACGGCCAGAACTACGGACAGCAGGGCTTCGGCCAACAGGGCTTCGACCGCGGTTACGGCCAGGGTCAGAGCTACGGCCAGACTGGCGGCTACGACCGCACCTACGGCTCGGACCGGGGCTCCGGCGGCGACCACGGCCACGGGGGCTGGGGCGGGTCCGGCGGCATGTCGGGCGGCCACCAGAACTACGGCCAGCAGTACGGGGCCGGAGAGCCCATCCCCTACGACCGCAGCCAGTCGTTTCAGCAGCATGGCCAGCACCACGGGCAAGGCTTCAGCCAGACCACCGGTCAGGGCGGGATCCAGCCGGCCGGCGGCTACGGCGGGCAGAGCACCGGCTTCTACGGCGGCGCGCAGGGCTTCGGCCAAAGCGCTTCCAGCGGCGGCGCGTACACCGGCCAGACCGGCACGGGCTACGGGCAGACCTTCGGCGGCGCGCAGGGAGATCAGCAACAGGGCGGCGGCCAGCACTGGTGGGAAAAGGCGAAGGACCGCGCGCAGTCGTTCTTCAGCGGCGACCAGCAGCAGGGTCACGGCATGCATCGCGGGCGCGGACCTAGCGGCTACAGCCGGGCCGACGAGCGGATCCTGGACGACGTGCACGACCGCCTGACGGACGATCCCTTCCTCGACGCCACCGACATTCAGGTGATGGTCGACAAGGGCGAGGTCACCCTGACCGGGAAGGTGACCAGCCGTGAGGACAAGCGCCGGGCCGAGGACCTCGCCGACAACGTGTCGGGCGTGAAGCACGTGCAGAACAACCTGCGCGTCGGCCGCACCGACGAGGGCGGCTTGTTCAGCATGGACCGGCAGGCTGGGACCGAGCGGAGCTGACGTGAAGAGCCCCGCCGGAGGGATCCGGCGGGGCGCTTTCCTCAGTCGTCGCGGTGGACCCGCTCTCGCCGTTCGTGCCGCTCCTGGGCTTCCAGGCTCAGCGTGGCGATGGGGCGGGCCTCGAGGCGGGCGAGGCCGATGGGCTCCCCCGTCTCCTCGCACCAGCCGTAGGAGCCGTCCTCGATTCGGCGCAGCGCCTCGTCGATCTTGGAGATCAACTTGCGCTGGCGGTCGCGGGTGCGGAGTTCCAGCGCCCTGTCCGTCTCCGAGGACGCCCGGTCGGTGATGTCCGGGTGGTTCTCGGTTTCGGTCTGCAGGTGCGAGAGCGTCTCGCGCGACTCCCGGAGGATCTCGTCTTTCCAAGCCAACAGCTTGTGACGGAAGTACTTGAGTTGCCGGTCATTCATGAACGGCTCGTCCTCGGAAGGACGGTAAATCGACGCTTCTCTAATCATCACTGGCGCGTTCATCGACGCCCCCACGCGTTGACGCCCCTACGGTAGTGGCCGCGCTTATACGCAGCGTGAACGAGTCGGACAATCTCGTTCGGGTAACCTGTGTTAAGCCGCCGCAGGGGCTCGCTCCCGCTTGGCCAGTTCCACCGCCGCGCGAGTCTCGATTTCGTCGAGCAAGCCTTCGAGGCGGGGGTCTTCGGTCTGGGAGCGCTCCTCGCGCAGCGCCTCGGTCAGCTGGGACAGGGCGCCGGGGCCGACGCGGCCCTCCAGCAGCGCGACCTTGATGTCGTCCAGGACGTCCAGGATGCGGCCGGCCCGCTTCACCGCGCGGCGGCGGCGCTCCAGCGGGCTGTCGGTCTGTTGCAGCGCCAGCAGCGCGTCGACGGAGCCCACCCCGGTCGGCCCGGAGAGCCGCGCCGCCGGAGCCGACTCACGTGTCGAGGCGCTCCCGGCGACCGAGAAGCTGGCGCCGGACGGCGTCTTCGCGGAAGGCGCGGAGCCTCCCGCCCGACCCGTCGCGCCCACTTTCGATCCGGTGACCTTCATGGCCAGCGCGCACCCCCTGCTTCCGGCAAAGGATCGAAGCGGCGCCTTTCGGACCGGTTAACACCCGGCAGTTTTTGCCCAGCCCGCGGGCGGCAACCCGCCGTTAACCCGGCGCCCCGCTCTATGGACCCGCCTTCCAGCCGGCAGAACGTCGTGCGCAGGCGGTCCCTCCATGGGGCCGCTCCGTCCGGGTTCGCCGATGCTCAAGCGCTTCGCCCTCGCCTGCCTCGTCCTCGCCGCCTGCGCCGGTCCCGCCGCGGCCGCTTCGCGCGTGAAGGACATCGTGGCCATCGAGGGCGTGCGCGAGAACCAGCTGGTGGGCTACGGCCTGGTGGTCGGCCTGAACGGCACCGGCGACTCGCTGCGCAATTCAGCCTTCACCAAGCAGAGCCTCGAGGGCATGCTCGAGCGCCTCGGCGTCAACACGCGCGAAGCCAACCTCAACACCAAGAACGTCGCCGCGGTGATGGTCACCGCCAGCCTGCCGGCCTTCGCGGCCTCCGGGTCCCGGCTCGACGTCACCATTTCTTCCATGGGCGACGCCAAGAGCCTGCTGGGCGGCACCCTGGTGGTGACCCCGCTCGCGGGTGCCGACGGCGAGACCTACGCGGTCGCGCAGGGACCCGTCGTCACCGGCGGCTTCTCCGCGGAGGGCAGCTCCGGATCGTCCGTCACCAAGGGCGTTCCGACCGCCGGCCGCATCGCCAACGGGGCCACAGTGGAGCGCGAGGTCGCCTTCCGCATGCGCGACCTGCAGCAGGTCCGCCTGACCCTGCGCAACCCGGACTTCACCACCGCCCGCCGGGTGGCCGACGCCATCAACGGCCGCTACCCGAACACCGCGATCGCCGACAACCCGAGCATCGTGCGGGTCGTCCCGCCGACGGGCGCCGACGTGGTCGCCTTCCTCACCGCCGTCGAGCAGCTGCCGGTGGAAGTCGACACCCCCGCCAAGGTGGTCATCGACGAAGGCTCCGGCGTGATCGTCATGGGGGAGAACGTGCGGATCTCCACCGTCGCCATCGCCCAGGGCTCGCTCACCGTCTCGGTGCAGGAGACCCCGCAGGTCAGCCAGCCGGAGCCGCTCGGCGACGGGACCACCGTCGTCGTGCCCCGCTCGGACGTGAGCGTGGAGGAGACCGGCAAGGAGATGCGCATCCTGAACGGCGGCGCCTCGCTCTCCAGCCTGGTGGAGGGCCTCAACGCCTTGGGTGTCGGCCCGCGCGACATGATCTCCATCCTGCAGACGCTGAAGGCCGCGGGCGCCCTCCAGGCCGAAATCGAGGTGATGTGATGGACGGTCCCGTCGCCCTCCCTCCGGGCATGCTGAGCGGCCAGCCACAGGCGCCCGAGGCGAAGACTCGCAAGCAGATCGAGCAGACCGCCCAGAAGTTCGAGTCCGCCTTCATCGCCCAGATGCTCGCACCGATGTTCGAAGGCTCCGAACTGTCCGGACCGTTCGGCGGCGGCCCCGGCGAGGCGGCGTTCAAGTCGTTCCTGCTCGAAGCCGTGGCGCAGCAGATGTCAAAGGCCGGCGGCCTGGGCCTCACCGACGACCTCGCGCGCGAGATGCTGAAGATGCAGGGGCTCGAGGAGTAGGATGGCCATTTCCGCCGAGAGCCCGACCGACCGCGTCGAACAGCTGATCGCGCTGACCGAACGCCTGACGGACCTGCTGGCCGCGGAGACTCGCGCCTATGAGGCCCACCGCCCGCATGAGGCCGCCGCCGCCGCGCAGGAGACCGTGCGCATGGCCAACGTCTACCGGCACGAGTCGCTGCGGGTGAAGAAGGACACGTCCCTGCTCGCCGAAGCGCCGGAGGCCCTTCGCACGCGGCTGCTCGAGGCGACCCGCACCTTCGAGGCGACCCTCGCGCGCCACGCCGCCGCCGTCGGGGCGGCGCTGACCGTCACCGAAGGGATCGTGCGCGCGGTGGCGGAAGAAGTGGCCGCGTCCCGCAAGAGCGCCGCTGGCTACGGCCGCGCCGGCAAGGCGGCGCCCGCCGCCTCCGCACCGCTCGCCCTGAACAAGCGCGCCTAGCCCCCGCCCAGAAGACGATCCAGCCCGTCCTGGTAGTTCTTGATCTGGGCCTGCAGGTAGGCCGGCACCTGGCCGCCCATGTCCGGCTTCTTCGGGTTCAGCGCGTCGGCCAGGTCACGGTAGGCGGTGCGGATCGTGTTCATCGCCGTGTTCAGTTCGTCGACCGAGCGCTTGATGTGCGGCTTGGTGTCGATCGCGAGGTCGCGCGCGAGCTTCAGCCCGTAGGTCTTGCCGCCCTTCGGCGCGATCTCCACGCCCTTCCGGTCGCGCTCGACCAGGCGGGCGATTCCTTCTTCGAGACCCAGCGACTCGAGCAGGTCGCGGCTGCCCTCGGCCGCCTCGACCGTGATCGGCCGGCCGGATGTCTTCGCGGTGATCTGGATACGCTCGGTCAGCGCCTGCGTGCCGCCGGCGGGGATCGCGTCCTTCACCACCTCGGCCTTGCCGTAGAAGCCCACGGCGCGGTTGATCTTGGTGGCCAGCGTCTTGAGCGTGTCGTCGGCCGCCAGCGTGACCGCGACGCGGCGGCCCTCGCCCACCTTCACGTACATGCGGTCGCCGGCGCGCGCCGACGAGATGGCGGTGACCAGCTTCGAACCGGTGTAGTCGATCGTGCCCTTCGGCAGCCCGAACCGGTCGAGCACCGATGCGCCGGTGGCGGCGACCGCGATCGAGCTGGGCGCCACGTCGCCGTCCTTGCCCGTGAACCGGCGCGAGAAGCCGACGGTCCCGTCGGTCGGGTCCATGCGCACCAGGAAGCCGTCGCTGGCGCCGACCTTGGGCAGCCCGGCGATCGCAGCGTTCGAAGTGCCGGCGAGATAGACTTCGTTGTTGGCCCCGAAGGCGGCGCTGGTCAGGCGATCCTCCCCCGCCCCGCCGTAATAGGTGATCGCGTCCACGCCGTTGTTCGCCGCGAGGTCCGCGCGGATGTTGGCTACGAACACGTCGCGGCCGCCGCCGAAGGCGCGGTTCACGGCGCCGCTGTTCATCGCGCCGTTGCGCGTCGTGCCGACGATCTGCAGCTCCGGCTGGCCGTTGGCCTTGGGCGGCTTGTTCGGCTTGGCCGGCTTCGACGGTACGACCTTGATGGCGGTGATGTCGCCGCCGGCGAGATCGCCGAGATCCCGCGTCGCCGCCAGCGTCGCCGTCGTCCCCGCGACGTTGAAGGTGAAGCGGCGCATCACGGCGCGCCCGTTCTCGACGCCCGCCGCGACGAGCGCGGTACCGTCCATCGCCAGAGCCTTCGGCGCGTCCGTTCCGGTCGAGCCATAGCGTGTCGTGAACCGCAGCGCGGCGTCCGTCTTCATCGTGCCGTCGAGCTGGCGCGTGGTGGTCGTGGGCCCGTAGGCGCGCAGCCAGGCGTCGGCCGTGCCGCCGCCGGTGGCGCCCGCCACCGTCGTCGTGCCGGGCATCAGCCCGCGCGCCTGTCCGGCGACGAAGAGCGTGCCGTCGGCGGCGAAGGTCAGCGCCTTCACCTCGTCGTCGTTGTAGGCGCCGCGCCGCTTGGTCCAGAGCTCCTGGCCCTCGGCGTCGAAGACGGTGACGAAGCTGTCGGCTCCTTGCGGGCTGAGCGGCGTCTCCAGCGCACCCAGGCCCAGGAGCCCGCCCTTCACGGAGCCGCCAATGGCGACCTTGCCGTCCGCGGCCACCGCGATCGCCGTGGCGTTCGCCTCGTCGGCGGCGCCCAAAGTGCGGGCGAACACCAGGTTGCCAGCGGAGTCGTACTTCAGCAGCTGGACGTCGCGCTCGCCCTTGATCGGCTGGCCTTCAACCTCGCCGCCGACTTCGGCCAGCATGTAGACGGACCCGTCGGTGTGCGTGGCGCTGGCCCGGACCGCGGACACGTCGCTGTCGAGCGCCTTCTTGAACACCTGCCCCTCGATGTATTGGGCTTCGTTCGGCGGACGGTAAGCGGTCGGCGGGGCCCCGGTGACGACGTCCGTCTGGATCTTGAGCAGTTCGCGCGACTGCGACGCCGGGTTGGTCGGGTCGACCTTGCCGACGCTGCGCGCCATGTAGACCGCCTCGGCGGAAGCGGCGGCGTTGAAGGTGAGCGTCTCGGCGGTGTCGCCCTTGATCTTCAGTGCCCACTGGTCGGGGCCGGCCGGCAGGGTGACCGGCTTGCCGCCGACCTGCACCGTCCGCGGCTCGTTCGGGAGCTTCTCGCGGGCGAAGCGGGTGGCCACGCCGGCGGCCTGCAGCTTGCTGTTCATGTAGTTCACGACGGCGCCGATGCTGCGCGTCGCGCCGCCCATCTCGGCCAGGTCGAAGTTGACGGTGGTCGTGCCGATCACCGCCCCGTTGGCGGTGCGGTCGACCTTCATTGAGAACTGCACCGGCCCCTGGAAGGCGGCGACCGGGCTGGACCAGTCGCCCCGGTGGACCACCCCGGTCATGTACTCGCCGACGTCGCGGTCGCCCGCGACGCCCGTCTTCAGCTTCTCGGAGACGTCGCCGCGCACCAGCTTCAGCTTGTCGAGCTTCAGGCCGTTCAGGTACGTCTCGACCTGGCCCATGCCGGTCTTGAACCGGCGCTGCAGCATCGAGCGTTCAATGGTGTCGACGCCCTTGGCGTCCGCCCGCTCGGCGATGGCCTTCAGGGTGTCCAGCGCCTTGTAGAGCGCGAACAGCTCGCCGTAGTCCTCCTCCGCGCCCTTCAAGGGGTTGCTGCCCTTGCGGAGGTCGAGGATGGGCTTTCCGTCCAGCGCCGCCTTCACCAGCTCGTTCGGCTTGGAATCCGCCCGCCAGGGCGGCTCCGGCGCCTTGGCGCCGCCGGCGGGCAAGGCTCCGCCGCCGTACCGCGACTGGTACTGCGAGAGCAGGATGTTGTAGTCGAAGCTGATCACGGGTGCCGCGAAGGCTGTTTATGGCCCTCCCATTCTGGCCCCCCTTTGCTGACGAGGCCTTAAGCGCGACGGTTCGCAGGCGGTTAACTAGGCGGCGATCAGCCCGGATTGGGACAGGTCGCGGCGGGTGGCGACGCGGCGCGCCTCCCACTCCTCCTTCAGGATCGCCAGCAGCACCACGTCGTGGAAGCGGCCGTCCTTCAGCACATGCCGCCGGAGGTAGCCCTCCCGCCGGAACCCGGCGCCGGCCTGCGCCTTAAGCGCGATCTCGTTGTCCGCCAGCACCTCGGACCAGACCTTCTCCAGCTGGAGCTCGTGGAAGGCGCGGTCGAGCCCCAGCACCTGCGCGGCCCGACCGGCGCCCCGGCCCCGGGCCTTGGGGTCGCCGATGAACCAGCCCCACTCGCCGCGGCGGTGCGCGCCGGAAAGCCCGGTCAGCGCCAGGAAGCCGCAGGGCTCGGCGTCCACCGTGATGATCCAGCCGCGCCGCTCCATCGGGTCGAAGCGGAAGCTCTCGAACCAGTGCCGGTGGATCACGGGGTCCTCCGGCGGCAGCCCGGCCATCCAGCGGTCCACCTCAGGCTCGCGCCGCCAGCGGAAGAGCCGGTCGTTGTCGTCGTCCTCGAGGTCGCGGAGATCGATCACCCGGGCGATCTAGGCCGCCGCCGGGACGCCCGTAAAGACCTAGGCCCTCGCCAGCCGCCGCGTCAGCGCCTCGGCGACACGCGCCACGTCCTCGTCGCGCATGGCGGGGAACAGCGGCAGCGCGAGGACCTGCTCGTACCAGGCGTCGGCCCCGGGCAGGCGCTGCTCGCCGTACCGGCGGCGGAAGTACGGCTGGCGGTGCAGCGGGATGTAGTGGACCTGCGTGCCGATCCCCTCCTCGGCGAGCGAGCGCATGAGCGCCGCCCGCGTGGCGCCCGCCGCCGCGAAGTCGATGCGCACGACGTACAGGTGCAGCGACGCCGACTGCCCCGGGCCCGGAGGGACCAGCGTCAGCACCGGCGCGAGCGGCGCCAGCGCGGCGTCATACAGACGGGCGAGCTCGGACCGGCGCGCTGCGAAGCGCGCGAGCTTGCCCAGCTGGCTCAGGCCGAGCGCCGCCTCCAGCTCGTTCATGCGGTAGTTGAAGCCGAGCTCGTTCTGCTCATAACTCCAAGGGTTTGCACGGCCTTCCGTGTCGAGAGAGAGAGTGGGGTCGGTGAACCCCTCCTTTACGACAGCATGGTTGCGCAGCCGGCGCATGCGCTGGGCGCGCTTCGCATCGTTGGTGGTCACCGCCCCGCCCTCGCCGCAGGCGATGGTCTTCACCGGGTGGAAGGAGAAGGTGGCCGCGTCCGAAAGAGCGCAGTCCCCGGCCGAGCCGTCGGGACCGCGCGAGCCCAGCGCGTGCGCCGCGTCCTCGACCAGGAGGGCGCCGTCCGCGCGGGCGACGGCGCTGATTGCGGCCATGTCGCACAGCCGGCCGCCGAGGTGCACCGGCAGCACGACGCGCGCGGGCTTCGGCGCGCGGCCGAGCGCCTGGGCCAATGTCTCTGCGGTCATCAGGCCGGTGGCGGGGTCCACGTCGGCGAACACGACGTCGGCGCCGCAGAACAGGGCCGCCGTGGCGGTCGCCAGGAAGGTGATCGAAGGAACGACGCAAAGGTCGCCCGGCCCCACGTCCAGGCCCGCCAGCGCGAGGTGCAGCGCGGCGGTGCCGCTGGAGCAGGCCACCGCCTCGGCCGCTCCCACGCTCGCCGCCAGGGCCGTCTCGAACGCGCCCACCCGCGGCCCGTGCGCGATCATCTCGCTGCGCAAAGCGGCGGTGACCGCGGCGACGTCGTCGTCCTCGATGAGATGACGCCCGTAGGGCAGGTGATCGGCGGCGGCGCTCATGAGGGCACAGTGGTTCGAGCCGCTTCCCGGAAGGTTAACCGGACCCTCCCCCCATTGCCCCGGCGTTCCGGCCGCTCTTCAATGGGGGTGACAACCGAGTTGAACATGATGATCCACTTCCGACCCTGCGCTCTCGCCGTCATAGCCGCGTCGATCGCGTTCGCCCCCGCCGCAGCGCAGGAGAGCGCCACGCCCCGCTCCACCTTCCTGAAATCACTGGCGGACTGCCGCGCGACCGCCGCCGACGCCGCTCGCCTGGCCTGCTACGACGCCGCGGCCGCCCGGATCGAGGCCGCAGAGCGCGGGGGCGAGGTGCTGGTGATCGACCGGGAGCAGGCGCGCGCGGCTCGGCGGCAGGCGTTCGGATTCAACCTGCCCTCTCTCAACCTGTTCAAGGGGGCGCAGGAAGAGGACATCGCCGACGTTCCGCTCACCCTGGAGCGGGCCTCGCTCGAGGGGCCCCGGTGGGTGCTGCGGACCACCGACGGCCAGGTCTGGCGCTTCACCGAAACCCGGGAGCTGCCGCGGCCTCCGCGCAAGGGCACGAAGATGGTGATCAAGCGCGGGATGATGGGCGGCTACCTGCTCAGCATCGACGGGCAGACAGGCATCCGCGTTCGCCGCGAGCAGTAATCAGCGGCCGGATCTCAGCTCGTCGATCCGGCGGCGATAGGCGTCGGCCACCGCGCCCGCGTCGGGCGCCGCGGCCTCCCGACGAGCCAGCCAGCGGTCCTGCGCGAGGCGGAGGGAGCGCCGGTCCGCTCCGCCGGCGATGGCGTCTTCGAAGGCGGCGTTCAGCCCGCGGTCCAGCGCTGCGAGGCCGGGGTCGCTGCACACCATCTTCTCGGAGGCGGTGCGGGCATAGCGGCAGTTGAAGCTCGGGCCAGCGCCCCGCGCGGGCTCCACCGCCGCCCGTTCGGGACGGCTGACGGGGGCGCGCGGCGTCGCCCTGGCGACCGGGCGAGGCGCGACGGCCGCCGGAGCGGCGGCGGCGGTCGGACGGGCGGGCTTCCCCGCGGCGCGCGGTGCAGGCGCGACAGCCGGCTCTGGCGCCCGCGCCACGGTGGACGCCGAGGTCTGCAACGGCGGCGAGGCAGGGGCGGGAGCTCCGGCCGCCGGCACCACCGGGCCGCCTTCGCGCGCAACCTCGACGGCGAGCCGGCGAATGTCGATCAGCCGCGCGCTGGCGTCCCCTTCGGCCCCCACCACCGCCTGCGCCACCCTCAGGTCGCGATCCGCCGCCCCGCCGAACCAGCTGTTCGAAGGCGGTGGCGCCGCACCCGCCAGCCGCTGGTTCACCGCAGTCGCGATGGCGTCGAACGCCAGGCAGAAGTCGAGCGTGGCGTAGGTCGGCTCGCGCTCCAGGGCCCGGAAGCACTGGATTCCGTAGCGGGCCAGCCCGGAGACGCCTTCGGCGGCGTAGACGGCGCCCACCTGCGCGTAGGCGCGCCGGATCGCCTCCCGGTCAACCGGTCGGTAGGGCTCGCGCGCGGCGGCGGGGGTGAAGGTCAGCCCTTCGTCGCTCGCGGCCGGCTGGACCCCCTTCGCTCGGGCGGGGGCCTCCGCGCGCTCGCTGCGGTCCTGCTGCCGGATGCCGCCCGCGCCATAGAGTGCGAAGGCGATCCCCAGCACCGCGGCGGCCGCGATGCCGGCCAGCAACAGGAGACGGGCCCGGGAGGGTCCCCCGGGTCGTCCCGGCGGTTCCGGCGGGCCGACGCGCCGTCCCCCCGGCGTCAGGTTCGGTCGCGTGCTGACCACCGGCTACTGCATGGAGCGCAGTTGGCGGATGCGGCGCTCGTAGGCCTCGGCGACCGCGCGGGTGTCCGGCGCGGCCGCTTCGCGCCGGGCGAGCCAGCTGTCCTGGTCGAGGTTGAGACGGGCGCGGTCGTGGCCGGCCGCGACCGCTCGCTCGAACTCCGCGGCGAGACGGCGGTCCAGGGCGGCGAGCTGAGGATTCTCGCAGACGGTCCGCGCGCCCGCACCCCGCAGGCGAGCGCAGTCCGGTTCAGGCTCAGGAGCCGGCGCGGCGCGGGGCGGGTCGGCGCGGGCGACCACGACCGGCCGCTCTACGACCCGAGCCAGCGTAGGCGCCAGCCGCGGCGCCGGCTGCACGACGACGGGAGTAGGCGCGGCGTCGTTGCGCGCGATCACCATCGGCCGCGCGGGGGCGGCCGCGGCCCGCGCCGGCGGAGGCTTGGGCTGGGAGGCTCGGTCCGGCATCATCCGGCCGATGGTGCGCCGAGCGGCGCTGAACGGGCCGCTGCGCTCCCGGGCGGCCGGGGCGGCTGCGGCGGGGGCCGGCTCCGGCGGGGGCGACCTGTAGACTTCCATCGGAGACGAGGCGGCGGGGGTCGCCACGGCCGACCCGATCGCGGCGTCGGCGATCTCGGCATAACCGAGGTCGGGATCCATCGGCGGCAGCGCCGCGGGCTGGGCCACCACGGGCCCCGGGCCTTCGGCGACCATGATCTCGACGCCCTCCCCGCTGGCCGGCTCCGGGGGGGCGCCGACTGGACCGCCCCGGGCTGGTTCCTCCCCCAGGTCGGGCCGGAAGTAGAAGCCCAGCGCGCCGCCGGCGAGCACCACCGCCGTGGCGCCCATGACGAAGTTGCGGGCCGCGTAGGACCGCCGCCGCCCCGGGGGCGGCGCGAAGCCTTCACGCCGCCGCTCCAGACGCGTCGGGCCGATCGGCTCGAGCGGCCCATAGGCGCGCGGCACGTCCTCCATGCGATTGTAGTTGACCATCTCTGGAAGCGGCTCCGCGTGGTCGTCCCTCGCAGATGTTAATTCGCTCGGCGCCAGTTAAGTTTCACGGGCTTGCCGCCGCACCCGCCGCCGCCGATGTTTCGCGTCCACCGGAGCCGCCGATGCCCGACGTCCGAGACGTGAGCGCAACCTTCGCCGTCGCCCCCCAGATTGCACCCGGCGACCTGCCCGAGCTCGCCGCCCGCTTCACGCTGATCATCAACAACCGCCCCGACGGCGAGGCGCCGGACCAGCCCTCCAACGCAGAGATGGCGGAGGCCGCGCGTGCGGCGGGCGTACGCTACCAGTTCATCCCCATGGTCGGCGCGCCCGGCCCGGAGCAGGTCCGCGCCACCCGGGCCGCGCTCGCCGATGCCGCCGGCCCCGCCCTCGCCTTCTGCCGCAGCGGCACTCGGTCCATCCTGGCGTGGGCGCTGTCCGAGGCCGCCGCCGGTCGACCTGCCCACGAGGTGGAGGCGCAGGCGCTCCAAGCCGGCTACCAGATCGGGCCGCCGCTCCGGGCGCTCCTGCCGGGGCTCAGCGCGTGACGGCGAACCGCGCGGCCGCGGGCGCCGGCTCCGCCAGTTCGACGGTGCACTGCGCCGCCGCGAAACACACGAGCGCCACGGCCAGCGGCTGCAGCCGTCGTGAGACGAACAGGACGATGTCCAGCGCCATCAAGGGGTTCCGTCCCGGGATTCACCTCCCGTTAGGCAAGACCGGCGCCGTCCGCCCGTGATCCCCTACGTCCGCGAGATCCAGTTCGAGTACGGCCGGTCCGACCAGGTCTCGCCGCTGATCCGGCGCGTGGTCGCCGACAACCCTGGCCCGTTCACCTACGTCGGCACCGGCACCTACATCGTGGGCTCCGGCGAAGTGGCGGTGATCGATCCCGGCCCCGCCGACGACCGCCACCTCGCCGCCCTCCTCCGCGCGATCGAAGGCGAGCGCCTGACGCACATCCTGGTGACCCACAGCCACTTGGACCACTCGCCGCTCTCACGCCCGCTGCAGGCGGCGGCGCGCGGCGCGATCTACGGCCGCTCCGCGCGGGAGCACGCCCCTGTCGGCCACGACACGGAGGAGGGGGACGACGCCGTGTTCCGCCCGGACGTCGAGGTGGAGGAAGGCCAGGTGTTCTCCGGCTCCGGCTGGACGGTCGAGGCGATCGCCACGCCCGGGCACGCTTCCAACCACGTCGCCTACGCGCTGCGCGAGGAGAACGCCCTCTTCAGCGGCGACCATGTGATGGGCTGGTCGACCACGGTGGTGACCCCGCCCGACGGCGACATGGGCGATTACCTGTCGAGCCTTCAGCGGGTGCGCGAGCGCGGCTTCGACACCCTCTGGCCGACCCACGGCCCGCCGATCACGGAGGTCGCGCCGTTCCTGGACGCCTACCGCGACCACCGGCTGCAGCGCGAAGCGCAGGTGCTGGCGCAGCTCGCCGCAGGTCGCAGCAGGATCAAGGAGATGGTGCCGGAGCTCTACGCCGCCGTCGATCGCCGCCTGTGGCCCGCCGCCTCCATGTCCGTCTGGGCCCACCTGCTGCACCTGGTGCGCACCGGCCGCGTGGAAGCCGACGGCGAAGCAGGCCTGGACAGCGCCTACCGGCTCTCCGCCCGGCGCGGGTAGAGCCGATTCGCGATCGCGGTGACCCGCGCGCAGTTCGCGCCGAGGTCGGACCGCCCCACGCGGCTGACCGAGCGCAGGTCGACGAGCCAGGCGCCGCCGTCGCGAGTGATCCGGGCCGCCACGTCGTCCTTGAACTCGTACCAGTAGCTGGTCGCCACGCCTTCGATGCGGCCGGCGGCGGGGTCGTCAGTCACGATGTCGAGCCCCTCGGCGCGCATCGCCGCCAGCACCCTGGCGTGGACCTGCGCCTGCTCGTCGCCGAGCCGCGTCGCCTTCGCGCCCGGGCAGATGCGGGCGTTCACGACGTGCGCCCGGCGGTCGGTCCAGTTCTCCGCCTCCTTCACGCCGAACGTCGAGCGCGGGTCCGGGTGCACGGGGTTCGAGTCGGCCCCCCGAGCGATCATGGTGCGCGGCGAGAACTCCAGCGGCGGCTGCCAGCTGGTGGCGACGTCGTGGCCCGGGTTGGCGGCGGCCTTGGCCTTCAGGCCCGCGAAGCCCCAGAGCACCGCCGCCGGAATCAGCAGGCTGACCAGCGCCAGCGGCCACAGCCTTCGGAAGCCGGCGAACGCGGCGGTGTAGAGCGCGACCAGCCCCGTGAAGAGCCCGATGAAGGCGGCGCTGGAGGCCCAGCCCACCGTCAACGTGCCGAAGCCGAACTTCCACCCCCACAGGCCGAGCTTGGTCCCGACCGCCCCGGCGGCGACGAACAGGATCGGCAGCACGGCGACCAGCACCGTCAGCCGCAGCAGGTGCTTCGCGCCCTTGGTCGCCGGGTTCATCGGCTACTCCGCCGCCTGGATGGTGGGCAGCGGGTGGTTCTGGAACTGCGCGCGCAGGCCCTTCTTGTCGATCTTGCCCGTCGCGCCCAGCGGGATGTCCGCCACGAACACCACGTCGTCCGGCATCCACCACTTGGCGATCTTGCCCTCGAGGAAGCCGAGGAACTCCTCGCGCGTGGCGGTCTCCCCCTCTTTCAGCTTCACCAGCAGCAGCGGGCGCTCGTCCCACTTGGGATGCTTGGCACCGATGACGGCGGTGAGCGCCGCCTTCGGATGGCCCACGGCGATGTTCTCGATGTCGATCGAGCTGATCCACTCGCCGCCGGACTTGATCACGTCCTTGGCGCGGTCGGTGATCTGCATGAAGCCGAGTTCGTCGATGGTGGCCATGTCGCCGGTGTCGAAGAAACCCTCCTCGTCGAGGATGTCGCCGCCCTCGCCCCTGAAGTAGGCGCCCGCCACGATCGCGCCCCGGACCATGAGCCGCCCCGGTGTCTTCCCGTCGTGCGGCAGGCGGTTCCCCGCCTCGTCCACGAGCTTGAGCTGGACGCCGACGGGCGCCCTGCCCTGCTTCAGCCGGTAGGGCAGCTGCTCGTTGAAGGGCCGGCTGGCCAACTCCGGCGGCAGGGTGCCGAGCGTGCCGAGCGGCGAGGTCTCCGTCATCCCCCAGGCGTGCACCACGTCCACGCCGTAGTCGTCCCGGAACGCGCGGATCAGGCTCTCCGGACAGGCCGCCCCCCCTATCACCACCTTCTTCAGCGTCGTCAGCTTGCGGCCGGTGGACTTCAGTTCCTGCAGCAGCATCTGCCAGACCGTGGGCACCGCCGCGGAGAAGGTGACCCGCTCGCTCTCCAGCAGCTCGAAGACGGCGGCGCCGTCCATCCGCGCGCCCGGCATCACCAGCTTGGCCCCGGCGGCGGGCGCAGAGAAGGCGATCCCCCAGGCGTTGGCGTGGAACATCGGGACCACCGGCAGGATCACCTCATGGATCGAGGCGCCCATAACGTCGGCCTGCATCGTCAGCAGCGTGTGCAGGAAGTTCGAGCGGTGGGAGTACAGGACCCCCTTGGGGTTCCCCGTGGTCCCGGAGGTGTAGCAGAGGCCGCACGCGGTGTTCTCGTCGAACCCGCCCCACGTCGCGTCCGGCGAGTGCTGCTCGACCAGCTCCTCGAAGCAGAGCGCCCCCTCGATCGCTGGCATGTGCTCACGGTCGGTCATGATGACCAGGTGCCGCACCGTCGGCATCAGGTGCCGGTTCGCCGCCAGCAGGGGCGCGAAGGTCAGGTCGACGAAGATGATGCGGTCTTCGGCGTGGTTGATGATGTAGCCGAGCTGCTCGGGGTGCAGGCGCGGGTTCAGCGTGTGGTAGACGGCACCGATCCCCGCGATGCCGTACCAGGCCTCCATGTGCCGGGCGGTGTTCCAGGCGAGGGTCGCCACCCGGTCGCCCTTGCCGATCCCCAAGGCGAGCAGCGCGTTCGACAGGCGTTTCGCGCGGTCGTGGATCTGCCCGTAGGTCGTGCGGACGATCGGCCCCTCGACGGAGCGCGTGACCACCTCCCTGTTCGTGTGCCACTGGGCGGCGTGGTCGAGGATCTTGTCGACCGTGAGCGGCCAGTCCTGCATCAGGCCGAGCATGGCGGGTCCTCCGGCGGCTTCCTCAAGGCCAAGCTAGGCGCTCGCGGCGGGGGCGCCAATCCTCAGGGGTAAAGGCGCGAGCGCCGCCACCCCTCCCCGTCCCGCTCGAACAGCAGCCGGTCGTGCAGTCTGAACGGCCGGTCCCGCCAGAACTCGATCGCGCGCGGAACCACCCGCCAGGCCGACCAGTAGGGCGGCCGCGCCGGATCCTGGCCCTCGAAGCGGGCGCGCAGCTCGGCCATCCGCGCCTCCAGCGCCGCCCGGCTCTCCAGCGGCCGCGACTGGTCCGACGCCCAGGCCCCGATGCGGGCGTCCCGCGCGCGGCTGGCGAAGTAGGCCTCCGCCTCCTCCGGCCCAACCTCTTCGACGGGCCCGCGGACCCGGACCTGCCGCCGCACGGTCTTCCAATGGAAGACGAGCGCCGCCTGCGGGTTGGCCGCGATCTGGCGGCCCTTCGCGCTCTCCCGGTTCGAGTAGAAGGAGAAGCCCGCCGGATCGAACGCCTTCAGCAGCACCATGCGCACATCCGGAGCCCCGTCGCCCCCGGCGGTGGCCAGCGCCATGGCGTGGGCGTCGTTCGGCTCGCGCACCTGGGCTTCCGAGAGCCACCGGGCGAACAGCGCGAAGGGATCAGTCTCCTCGAACACGCTCTCGTCGGCGTTGGCCGCGGCCTGACGCTCGTACTCCTCGTCGGTCGGCGACGGCGGGATCAGCTTGTCGAACATGCGGCGTACTTAACCCGACATTGACCATGTCGCGCCACCTTCCGGTGATGCCGCGCGCCTCCGCCCCCCGTTCCGACTTCGCCCTCCTCGGCGTCGCCGCCGGCGCGGACGAAGCCGCCCTGCGCAAGGCCTTCCTCGACGCGGTCAAGGCCGCCCGGCCCGACCGCGGCGGAGACCCCGAACGCTACCGCGACGTCATCGCCGCCTACCGCCGGCTGCAGGGACCGGCCGAGCACCACGACCTCGACGTCCGCATGGATGTGGCGCTGGATCCGCGCCAGGCGAAGGACGGCGGCGCCCGGCTGGTCCGGCTACCGACCGGGCGCACGGTTCGCGTGACCGTGCCGGCGGGCGTGCAGACCGGACGCACGCTGCGCCTCCGGCGGCAGGGGTTCAGCGCCCCCGGCCGCTGGGGCGACGTCTACCTCCGCATCGTGGTGGCCCAACCCGCGCCCGCTCCGGACCTCGGGCCCACCGCGGCCGACCTCCGCCGCCGCTTCGCCGAGGCCTGGGCCGCCTGAGTTGTGAACCGCGCGCCCTCCGCTAGGGTCGCGCGCGATGTCCCACAACACCTTCGGGCACCTCTTCCGCGTGACCACCTGGGGCGAGAGCCACGGGCCGGCGATCGGCTGCGTGGTCGACGGCTGCCCGCCGGGGATCGCGCTCACGGAAGCCGACATCCAGCCATGGCTCGCCCGCCGTCGCCCGGGGACCAGCCGCTTCGTCACCCAGCGGCGCGAGCCCGACACGGTCCGCATCCTCTCGGGGGTCTATGAGGGCGTCACCACCGGCACGCCGATCAGCCTGGTCATCGACAACGTGGACGCGCGGTCAAAGGACTACTCGGAGAGCGCCCGGCAGTACCGCCCGGGCCATGCGGATTTCACCTACCAGGCCAAGTACGGCGCCCGGGACCCGCGCGGCGGCGGCCGCTCCTCCGCCCGCGAGACGGCCATGCGTGTGGCCGCGGGGGCCGTGGCGCGCAAGGTGATCCCTCAGGTGACGATCCGCGCCGCCGTGGTGCAGATCGGTTCCCAGACGATCGAGCGCTCGCGCTTCGACTGGGCCGAGGTTGAACGTAACCCGTTCTTCTGCCCGGACGCGGACGCCGTCGCGAAGTGGGAGGCGCAACTCGACGCCGTGCGAAAGGCCGGCTCCTCGATCGGCGCCGTCGTCGAGGTTGAGGCCGTGGGCCTCCCCGCAGGCTGGGGCGCGCCGGTCTACGGCAAGCTGGACGCGGAGCTCGCGGCCGCCCTGATGTCGATCAACGCGGCCAAGGGCGTGGAGATCGGCGCCGGGTTCGCCGCCGCGACCCTGTCCGGCGAGCAGAACGCGGACGAGATGCGCGCCGGGCCCGACGGGCCCTTGTTCCTCTCCAACAACGCCGGCGGCGTTCTCGGCGGGATCAGCACGGGTCAGCCGATCGTAGCCCGGATCGCGCTGAAGCCGACCTCGTCCATCCCGAACGCCGTCCGCTCCATCGACCAGAAGGGCAGCGACGTGGACCTGCGCACCACCGGCCGCCACGACCCATGCGTCGGTTTGCGCGCCCCGCCCGTCGCCGAAGCCATGATGGCCTGCGTCCTCGCCGACGCCTTCCTCCGCCACCGCGGTCAAGTGGGGCGATAGGACGACCGTGCGGCGGAGCGTAGCACCCGGGGACCTCCGGGCACCCGCGCCGCATTACCGCCACTTGCGCGCCTCCTCTGGGCGAGCTTGAACACACCGATGCGGGCGCGTTGTCCGCCCGACCACGCCGCGGAGAGAACGATGAAGCTACCTTTCGGCCGGAGCGGCCTCGCAGCAGGACTTCTCGCAGCACTGGTGGGCCTCTCCGCCGGCGCCCTTCCGCAGGACGCCGCCGCTCAGGGCCGCGACAAACGCGCCGCGGCCGCGCCGAAGATCGACCGCGCCAAGGGCGCCGCCGAAGCGCCTGCCATTCTCCAGGCGTCGGGGGTCACGTGCAGCATCACGGACGCCGCTTTCATCGGGACCGCGAAGAACGCCTCCGGGAAAGGTGAAACGCTGAGCTACGAGGTCGCCTGTCGCGAAGGCCTCGGCTACCTGCTCCAGCAGGCCACCGGCGCGAAGCCGCAGGCTTTCGACTGCATCGTGGTCGCGGAGAACTATCGCCTCGCCCAGGCGAAGAAGCAGCAGGGCATCCAGTGCCAGCTGCCCGCCAACGCCAATCCCGCCCAGTCGCTCCAGCCGGTGATCGTCCAGGCCGGCGGGACCTGCACAGTCAGCAACGCCCGCTACATGGGCACCCTGCCGAGCAACGGCGACACCCTTTACGAGATCGCCTGCACCGAGGGTCCCGGCTTCATCCTGCGACGGCCGGGCGCCGCGACGGCGAAGCCCACGCTGATCAGCTGCCTCACCGCGTCCAGCACCCCGAACGCATGCACCCTCACGACCCAGGCGCAAGTGATCGCCGCTCTCGCCCCAGTGGTGGCGCAGGCGCAGCGACAGTGCACGGTGGCCCAGGCCCGCTCGGCAGGCCGCACGCCCACCACGAACAACGAGATCCTCGAAATCGGCTGCGCCGCCGGCCAGCCCGGCTTCCTGATGGAAGTCAACGGAACGGGAGGCTTCGTGCGGGCGCTGGACTGTGACCGCGTCACTGGCCTCACCTGCCAGTTCACCAACACCACGGCCCTCACGGCCGCGCGCCGCGACCAGCTGCTCGCCCGCGTCCGCGGCGCCGGCCTCGGCGACTGCACTCCCGCCGACGCCCGCCAGATCGGCACCGAGATCGCCAGCGGCCGCGACATCATCGAGGTGAGCTGCAGCAACCGCCCTTATGGGGCGCTCGCCCTGCTGTCGTCGTCCAAGACGCCGCGCAACGACGTCTACGACTGCCTGTTCGGTCCGCGCTGGCAGGCCGACTGCACGCTGAGCCAGCCGAGCGCGGCGTACCCGAGGGTCAGCTCAGCGCTGCAGCTGCGCGGCAAGAACCCGAATTGCTCGATCAACAACGCACGATGGATGGGGCTCACCCCGCAGGGCGAAAACTGGTTCGAGATCGCCTGCCAGGACGGCCGCAGCTTCCTGATCGACTACCGCGGCAACGGCCAGGTCGCCCGCATGCTGACCTGCCGCGAAGGGCAGAGCGTCGGCGGCGGCTGCCGGGCGGGGATCGGAGCTTCGGTGCCGAAGGACTAATGATCGGGCGCCTCTCCCGCCGCAGCGGGAGGGGGTCCGCCCCGCCTAGCCGCGCCGCCCCGGCTCGTTTAGCTGGAACCCGAGAGGGAGGCGGAGATGGCGCAGCCGAGGTCGGGACCGCTCGCGGGCGTGACGGTGCTGGACCTGTCGCGGGTCCTCGCCGGCCCCTGGGCGACGCAGCTGCTGGCCGACCTCGGCGCCGATGTCGTCAAGGTGGAGCGTCCCGGCGCTGGCGACGACACCCGCGCCTGGGGCCCGCCCTTCACCACGCGCGCCGACGGCTCACAGGGCGATGCCGCCTACTTCTTCGCGGCCAACCGCAACAAGCGCTCGATCACGGTGGACATGGCCGCTCCCGAGGGCGCCGACCTGCTCCGCCGCCTCGCCACCCGGGCCGACGTGCTGGTGGAGAACTTCCGCACCGGCGCCCTCAAGAAGTACGGGCTGGACTACGACAGCCTCTCCGCCGCCAACCCGAAGCTCGTCTACTGCTCCATCACCGGCTTCGGTCACACGGGGCCGCTGAAGGATCGCGCCGGCTACGACTACATGATCCAGGCCATGGGCGGGCTGATGTCGATCACCGGCCAACCGGAGGGCGCGCCCGGCGGCGAGCCGATGAAGGTGGGCGTCGCCGTCGCCGACCTGTTCACCGGCCTCTACGCCTCGAACGCCATCCTCGCCGCGCTGCTGCACGCCCGCGCCACCGGCGAAGGCCAGCACGTCGACATGGCGTTGTTCGACGCGCAGGCCGCCATGCTGGCGAACCAAGCGACCAACTGGTTCGTCTCCGGCGAGGCGCCCACGCGCATGGGCAACGCCCATCCAAACCTCGCGCCCTACCAGCCCTTCGCCACCGGCGATGGCGAGATCGTCATCGCGGTCGGCGCCGACGGACAGTTCCGCGCGCTCTGCCGTGGGCTAGGGGAGGAAGCGCTGGCGGACGACGACCGCTTCCGCACCAACGCGGATCGCGTGAAGAACCGCGCCGCTCTCGTTCCGATCCTGGAGTCGCGGACACGCAGTCTCCGGACACAGCAATGGATCGAGATCTTCGATCCGCTGGGCGTTCCCTGCGGCCCCGTGAACACGGTCGATCGGGTGTTCGCGGAGCCGCAGGCCCAGGCGCGTGAGCTGGTGGTGGAGCAGGCGCGTGCGGACCTCGACCGCCCGGTGCGAACCGTCGCCTGTCCGGTGCGCCTCTCCCGGACGCCGCCCGACTACCGCGCGCCGCCGCCGTCGCTGGGCGCGCACACCGAAGAGGTGTTGCAGGAGCGGCTCGGCCTGTCGGAGGCGGAGATCGCGCGCCTGCGCGGGGACGGCGTGCTCTGAGCGTCTTCTTCACCAGCGACACGCATTTCGGCGATCACCGCGTCCTCAACCTCTACCCTCGACCGTTCGCGTCCGTGGCCGAAATGGACGCCGTCCTGATCGAACGCTGGAACGAGATCGTCGGGCCGGAGGACGAAGTCTGGCACCTCGGCGACTTCGCCCGCACCGCGAAGCTCGCCGCGCAGATCCTGCCGCGCCTCAACGGCCGCAAGCACCTGACGGTCGGCAACAACGATCCCGATCCCGAGGTCGCGCACGGCTGGGCGAGCGTCGCGCCTTACGCCGAGATCGAGGTGGAGAGTCGCCAGCTGGTCCTCTGTCATTACCCGTTCCGAAGCTGGAACCGCATGCACCGCGGCGCGGTGAACCTGCACGGCCATAGCCACGGCCGGCTCAAGCCCCTGCCCCGACAGCATGACGTCGGAGTGGACGTGCACAACTATCGGCCGGTGACGCTGCACGAGCTGCTCGGCGGACTGGGAGCCTCGACGCGAACGCCGCCGGGCACTAAGCGGGCCTCATGACCACAGCGATGACCGCCGCGCGCCGCCTCGTGGAAACGCTGGTGCTGAACGGTGTCGACCACGTCTTCTGCGTGCCGGGGGAAAGTTACCTGGCCGTGCTGGACGCGCTGCACGACGTCCGCGACCGCGTGAGGGTCATCGCCTGCCGCCATGAAGCCGGGGCGGCGAACATGGCCGAGGCCTACGGCAAGCTGACGGGTAAGCCCGGCATCTGCATGGTCACACGCGGACCGGGCGCCACGCACGCCAGCGTCGGCGTGCATACGGCCCAGCAGGACTCCACGCCGATGATCCTCTTCGTGGGTCAGGTCGCGGCCGCCGACAAAGGGCGCGGCGCTTTCCAGGAGGTCGACTACCGCGCGGTGTTCGGACCGCTGGCCAAGCATGCCGACGAACTCGACGAGCCCGCGCGCACGGCG
Source organism: Caulobacteraceae bacterium (assembly GCA_036386655.1). Taxonomy (GTDB): domain Bacteria; phylum Pseudomonadota; class Alphaproteobacteria; order Caulobacterales; family Caulobacteraceae; genus JAHWJX01. Next base: position 172 of record DASVVG010000152.1, on the reverse strand, counting down.
GAGATCGTCTCGCGCGCGTTCGCCACCGCGTTGCAGGGCCGTCAGGGGCCGGTGGTGCTGGCGCTGCCCGAGGACAAGCTGCACGAGGACGGCGGCCCCGCCGCTCCTGCGCCCGTGACGCCGGCGCGCTCCGGCCTCGACCCGGCCGCCGTCGAGGCGATCGGCGAACGAC
>DASVVG010000151.1:0-20574 GCA_036386655.1 Caulobacteraceae bacterium | reverse complement strand
GCGCTCGACCTCGTCGATGTGCTCCAGCGCGCGCCGCCTCCACCGACAGCGCCAGCAGGTTGCCGTCCGCCTCCGCGCCCCGGCTCAGCGCGTCGAGCGCCGCGCTCACCGCCGCCGGGTCGCGCTCGGCGCGCAGCCGCTGCAGCTTCGCGATCTGCTGCTCGCGCACCGACGCGTTCTCGACCTTCAGCACCGGCACCTCGTCCACGTGCTCGGGCCGGTACTTGTTGACGCCCACCACCGTCTGCCGGCCGGTGTCGATCCGAGCCTGCGTGCGTGCCGAGACCTCCTCGATGCGCAGCTTCGGCACGCCCGCCTCGATCGCCTTGGCCATGCCGCCGAGGCGCTCGACCTCGTCGATGTGCTCCAGCGCGCGCCGCGCGAGGTCGTGCGTCAGCCGCTCCACGTAGTACGACCCGCCCCACGGATCGATCATCCGCGTAAGCCCGCTCTCCACCTGCAGGAAGAGCTGCGTGTTGCGCGCGATCCGCGCCGAGAAGTCCGTCGGGAGCGCCAATGCCTCGTCCAGCGAGTTGGTGTGCAGGCTCTGCGTGCCGCCGTTGGCGGCGGCCATCGCCTCCACGCACGTGCGCGCCACGTTGTTGAACACGTCCTGCGCCGCCAGCGACCAGCCGCTCGTCTGGCAGTGCGTGCGCAGCGACAGCGACCGCGCGTCGCTCGGCGCGAACTCTCGCTGCAACAGCCGCGCCCACAGCAGCCGCGCGGCGCGCAGCTTCGCCACCTCCATGAAGTAGTTCATGCCGACGGCCCAGAAGAACGACAGCCGCGGCGCGAACGCGTCCACGTCCAGTCCGGCCGCGATCCCCGCGCGGATGTATTCCACCCCGTCGGCCAGGGTGTACGCGAGCTCGAGGTCCTGCGACGCCCCGGCTTCCTGCATGTGGTAGCCGCTGATCGAGATCGAGTTGAACTTCGGCATCTCCTTCGAGGTGAAGGCGAAGATGTCCGACACGATCCGCATGCTCGGCGCGGGCGGATAGATGTACGTGTTCCGCACCATGAACTCTTTCAGGATGTCGTTCTGGATCGTTCCTGAAAGCTTGGCGTGCGGCACGCCCTGTTCCTCGGCGGCCACGATGTAGAGCGCCATCACCGGCAGCACGGCGCCGTTCATGGTCATCGACACGCTCATCTGGTCGAGCGGGATGCCGTCGAACAGCTGGCGCATGTCGAGGATGGAATCGATCGCGACGCCCGCCATCCCGACGTCGCCCTTCACGCGCGGGTGGTCGCTGTCGTAGCCGCGGTGCGTCGCGAGGTCGAACGCGATCGACAGGCCCTTCTGACCCGCCGCGAGGTTGCGCCGGTAAAAGGCGTTCGAGTCCTCCGCCGTGGAGAAGCCCGCGTACTGGCGGATCGTCCACGGGTTGGTGACATACATCGTCGGGTACGGCCCGCGCAGGTACGGCGCCAGTCCCGGATACCCTCCCGTGAAGTCGAGCCCCGCCGCGTCCGCCGGCTCGTAGCGCTGGCGCACGGCCACGCCTTCCGGCGTCAGCCATGGCTCGCCGCCGCCCGGCCCGGGCGGAGCGGTCACGGAAATCGCGTCGTACTCGAGCGTACCGAAGTCAGGGATAGATTTCGTCATCGTCCCAATTGGTGTCGCCGTCGTCGCCGTCGTCCTCGGCGTCGTCCCCGGCTTCCTGCACCAACGCGACCCATACCGGATCGGTCGCGTCCACCTCGTCGCAATCCTCGAGCAGCGAGATCGCGGTGCGGCCGTCGGGCAGCACCAGCCCCAGCACCTCGAGCGTCTCGCCGTCCTCGGTCTCGTGGCACTCGGCCTGCACCGCGACGGCGCCGACCTCGTCCTCGTCGTCGCTCCACCAGATCACCGGCTGCGGCAGCCGCATGTCGAGCGCCTTGCCGTTGAAGGTGTCGCCCAGCGCGAACACGGCCGCGCCGCCGTCCACGTCGTGCGGCGACGCGCACCGCCCCTGGAACGTCTTGAGCGCCGACCACGTGTCGGCGGTGAAGCCCCTGCCGTCCATCACGCGACCTCCTGGTCCTGTTCGAAGGGTTCCGACCAACGGATGGGGCGGAGCGCCGTCGCCATCGAGTCCGCGCCCGGCAGCCGAACCTCCGGCGCGTCCGCCGCGAACCCGGCCGGATCGACCGTGTCCACCGCCGGCGGCGCCTCCCGGCTCGGGAACATGGTCACGCCGATCATCCCCGTGCGGCCCTCGGCCAGGTCCGACCGACGCTGCCCGCGCACGCGGCCCACCTGCTCGGCGAGCCGGCCCGACATCAGCGCCTCGGCCAGGCCGCCCTGCCGCTGGATCTCCTGGAACTGCGTCCACGCCGCGCGCGCGAGCTGGTCGGTCAGCGCCTCCATCCCCCAGGCGCCGCCCGCAGGGTCGGAGACCCGGCCGAGCCCCGCTTCTTCCATCAGCACCAGCTGGATGTTGCGCGCCTGTCGCCGCGCGAAAGCGGTGGGCGGCCCCAGCGGCGCGGTGAACGGCTCCAGCACCACCGCGTCCGCCCCGCCCAGCGCGGCGCCGAACGCGGCCGAGGTGAGGCGCAGCAGGTTGCTCCAGGCGTCCAGCCGCGACAGCATCCGCCGGGACGACCGCGCTTCGATCACCGCGGGCGCCGAGACCCCGCACGCGGTCGTCGCCTTCGCCCACAGCAGCCGCGCCGCACGCAGCTTGGCGATCGTCGTCAGGTAGGCGCCGTCCGCCGAAAGCCCGAGCGTGATCCGCGCGAACGCGTCCTCCAGCGATAGCCCGGCGCGCTGCAGCGCCTCGGCGTAGGCGACCGCCGCCGCCAGCGCCATGGCCAGCTCCTGCGCCTCCGAGCCGCCGGCCTCGTGCGCCGCGCGTCCGGAAGCCAGGAACAGCCGCGCCTTCGGATACGTCGGCACGTGCCGCGCCGCCGTCTCGGCGGCGAGGGTCACGTGCGCCTCGATCGGTCCCGGCGACGAGCCCGAGCGCGCCAGCGCACCCAGCGGATCCAGGTGGAAGGCGAGGGGAGCCTGCGGCCCTCCCTTGGCGAGGTCCGCCAGCCAATCCGTCGCGAGCGGCCCGAGGAAACCCGCGTCCAGTGCGACGGGGGCGAGATCGAGCACCACGCCTTCCAGCGCCCGCGCCAGCTCGTCGCGCGATCCCACGGCCACGCCCTCGGGGCCGGTGGGGTCGATCGAAAGCAGCACGGACGCCGCCCCGTTCTCCAGGTCGTGCAGCACGTCGCCGGCGGCGCGCGCGGGGTCCGGATGCGTGACCAGCGCGCGCACGTCCCAGGGCCGCGCCGGGTCCGATGAAAAGGCCGGCCGCACCGGGCTCGACTCGCCGGCCGTGTAGAGCGGTTCGACCACGATGCCGTCGGCCGTGCGGCTGCGCAGCGTCTCGAACTCCGCGCCCTTCAGCGACTTCTCGACGAGCCGCATCCACGCGTCGTGCGTCGCGGGCGCGAAGCCCTCGGCGAGCGGGATGACGTCTGCGTCGGCCATGACCGACAGAACGCCGCGAGCCCCTTGGCGTCAAGGTTGCGGCGACCGCCGCGCCGCCCTACGACCGAAGCTCAGCCGTTGGAGACCTCATGGCCCTGCCGCCGATCCTGCGAGAGCGCCTGCGGCTGCCCGTCATCGGCGCCCCGCTGTTCATCGTGTCCAACCCCGACTTGTGCATCGCGCAGTGCAAGGCGGGGATCGTCGGCTCCTTCCCGGCGCTGAACGCCCGCCCGGCGTCCCAGCTCGACGAGTGGCTGCACCGGGTCCGGGAGGAGCTCGCCGCCTGGGATCGCGACCATCCGGACACGCCCTCCGCGCCCTTCGCGGTCAACCAGATAGTTTACAAAACCAACGACCGGCTGCTGCACGACATGGAGCTGTGCGTGAAGCACCGCGTGCCAATCGTGATCAGCTCGCTGGGCGCCCGCCCCGAGGTGAACGACGCGGTCCACAGCTACGGCGGCATCACGCTCCACGACGTCATTAGCGACCGCTACGCGCGGAAGGCGATCGAGAAGGGCGCGGACGGGATCATCGCCGTCGCCGCCGGCGCAGGCGGCCACGCCGGCACGCAGTCGCCCTTCGCGCTGGTGCAGGAGATCCGTAAGTGGTTCGACGGGCCGCTCGTCCTGTCGGGCGCGATCGCCACCGGGCGGGCAGTGCTCGCGGCCCAGGCGATGGGCGCCGACCTCGGCTACATCGGCTCCGCCTTCATCGCCACGGAGGAGGCGAACGCGAGCGCCGCGTACAAGCAGATGATCGTCGACAGCGCCGCCTCGGACGTCGTCTACACCAACCTGTTCACCGGGGTTCACGGGAACTACCTCCGCGGTTCCATCGCCGCCGCCGGCCTGGATCCGGACGCGCTGGAGGGCTTCGACCCCACCACCATGGACTTCGGCTCCGGCGGGAACGTCAGCGCCAAGGCATGGCGCGACATCTGGGGTTCGGGGCAAGGCGTGGGCGCGGTGGAGGAAATCCTGCCCGCCGCCGATCTCGTCGCGCGGCTGCAGCGCGAGTACGCCGCCGCGCGCGCCGAACTGCTCGGCCAGCCCGCCTGACGGCTGTCACTATTCACCGGCCAAAGTAAGTTCGCCGACAGGCTTTCGGGCGGCCGCACACTGCTCCTCGACGATTTGTTCGAGGAGAGAAGCCGTTGTCCGACGACGCGACGCCCCGGCTGGCCCTGCCGTACCTGGCCGCCGGTCAGGCGCAGAAGCACCTCACCGTAAACGAGGCGCTCGCCGCCCTCGACGGGCTGGTGCACACGGCGGTCGAGAGCCGCACGCTCGCCGCTCCACCCCAGGCGCCCGCCGACGGCGCCATGTACCTCCGCCCGCCCGGCGCCCTGGCCGCGCCGTGGCAGCACTTCGCCCCCGGCGCCTTGCTGCGCTTCGAGGCCGGGGACTGGAACGCCCTTGCCGCGCCGGACGGCGCCCTGGTCCTGGTCAAGGACGAGTCCCGGCTGCTGGTGCGCGCGGGCGGCGCCTGGTCGGAGCTCGGGGCGGTGCTGGGCGCCCTTCAGAACCTCGAACGGCTGGGCCTCGGCGCCGTGGCCGACGCAACCAACCCCTTCTCCGCGCGGCTCAACAAGGCGCTGTTCGCCGCCCGCACGGCCGCCGAGGGCGGCGACGGCGACCTCCGCCTCACGCTCAACAAGGAGACGGCCGGAGACGTGCTGTCGCTGCTGTTCCAGACCGGCTTCTCCGGCCGGGCGGAACTCGGCCTCGCCGGCGACGATCGGCTGACGCTGAAGACCAGCGGCGACGGCGCCGCGTGGAACACCGCGCTCGTGGCCGACGCGGCCGGCCGCGTGCGCCTGCCCGCCCAGCCGGCGTTCGGCACCTACGCTTCCGCCGCCCGCACCACCACCGGCCTCTGCGCCGGCTATACGGCCCTTCCGCACGCGCTGAACCGCGGCGGCGCCTTCGACCCCGCCACCGGCCTGTTCACCGCCCCCGTCGCCGGCGCTTACGCCCTGCACATGGCGGCCAAGTCCGACGGCGGCTGGGCCGGGCGCGCGCTCTTCGGTTTCGAGGTCAACGGGACCACCATCGGCGAGTTCGCCGAGAGCTACGGCCCCTACCAGGACGTGGGCGCCAGCGCCGTGCTCGAGCTCGCCGCTGGCGACGCCGTCGGCGTGCGCCTCGGCTTCCTGGAGACCGTGCAACCGGTCCGCGCCCACTTCGCCGGGCACTTGGTCGGCTGATGCTCCACCGCTCGCACCACGACGCGCCGCGCGAGGGCTGGCGCTGGCCGCACTTCGCGCCGCGCGAGCTGGCCTGCCGCTGCGCCGGCCGCTTCTGCGCCGGCGAGTACTTCCACGACGCGGCCTTCCTCGACGCGCTGGAGCAACTGCGCGACGCCGTCGGGAGGCCGCTGACCGTCGCTTCCGGCCGTCGTTGCCGGCTGCACAACGCGGCGGTCGGCGGAGCGCCGCTGTCGATGCACGCGCGCACCCTCGCCGCCGACATCTCTGTCGCGGGGTGGGACGACGAGGCGCGTCGGCGCCTGCTGGTTTCGGCGCGTGCGCTGGGGTTCGCCGGCGTCGGCTACGGCCGGACCTTTCTGCATCTGGATCGGCGGGCCCGGCCCGCCGAGTGGGACTACGCCAGGGGAGGCGCGAAGAGATGGAAGGCGTTGCTGGACTAGCCGCTTCGACGGTGCTGGGCGGCCTCACGGGCGTGCTCGGCTCGCTGATCAACCGCGGCTTCGGCCTCTGGGAGCTGCGCGAGAAGCGCAAGGATCGCCAGCTTGAGATCGCCCACGCCGAGCGCGGCTGGGGGCACGAGAAGGCGCTGCACGAACTGCAGCTGCGCGCCCGAGCCGCCGAGACCGAGCAGGAGCTGGCGGTGGCCGAGCAGGCGCTGCAGACCGCCGCCGTGCAGGGCTCGTGGGCGGGGCTGGAGGCGTCCCTGCAGGCGGAGGCCCGTATCGGCGCCAGCTACCGTTGGGTGGACGCCGTGCGCGCGCTGGTGCGCCCGTCGCTCACGCTCCTGCTGTGGCTGATCGTGCTCGCGCTCTTCGCCATGGCGCTCACCGGCGAGCTGCCGACGCAGACCGCCGCCGAAGTCGTCGAGACCGTGGTGCAGGTCGCCACCTACGGCGCCGTCACCGCACTCGCCTGGTGGTTCGGCGACCGCGCGCCCGGCCGCGCGAAACGCCGCGCCTGACGGGAGTTGGCCGATCTGGCCGATCGGCCAACTTTTTCTCCCGATCGGCCAGATCGGCCAGGCGGGATCAGCCGGGCGGGGCGATTTCCGCCTCGGCCCGTCCCTCGTGGTCGTCCTTGGCGACGCGCGACTTGGCCTGCTCCGCCGCCTTGGCGTTGGCCATGAGGTCGTCCGCGGCGTCGTTGTTGGCGGGCGGGATCTCCTCCGGCGGCTCCGTCTCCGGGGCGCGCTCCAGCCGCAGCGCGTCGAGCGCCTTCTCTTCCTCGCGCCCGAACAGGCTGCGCAGGCGAATGTCCATCTGCGGGAAGGGGATCTCGATGCCCGCGCGGGTCAGCGCGTCCTCGATCGCCCAGGCGTACGCCGCCTGCATGGCCGCGGGGCGCTTCACCGCGTCGATCGTGGGCCACACGACGAGCTCGAAGTTCAGCGCGCTGTCCCCGAACCCCGTCAGCCACACCTGCGTCCGCCGCGTCTCGGTGTCCGCCAGCGTGAACGGCACCGCCCGCGCCGCCTCCAGGACCACCTCGCGCACCTGGTTCTTGTCCGCCCCGTACGCCGCCGAGAACGGCACGTGGATCCGCCGCGTGTCGCCCTTGAGGGTCCAGTTGGTGACCTGGTTCTCGATCAGCTTCGAGTTGGGGATGATGATGTCGACGTTGTCGTTGGTCTTGATGCGCGTCGCGCGCGGCCCGACCTCCACGATCAGCCCCCGCGTGCCGTTCTCGAGTTCGATGAAGTCGCCGACGTTGGCGTGCCGCTCGAAGATCACCACCAGCCCCGAGACGAACTCGCGCACGATCCCCTGCAGACCGAGGCCCAACCCCACGCCCAGCGCGCCCGCGAACACCGCCAGCGAGGTCAGGTTGATGCCGAGGTTCGTGAGCGCGACCAGCACACCCGCCAGCACGATCGCGTAGGTCACCAGCCGCTGGACGATGTAGATCGACGACCGCCCGACCCGCGCCCGCCCGCGCAGCCGCTCCAGCCCCGCGCCGACCACCCGCGCCAGCACCCAGGCCAGCACGAGGATCACCAGAGCTGTCAGCAGCCCGCCGAGCGTGACCGCCGACCCGCCGAGCGAGAGCAGCCGCAGGTCCGTGAGGTCGTTCAGCGAATCCATCCCGCCCTAACGCGCGAGCACCGAGGTGGCTCAGCGCCGCACTTCGGGCTAGCTGCGCGAGCGCACGTCCAGCAGGGCGATGTCGTATTCCTCGCGGAGCTTGCGCGGGAAGATGAAGGCGCCGGTGCGGGGGTCCACCGCCGGGGAAGCGATGGCGGCGACGCTCGGCAGGTCCGCGAGCTTGCGCTCCGCGCCAGACCACGTCCGAAGCCACAGCGTTGGCGCGGGCGTAGCGCGTCCGCGCACCTGGTAGATGCCGAGCCGCCCCGTGGTCCAGTCCGAGTCCTCGCCGACCCGGAGGGTGGGGGAGACCGGGGTGGCGACCCCGCCCGCTCGCGGCAGCCGCCACAGCCGGTCGTCAGCCAGCCTCTCCCCGTAGAAGGCGCCGTCCCAGCCCGGCCGGAGCGCGCGGAACCCGGCGCCGCCGGGCACCGCGACCGGCTCGCCGCCCGAAGCGCTGACGCGCAGGAGCCGCCGGACCTGCCCGCGCCGCTCCACGTACACCAGCGCGCGCCCGTCGGCGTCCCACACCGGGTCCACCTTGGAGGCTCCGTCTTGGGTGACGCGGGCGAGGCCGGAGCCGTCGGCGTTCATCAGCCACAGATCCGTGCCGCGGCCGCGCGCCGCGATGAAGGCGATGCGCCGGCCGTCGGGGGACCAGCGGGTTGAGTGCACGTAGCTGGCGCCCAGCCGCGTGAGGCGTGCCGGCTCGCCGCCGTCGGGCCGCACCCACACCTCCGGCGCCCCGCCCTGGTCCGATACGAAGACGAGGCCGCCGTGCTGCGCGACGTCCGGGTCCCACTCCCGGCCGGTAGAGGCGGTGAGGGCGACGGGCGCGCCGGCGCCGCCCACGGCGAACAGGTTCCTGCGGCGGTCTGACGTCTCCACCGCCAGCTTGCCCGAGCGGTCGGACGACATACGGCCGAGAGACATGAGGCCGAGGCTCACCCGCTTCGGCTCCGAGGTCCGGCGGGTGTCGATCGTCCACAGGCCCCAGTCGCCGCCGCGGTTGCTGGCGTAGAACAGGGTGCGGCCGTCCGCGGCCCAGGCGTAGCCGAGCGCCTTCCAGCCGTCGCGGGTCAGCGGCCGCTCCGCGCCGGTGCGCGCATCGGCCAGGTAGACGTAGTCGACGCCATTGGACGCCGAGCGGCGGAACACCACGCTCCGGCCGTCGGGCGAGGCCAGGGGGTCGCTGTCCCCCAGGGTCTCGGCGCCCGGCCGGGTGACGTTGCGGAGCGCTCCCGTCTCCGTGTCCAGGGCACGGATGCGCGCCACCTCGTCCGGGCGGGAGCGGTCGGAGAGGAGGATGGTCCGCTCGTCGAGCCAGGCCAGCCCCGTGGAGGGCATCATACTGCAGCGGCCGACCGTGCGCTCGGCGCCGCGCGGGACGGGCAGCACCACGATGCGGCAGGGCTCCCCGCCCGTCTGACGCACGAAGGCGATGCGGTCGCCCGCCGGCGACCAGGCCGGCGCTGACTCGTCGGCGACCTCGCTGGTGAGGCGCAGCGGCGCGCCCTCGCTCACGTTCTTCAGGAAGAGGTCGCGCGGGCCGTCGGAACTGGGACCGGCGGCGTAGGCGAGGAAGCGCCCGTCCGGCGAAAGCGCCGGATGGGTTTCGACGCCAGGTTCGGCCGTGAGCGGCCGCACGCCTTCGGCGGACCAGGCGGCGGGGGCTCGGAGGCGGTTCCACGCGGCCGCGCCGACGCCCAGAACGGCGACGGCGCCGAGGCCTGCGGCGAGCAGCAGCGCCACGCGGGGGGGCCGGCGGCTCGCCGCCGGCGCCGGGCGAGACTCGTCCGCGGGCGGGCGCTCGGCGGCCATACGCTCCATCGGGGGGACGCGCAGCCGGTAGCCGATCTTCGGGATGGTATCGATGGCGGCCCGCGGTTCGGCGGCCAAGGCCTTGCGCAGACGCCCGATGCAGCGGTTCAGGGCGTCCTCGCCGACGATTCGGCCCTCCCAGCAGAGCTCGCACAGGTCGTCGCGGCTGACCGGCTCTCCCCGGGCCTGGTGCAGCGCCACGAGCACCTGCATGACGCGCGGCTCGAGCGTCTGGACCCCTTCAGGGCCGTGAACCTCGAGGGCGATCGGGTGGACGCGCAGCGAACCCAGAGAAAACGGGCCCGCGAGCGCCAGGTCCACGCGCCTCCGCAGGGGTGAGAACAGCTCGTTCATCGGCTCACCATCGGCAAAAGATCGCGCCCCCGCCCTGTCCGCCGGCGGCCCAATCTCCCCCAATCGCACTCGTCTGAACAGCCCGCCGGGAAAGTGTGCGTCCTCATGTCCAAAACCATCTTACTCGCCACCGCAGCCTGGAGCGCGGCCGCCGTCGCGGCCGTCGCCCAGGAGAGCGCCACCCGCACCGCCCGCGATGCCTTCGGCGAGCGGGTGGGGGTGGAGGCCGTGGGCCTCTACAACGAGGGCAACGTCCGCGGCTTCAACCTGCAGAACTCCGCCGCCTACCGGATCGACGGCCACTATTTCGTGCGCCAGCAGTCGATCTCCGACGCGGCGCTGGACGGGGTGGGCGTGCGGGTCGGGGCCAACGCGGCGCGGCTGGATTTCCCCTCGCCGTCGGGGGTGGTGAACTACCGGCTGCGCGACACCAACGGCAAGACGCGCTGGCACGTGAGCACGGGCCTCCGCGAGTACGAGACGCGTTTCTTGGATGTGGGCGGGGTGCTGGTCAGCGAGGACGGCGAGTTCGGCCTCGCCACCAACTTCATCGGCCGGGACGACATGACCTACGCCCTGGGCAACCGGGGCTCGATCTACGAGTACGGCGCGGTCGGGCGCTGGCGCCCCTCCGACAAGCTGCAGGTGCGGGGGTTCGTGAGCTACACCGACCGCGCGTACGACGGCGACTACGGCGTCATGGCGGCCGACGGCGCGCTGCCGCCGGCGATCAAGCCGGTGCAGTCCTACGCGCCGGCATGGGCGAAGTTCGTCAGCCCGGAGCTGACCTACGGCGCCCTGGCGGAATCCGCGGTCGGCGCCTGGTCGTTCGAGGCCTCGGCCTTCCGGGCCGACTGGAGCCCCGAGCGGACCGACTTCACCCTGCTCTCCACCAGCGCCGACGGTACGGCCCAGGCGACGCAGTTCGTAACGCCGGAGCGGAACTTCGTGTCGGACTCGTTCGAAGGGCGAGCGGCGCGGGTGTTCGACGGGGAGCGCGTCGATCACCGGCTGAGCCTGTCGCTGCGGGCGCGCGGAAGTCGCGCGCAGACGGTCGCTGGCAAGGCCTACGCCCTCGGCACGGTGAACATCACCGAGACGCCGAGCTACGGCGGTGAGCCGGTGCTGAGCGACGACGGCCGGCGCGTGCACGACGAGGTCGATCAGCTCACCGCCAGCGCGGGCTGGGGGATCAACGTCGGCGAGACGCTGGAGCTGAGGCTCGGCGCCCACCGCACGCGCTACGAGAAGCGGGTGACGCCGATCGGCGGCGAGGAGACCGCACGCGCCGAGGAGCTGTGGCTCTACAACGCTTCCGCCGTCTGGAGCCTGTCCCCGCGGACGGCGCTGTTCGCGAGCTGGCTGACCGGGCTGGAGGAGACCGGGACAGCGCCGCAGAGCGCCACCAACCGCAACGAGATCCTGCCGCCGGTGGAGGCGGAGCAGATGGAGTTCGGCGTGACCCACGCGCTGACCGAACGTCTGTCCTTCGTCAGCGCGGCGTTCGACGTGTCGAAGCCCACGCCCGGCTTCCGCGCCGACGGCTCGTACGGATTGGTCGGGGAGGTGAGGCACCGCGGGATCGAGGCTTCGCTCGCGGGCCAGGTACGCGACGGCACCTCCGTGGTGCTGGGCGCGGTGGTGATGGAGCCCAGGGTGTCGGGGCCGTTGGTGGAGGCGGGCACGGTGGGCGAGCGCGCTCCCGGGGTCCCGGGCTTCAGCGCGGTGGCGAGCATCGACCACCGACTGTCGTTCGCTCCCAAGTGGTCAGTGGACGTGGTCGTGAACCATAGCGGCGAGCGGCAGGCGAACACGGGGAACACCTTCACCACCCCGGCCCATACCTTCCTCAACGTCGGGAGCCGCTATCGTTTTCGCGCAGGGCCGACGGACGCGATGCTGCGCCTGCAGGTGCTCAACGTTTTCGATCGCCGCGGTTGGACGGGCACGTCGTCGGGGTTCCTGTCGCCGACGATCCCGCGCAGGTGGCAGGCGACGGTGACCTTCCGCTCGGGCTCAACCTGAGTGGGACGCACTGGTTCGGGGCGTTGCGCCGAGGGCCAGCGGGCGAGAACAGCGCGATCATCGGCTCGCCATCGGGAAAAAGTCGGCTCGCCCTCCTGTTCCCCGGCGCCCAAATCCGGCCCAATAGCGGCGATCTGAACAGCGGGCAGGATCAGGAACAGCCGGTGGTTAGGGTGCAGGTCATGTCAGAAGCCGTTCCAGTCGTGAGCGCCGCGATGGGCGGAACTCGCCCGTGCTAGCCTGCGACTCCATGCGTAGCGCGCTCACGGCCGCCGTGGCCGCCATCCTTTTCGTCCTCGGCGGCGCGGCGGCGGCTTCGGCGCAGATCGTGCGCACGCCTCACGTCGAGGCCGAACTGGTGTCTGGATCCGCGACCGCTCAGCCGGGCGGCACCGTCCACGTCGCGCTACGGCAGAAGATCAAGCCGGGCTGGCACACCTACTGGCGCAACCCTGGGGATTCGGGGGAGCCGACGCGCCTCGCCTGGGTGCTGCCGGAGGGCTGGAGCGCCGGCGAGATCATCTGGCCGGTGCCCGAGCGGCAGCCCATCGGGCCGCTGGTCAACTACGGTTACTCCAACGAGGTGCTGCTGCCGGTCGCCCTGAAGGTCCCGGCGAGCGCGCGCCCGGGGGAGTCGGTGCGGCTGACCGCCAAAGCTGACTGGCTGGTGTGCGAGCAGATCTGCATCCCGGAGCAGGCGACGCTGGCGCTGGATCTGCCCGTCGCCGCGGCTCCGGCGGCGCCCCATCCCCAGCACGGTCGCGCCGTGCGAAAGGCGCTGGCGGCGGCGCCGACAGCCGGCGTGCTGAGCGGTGTGGCGGCCATCACCCAGGGGCGGCTGAAGCTGGCGGTGCTGGGCGAGCCGGTCCGCGGGGGCGACGTGAGCCGGGCCTACTTCTTTCCCTACGACGGGGCGCTGATCGATCACGCGAAGCCGCAGGCGATCGAGCGCGGGCCGGGCGGGCTGACGCTCACGCTGGCCCCGGGTTACGCAGCCCAGGGGACCTCGCTCAGCGGGCCGGTCCAGGGCGTGCTGTCGCTCGGCGACGAGGCCTATGAGGTCGCGGCCGTCCGGGGGCCGCTGCCGGCGGCGGCCGCGGGGCTGGGCCCGCCGGCGGCGCCCGGCCGACCGGGGCTCGGGCTGCCTCTGGCGCTCGGCTTCGCGTTCCTGGGCGGGCTGATCCTCAACCTGATGCCGTGCGTCTTCCCGGTGCTGTCGATGAAGGCGGCGGCGCTGGCGGGGCATGCGCACGAGCCGCGGACCGCGCGGCTGCAGGGCCTCGCCTTCATCGCCGGGGTGCTGACCACCTTCGTAGCGCTGGCGGCGGCGCTGATCGCCGCCCGCGCGGCGGGCGAGACTGCTGGCTGGGGCTTCCAGCTGCAGTCGCCGCCGGTGATCGCCGCGCTCGCCCTGCTGATGCTGCTGATCGCGCTGAACCTCTCGGGTGTGTTCCACATCGGCGCGTCGGCGCAGGGGGTGGGCGCGGGACTCGCCGGACGGAGCGGCGCAGCCGGGGCCTTCTTCACCGGCGTGCTGGCGGTGGTGGTGGCCGCGCCGTGCACCGCTCCCTTCATGGCGGCCGCCATGGGATACGCGCTGGTGCAGCCGGCGCCCGCGGCGCTGGCGATCTTCGCCGCGCTCGGGCTCGGGCTGGCCGCGCCGTTCGTGCTGGTCAGCTTCACGCCGGGGCTCCTGCGCCGCCTGCCGCGGCCGGGGCCGTGGATGGAGACGCTGCAGCGGTTGCTGGCGTTCCCGATGTACGCGACGGCCGCCTGGCTGGTGTGGATCTTCGCGCGGCAGACCGGTGTCGCCGGCCTGGCGGAGCTGTTCGCGGCCGCGTGGCTGGTCGCGCTCGCCGCCTGGCTGTTCGGACGCAGTCAGCGTAGCGGGCGTCCGCTGCCGTTCCGCGTCGCCTCGGCTGCGGCGGCGGTGCTGGTGGCGGCCTGGCTCGGGATCGCGGCGCTCGGAGCGCCGGGGGGGCGGGCCGAGGCCGCGACAATCGCTGAGGAGGCCTACACCCCGGAGCGGCTCGCGGCGCTCAGGGCCGAGCAACGGCCGGTGTTCGTCAATTTCACCGCCGACTGGTGCGTCACCTGCAAGGTGAACGAGCGTGTGGCGCTCTCGAGCGCAGACGTGAGCCGGGCCTTCGCGCGCAGCGGCGTCGTCTACCTGAAGGGCGACTGGACCAGCCGCGATCCCGTCATCGCCGCCGCCCTCGCCGAGCACGGCCGCGCCGGCGTGCCGCTCTACCTGCTCTATGCACCGGGGGCGGCCCAGCCCCGGATCCTGCCCCAGCTCCTGACCAAAGGCGCCGTGATCAAGGCGCTCGAAGAGGCGACCACCACCACCACGTGAAGGAGGCGACCATGTTCACTCGACGGAATCTCGCGCTTGCGGCGGCGGCGGCCGTACTCACCACCGGTGCGGCGACGGCCCAGGGGGCCGGCCCGATCATCGGCCAGCCGGCCCCCAACTTCTCCGCCCCGGATGCGGACGGGAAGACCCGCTCGCTCAGCCAGTACCGCGGCAAGACGGTGGTGCTGGAGTGGACCAACCACGAGTGCCCGTATGTGAAGAAGCACTACAGCGGGAACATGCAGGCGCTGCAGCGCGAGGCGACCAAGGACGGCGTGGTGTGGCTGTCGATCGTCTCCTCGGCCCCCGGCCAGCAGGGCCACGTGAACGGCGCGGCGGCCAAGCAGCTGACCGCCTCGCGCGGCGCCGCGCCGACCGCGGTGCTGCTCGATCCCAGCGGAGCGGTGGGCCGGCTCTACGGGGCCAAGACCACGCCCCACATGTTCGTCATCAACCCGCAGGGGCGGCTGGTCTACGCTGGCGGCATCGACGACGTGCCCACCGCCAATCCCGCGGACCTGAAGCGTGCCAAGCAGCTGGTCCGGCTGGCGCTGGCTGACGTGAAGGCCAAGCGCGCGGTGGCGATCGCTTCGTCCAAGCCCTACGGCTGCGCGGTCAAGTACAAGGCCTGAGCGGCCAGAACGAGGAGGGAGGCGCGAGCGCAGGCTGACGCGCCTCCCGAAGCGAGAGAAACTCGCTCATCGACTCACCAGAGGTGAAAAGATCGGGCGCCGCGGTCACCCAGCGCCCGGTGCTCTTGAACGCGCCTGTTGCTCAGCTCGTTCAGAGGTGCGGTCCCCACAGGAGCGACGAGGGATTGTGAGGGGTGACTGGTGCCGCCGGGCAGGATCGAACTGCCGACCTCAGCCTTACCAAGGATGCGCTCTACCACTGAGCTACGGCGGCGGGACGGGGGCATATAGCGGGCGGGGCGGGGGAGGGGAAGTGCAAACAGGCTTGACCCGCGCGGCGGCTGCGCGCACCCGCTGACGGATGAACGACGAGGCTCCGCCCCCGCCGCCGAAGCCCCCCGCCGCCGAGCGCGAGAACCGCCTGGCGCAGGCCCTGCGCGCCAACCTCCGTCGCCGCAAGGCCCCGGCTGCTCCCGATCCGAAGGCGCCGTGAGCGACCCTGTCGTCGACACCGCCGCCAGCCGCGCGCCCGAGCCCTACCAGGTGCTGCGGAGCATCCGCCTGCGCCAGCCGGAGACGGGCGAGGAACTGGAGCTCGGAATCGAGATCTCCGCCCCGTACCGGGTCAGCGACGAGGGGCTCTGGGCGTGCGCCCTGCGCCTGCGCGGCCTCGACGACGAGACTTCCATGCCCCATGGCCGCGCCCTCTTCGGCGTGGACGGCTGGCAGGCGCTCTCCCACGCCATGAAGATCGCCAAAGCCACGCTGGAGGCCGCCGAGCGGAGCTACGAGCTGAGCTGGTTCGACGGCACGCCCTTCGATCCGCGGGAGCACCTCTGAACGCCGCCGCTTGTAAGCGCGGGGCCGATCTGTAGAGAGGCGCGATGGATCGTATCGCCATCGAAGGCGGCGCGCGGCTGCAGGGAGAAATCCCGATCAGCGGCGCCAAGAACTCCGCCATCAAGCTGATGGCCGCCAGCCTGTTGACCGACCAGCCCCTTCGGCTGACCAACATGCCGCGCTTGGCCGACACCCGCTTCCTCGGCCGCCTGCTCGAGCGGCTGGGCGTCCGGGTGGTGGAGATGGACGGGCCCGGCGGCTCTGAGACCATCCTCCACGCGGCGGAGATCACCTCCGCCTACGCGCCGTACGAGCTCGTCCGCCAGATGCGCGCCTCGTTCAACGTGCTGGGCCCGCTGCTGGCGCGCGAGGGGCACGCCAAGGTCAGCCTTCCCGGCGGCTGCACCATCGGCGCCCGCCCCGTGGACCTGCACCTGAAGGCGCTGGAGCAGCTCGGCGCGCACATCGACCTGAACGCGGGCTACGTCTACGCCACCGCCGCCCACGGCCTGAAGGGCGCCCGCATCGAGTTCCCGTTCGTGTCCGTTGGCGCCACCGAACACACCCTGCTGGCCGCCGTGCTGGCGGAGGGCGAGACGATCCTTGAGAACGCCGCGCGAGAGCCGGAGATCGGCGACCTCGCCGACTGTCTCAACGCCATGGGGGCCAGGATCGAAGGTGTGGGCACCTCCACGCTCCGCATCACCGGCGTGCCGAAGCTCCACGGCGCCACCCACGCCGTGATCCCCGACCGTATCGAGGCCGGCACCTACGCCGTCGCGGCCGCCATGGCCGGGGGCGACGTGAAGCTGACCAAGGTTCGCCCCGACCTGATCGACGCCCTATTGGTCAAGCTGGAGGAAGCGGGCGCAGAGGTCGGGCGCCTCAACGACGGCGTCCAGATCAGCCGCAACGGCGCGCGCCTGAAGGGCGTGGAGGTCACCACGGCTCCCTATCCCGGCTTCGCCACCGACCTGCAGGCGCAGTTCATGGCGCTGATGACGATGGCCGAGGGCGAGAGCGTCTTCCGCGAGACCATCTTCGAAAACCGCTTCATGCACGCGCCGGAGCTGATGCGCCTGGGCGCGCACATCGACGTCTCGGGCGGCGAGGCTCGCGTGCACGGCGTCGAGCACCTGCACGGCGCCGAGGTCATGGCCACTGACCTGCGCGCCTCCGTCAGCCTCGTCATCGCGGGGCTGGCGGCGGAGGGCGAGACCGTCGTCAACCGCGTCTACCACCTCGATCGAGGCTTCGAACGTCTGGAGGAGAAGCTGACCGCCTGCGGAGCGCGAGTGCGCCGCATCAAGGACGGGAGCGACTACTGATGGCGCAGGCCGGGGCACGCCCGCTGCGGCTCCTGGCCGAGGACGCAGACGACCTCCAGGTCATCTCGGCCGCCCTGCAGGACGCGATCGTGAAGGTCGGCGACATCCTGCACGAGCCGCAGGCGCGGCGGCTGACCGTGGTGCTCAACCGCTTCCGCTGGGAATCGAGCCGCCACGAGCGGGTCCGCGCCGCGTTGCAGCTAGGCGGCGTCCTTGACGTCAAGTCGCGCCGCATCCGGCGGGAGGCGAAGACGGCGGTGCTCTCCCTGCTCGCCGTCACGTTCGAGCCGAACGGCGACGCGGAAGATCCCGGCGGGACGCTCGTGCTCACCTTCGCCGGCGGGGGCGATCTGCGCGCCGACGTGGAGGCGCTGGACGCGGTGCTGGCCGATCTGTCGGCGCCCTGGCCCACGCCGCGGGCCCCGCGCCACGCGGACAGCTGAGGCGCCGCTATGGGCGATCACCGCCTGCGCTCCGTCAGCATCGATCCGGAGTCGCTGGCCGCCGCGTCCACCGAACTCGAACACGACCGGGAAGTCGCCGTGGCGGACCTGCTGGAGCAGAACAGCTTCCGTCCCGAAGGCGCCGGCGGCGGCCCCTACCACCTGCGCATCTCCTGCCGCGAGAACCGGCTGGCCTTCGAGGTCGAAGGCCCGAGTTACGCCCGTGCCCATATCCTGGCGCTGTCGCCGCTGAAGCGTTCGATCCGCGACTACATGATGATCTGCGCCAGCTACGATGAAGCCATCCGCGAAGCCTCGCCCAGCCGCATCGAGGGCGTCGACATGGGCCGTCGCGGCCTCCACGACGAAGCCGCCCGCCTTCTGCAGGAGCGGCTCGCGGGCAAGATCGAGACCGACCTCGACACCGCGCGGCGCCTGTTCACGCTCATCTGCGCGCTGCACCGGCGGGGCTGATGAGTTCGCGTCCTCCCCTCGTGCTGGCCAGCGCCAGCCCGCGCCGACTCGAGCTGCTGCGGCAGGTCGGCGTCGAGCCGTCTGAGGTCCTCGCGGCCGACATCGACGAAAACCCCCACAGGAAGGAAACTCCGCGGGCGCTGGCGGAGCGGCTCGCCCGCGAGAAGGCGAGGGCGGTCGCGCCCATGCGCCGCGGCGCGTACGTTCTAGCTGCGGACACGGTGGTGGCGGTCGGGCGACGGTTGCTGCCGAAGGCTGAGGGCGAGGAGGAGGTGCGCCGCTGGCTCGCGCTGCTCTCCGGCCGCGCGCACCGGGTGCTGACCGGCGTCGCGGTCATGGCGCCGGACGGGCGAGAGGCCGCGCGTGTCTCCGAGTCCCGGCTGCACTTCAAGCGGCTGACACCGGCCGAGATCGACGGGTATGTCGCCTCCGGCGAGTGGCGCGGAAAGGCCGGGGGCTACGGGGTGCAGGGCCGCGCGGGCGCGTTCGTGCTCGACCTGCACGGCTCCTATTCCGGCGTGGTCGGCCTGCCGCTCTACGAGACGCTGTGCCTGCTCGACGGCCTGGGCTGGCGGTCATGAACGACGAGCCGCAGCGCGGTCGCGCCCTCTTCATCGACAAGGCGTTCGGCGAGACCCGCGGCGTGGTGCAGCTACGCGGCCGGCCGGAGCGGCTGCTGATCGAGCGCGAGGGAGGACCGACGTCCCAGCGCCTCGGCGCGCGGGTCTGCGGGCGCGTCCGCCGCGTCGACCGGACGCTGAACCTCGCCTTCCTAGACCTCGGACAGGGCCCGGAGGCGGTGGCGCCGCTGTCGCGCGAGCTCCCGCTCGTCGAGGGCGCGGCGGTCGAGGTGGAGGTGACGGCGGAGTCCCGCGGCGGCCCCGACGCCAAGGGGCCGTCCGTCCGGCTGCTCGGAGCGGGGGAGGGCGCGGCCCCGCGCGTGCTGTCGCCTGCGCCCACCCTCGAAGAGCGCCTGCAAGCCTTCGCGCCGCGAAGTCGCATCATCCGCGGCCCCGAGGCTCGCGAGGCCGCGGACGAGGCGCAGGCGGAGGCGCTTGCGACCGTGCACCCGCTGCCGGAGGGCGGCTCGCTGGCCATCGAACCCACCCGTGCGCTAGTGGCCGTCGACGTCGATGTCGGGGCGCGACAGGGCGCGGACTCCAAGCGCGTCACTCGCGCCGCGAACCTGGTCGCGATCGGCGAGGCGGCCCGCCTGTTGCGGTTGAAGGCGCTAGGAGGGCTCGTCGTCATCGATCTGGCCGGCCGAGGGCATGACGGCGACGCCCTCGCCCGCGCCGCGCGCGAGGCGTTCCACCCGGACCAGCCCGGCGTGGCGCTGGGGCCGATCAGCCGCTTCGGCGCGTTCGAGCTGGTGAAGCCCTGGCGCGAGCAGCCGATCCACGAGCGGCTCTGCGACGCATCCGGGAGGATCTCCGCTGCGAGCGTCGCGCTTCAGGCGGCGCGAGCGCTCGAGCGGGAGGGCCGGGCGTCCGGCGGCGCGCGCCTGCTCGTGCAGGCGGCTCCGGATGTGATCTCCGCAATGGAGGCGCTACGGACCGCGTTGGTCGACCGTCTCGGCCCCCGCTTCACCCTCGAGTCCCAGACCTCCTTCACTCGCGGCCGCTTCGAGGTCCGCGCTTCATGAGCGACCGTGCTGACACGGGCGTTCGTTGCGCGGTCTGCGCCAAGCCGGTGGAGCCGCAGTACCGGCCGTTCTGTTCGCGCCGGTGCGCCGACGTCGACCTGCAACGTTGGCTGACCGGGCGCTACGCGGTGCCGGCCGTCGAGGACGACCGCGACGCCGATCAGCCCGACGAGGACGGCTGACGCGCTGGACAGCATCGGGCGCCTCGCCTATATCGCCGCCTCCGCGCGCAGCGCTCGCCTGGGTAGCTCAGTTGGTAGAGCAGCGGATTGAAAATCCGCGTGTCGCTGGTTCGATTCCGGCCCCAGGCACCATCGCTCCTTCGAGCGCTCGTCGACGCTCCATCGCCCTCCGTCGAAATCCCGCGCCTGCGGATGGATCGGGCTGCGCGTCCGACAGCGTCGCCTTGACGCCATTAAAACGGATTGCCAAAGGAGCTAG
Source organism: Caulobacteraceae bacterium (assembly GCA_036386655.1). Taxonomy (GTDB): domain Bacteria; phylum Pseudomonadota; class Alphaproteobacteria; order Caulobacterales; family Caulobacteraceae; genus JAHWJX01. The sequence goes on along the minus strand of DASVVG010000151.1, from coordinate 453 downwards.
GCCGCAACGCTCGCGAAGCGGCGAGGCTCGCTCGGGAGGCGAGCTTGCGGCGCGGTCCGGACGGGAGCCGAAGAGATCGGCCGCTCGCCTGGGTCGCGAAAATTTCGAGGGACGGGCGGAACCTCAGGGGATCGGCTGCGCGTCTCAAGTGTTAACGGGTGAAGACGCGTCCCGCGGCGGCCCACGGTCCGAAGTGCTGACCAACCAGGAACGGCGAACAATGCTCCAAACCAAGACCAAGACTTCGCTTCTGGCTCTCGCGGGCGCGTTGGCGCTCCTCACGAGTGCGCCGGCGCTGGCGCAAGACGCGACGACGGCGGCTCCGGCTGCGGGTGCGACCGCTCCGGCGACGGGCGCGGGCGGCGCGGCCGCCCCGGCCGACGGCGCGGCCGCTCCGGCCACGGCCGTGGCCGACAACGCCGGCGACGGTGTTCCCGCGGGCGCTGAGGCGGG